>CAZBHT010000001.1:0-49946 GCA_964491655.1 uncultured Burkholderiaceae bacterium
GCTTCAAATCTATCAATTGGCTCTATAAATGGATATAAAAATGGTCGCAATAGCGACCATTTTTATACTTTTATGCATTATCCTCTACGAACTCGAGTCTTCAGTAACCGTTGTTGATCTCGCTTCCATTGTTTTTTGCTTTCATCCGCACGTTTTTCAAATTCACGTTTACCTTTTCCGAGTCCAACTTCTACTTTGACTCGTCCAGCCTTAAAGTGCATATCCAATGGGATTAAGGTATAACCAGCTCGCTCTACCTTTCCGATAAGTCGCATAATCTCATGCTTATGCATCAGAAGTTTACGTGTACGGGTGGGTTCTGCTTTTTCATGTGTACTAGCCGTATCCAGAGGGACGACCTGTGCATTTAAAAGAAAAAGCTCCCCATCACGTACGAATATGTGACTTTCTTTAATTTGAGCACGCCCCGCTCTGATTGCTTTAACTTCCCATCCCTTAAGAACGAGTCCTGCTTCAAATTTATCTTCGATAGCGTAATCGAACCGGGCTTTTTTATTTTGTATTAGAGCCACGATAAAAATCCTTTTTTAAAATGAGCATCTAAAGACAGATGCTAGTAAAATTCCAAAAATTTTAACTGTTTTGTATGGCGATTCTCAATATCCAATCGTAATTCATTGTGTATTGAGTATAGCGGTTACATTTGGAGGCTTAGGTGAACATATTTGTTGTACGCCAGCAACCAAAAGGGTTGGAAAAAAGGGAGATTGAACTTCCTGTAGGCTCGTGTGTAGCAGATGCTTTAAAAGCAGTTGCTATCGAAGTTGGAGAACAAGAGGCGATCAGCATTTGGAATGAAAGTGCTCAATTAAGTTCAGTACTTGAAAACAATGATCGAGTTGAGATCAGTAGAACGCTTATTGTCGATCCAAAAGAAGCAAGAAGACTGCGAGCAGAGAGCCGAAGGGCTACAATCACTCGTAAAAGACGTCATGCAAAAACGTAATGGTTGAGTAATAACACTAAATTGACGAAATTCTTGAAACTAATAAGTGAATTTCTCTTATAATTCATTTTTGTGCTTAGAGGTTGAAAATGCGACTCCTTCAGAAGGCTCTTACATTCGATGATGTACTCCTCGTTCCGGCATACTCGAACGTTCTTCCCCGAGATACCGTCCTTGCTACTCAATTTACCCGTGATTTACGCCTGAATATCCCGCTTTGCTCTGCAGCGATGGATACGGTGACTGAATCCAAGTTGGCTATTGCTTTAGCCCAAGAAGGTGGTATCGGTATCATTCATAAAAATATGACTGCACAACAGCAGGCAGCGGAAGTTTTGAAGGTCAAGCGTCATGAGGCTGGTATGGTCACAGATCCAATTACGATTGGACCAGACATGATTGTGGCCGATGTGATCCGTTTAACTCGTGAACGTCACATTTCCGGTCTTCCTGTTGTTGAAGGTACCAAGGTTCTTGGTATGGTTACTAGCCGAGACCTTCGTTTTGAATCAAAACTCGATGCTAAAGTCAAAGAGATCATGACCCCTGCTGATCGTTTAGTAACGATCAAAGAAGGCGGTACTCTTGAAGAAGCTAAGCAGTTAATGCATCACCATCGTCTTGAACGCGTTGTTGTCGTTGATGATCAGTTCAATCTTAAGGGTTTGATGACCGTTAAAGATATTACTAAGGCAATTGATCATCCGTACGCAGCTAAGGACCGTCACGGTAAGTTGCTTGTTGGCGCAGCGGTTGGCGTTGGTGCTGGTACCGAAGAACGTGTTGAAATGTTGATTGATGCTGGTGTAGACGTTTTGACTGTCGATACAGCTCACGGACATTCTCAGGGTGTTTTGGATCGTGTAGCTTGGGTTAAGAAACATTATCCACAGGTTCAGGTTATTGGTGGCAATATTGCAACAGCTGCAGCAGCTAAGGCATTGGTTGATGCTGGTGCCGATGCGGTTAAGGTTGGTATTGGCCCAGGTTCTATTTGTACAACTCGCGTTGTTGCTGGTGTTGGTGTTCCTCAGATTACAGCAGTATCTAACGTAGCTGAAGCTTTAGTTGGAACCGGTGTTCCTTGTATTGCTGACGGTGGTATTCGTTTCTCTGGTGACGTTGCTAAGGCAATCGCTGCGGGAGCTAACTCCATCATGATGGGTGGTATGTTTGCTGGTACTGACGAAGCTCCTGGTGAAGTGATCCTTTATCAAGGTCGTTCCTATAAGAGCTACCGCGGTATGGGTTCTTTGGGTGCTATGGGACGTGGTTCTGCAGACCGTTATTTCCAAGACAACAATAACGGTAATGTTGATAAGTTTGTTCCAGAAGGTATTGAAGGTATGGTGCCTTATAAGGGTAGCGTACTAACCATCATCTATCAGATGTGCGGTGGTTTACGTTCTTCAATGGGTTACTGTGGTTGTAAGACTATTGATGAAATGAGAGCTAAGGCAGAATTTGTTGAAATTACTTCTGCTGGTATGCGTGAATCTCATGTCCATGACGTAAGAATCACGAAGGAAGCTCCAAACTATCGTTTGGAAAACTAATCCAACAAAAACTCTAAATTTGGGACCGATTCAGTTAACTGATCGGTCCCAAAATTTTTGATAGTTATCGACGATATCGACTCATATCTAACAAAGCATCTTTAAGATGAGGAGGCATCGATTGGTTTGGTGACTGTTTAAGCTGTTTGTCCAGATATTCTAGTGCTCCCATTTTATTGATGAGTACTACACGATCATTTTCAACAATCGCTTTATCACTATAGCCACTAGCTATAAACCAATTTCTTCTGTTTTCTGTTGACCATAAAGAGTGTCCAATAGAATAGTCTGATACAGGATTACGGCAATTAAGAACTTCTGGAAGAAAGGTTGCTGTAATATCATAGTGATTCGTCATGTACTGAATGTTTGCTTTCGTTTTTCCAGGCCAATGAATAATCAAAGGGACCTTGATCTGTACATCTGTATAGTTTCCTCCATGTCCCCAGTAATTAAGTCCGTGGTCATTAAACTCTTCGCCGTGATCGGCACTAATGACCACAATGGTGGAATCCATTAGATTTTGTGATTCAATGTATTGAAGGATTCGGACAATCTGCTCATCCGCATAATGGACAGCATTTTTATATCGATTGAAATAAGGTTTTGGATCAAACTTACTATTAAGTTCAATGTGATTAATTTCCTTCCAATAAGGTTGATAGAGAGTATGTTTTTGATCTTCCGGGAAAGCGTAACCGTGAACATTATCTAGGAAGATAAAACTAAAAAACGGATTTTTGTTTTTTTGTTTCTGATGCCAAGAAATAAAATCATCAATTGCGTGACGGTCTCTTTCAAGAATAGTGTTTCCCGGAGAGTTAAGTCTTAAATTTTGAATACCAGAAAAGATTGTTTGATGAAATTCTGGTCGAGTCAAAGGTGCACCAGCAAAGACACCGATGTTGTAGTTTGATTTTTGTAATGCTGTTATAAATGCAGATGGTGTTTTGTCAGCTAATGCACTGAACCAATAGGTACTTGGAATTCCATAAAATGTAGAAAAAAGACTATCTCGAGTATGGTTACCTACTGCATAGTGGTTTTTGAAAACAATATTCTCTTCAGCAAAATTCCATACATTAGGAGTATTTTCTTTTGTGACAACATCTGATCTTAGAGCATCGACAAAAATAAATACAATATTAAGATTTTTAGCTCCTGTTCCACAATTTAGATCATTCAGTGGATATTTAAAATTCCCGACTTTGTTATCTATTGATAAATTAGAATTGTGAATATCGCTCTCTTTAATAATCCCCGTTTTAATAAAGAATGAATTCATCTTCAAAGGGCGAATAAGAGGTAGTTTTTCCTTAATTACTAATACATTAGTCCAGTTGATAGGATAGGCGTAAGCATATAAAACATTAGCTCCGACAAACAAAATAGAGATCAGAAATAGTAAGGAGTATGCTGTTTTAGTTAGCTTTTGAGATATGAAGCGCGCTACGAAGAAGCTTAAGGTACTCCAAACTAGGATTGCTAGGCAAATAACAATAATTTGACTGAGCATCGAGTAAGAAAATTGAACTACCTCACCCCCCCCTAATAAAGTCATCTCAAGCATCGCTAGATTAATGTGCAAACGATACTGTTGGTAGACAAAGGTATCAGCCAAGATAAAAACAGTTAGAAGCGAACTAAAAGTAATTGTCAAAAAAGTCGCTATTTTTGTTAGATTAAAACGTCCTAAAGGGTAGGCAGTTAGTAGTGCAACAATTAAGTTTAAGAAAAAGAAATTACTTAAACCAAATACGCAAAAGTAAAGAAGTTGCCAAAAATCCCATGAATCATGCTCAGTTAAATATCGACCTGATATACAAACGATCGTAATCGCTATAAAAATAGCGTTCCAAATATAAAGACGAAAAGGTAGTTTGGTGGATTTCATGTGAAACATTACGGTTTGAATTTTATTTATATTGAGAACATAACTTGTCATCAATACTTCGCAAGACTATGTTCTCGCAATACTTTTCTATTCAACGATCGTTACGATATTTTCCAACGGTTGTCGGATGGATCGATGTTTATTTAATCTTGTATCTTCTTCGAATCCTAGTGCAATACCAATAACGATTCTTTCGGTTTCAGGAATTGATAAATGATTCCGTAAAACATCGGGATATTTAACTAAATTGTAAGCAGGAACAGTCCCGATTCCTCGTGAAGTAGCGGCTAAGAGAAGGGTTTGTTCAAAAACGCCTAGATCTAACAAAGCCCACTCACTATGCTGTTTAGGAAGTGTGAGATACATAACCGCTGGCGCATGGAAAAGGTACGATTGAGAAAGTTCTTTCTCTTCGAGTAATCCAGCCTGAATACGAGCGTCACTGAATTGTTTCATGTTTTCTTGTGCCTGAAGAGACCAAGAAGTGCGATGGGCAACAGGCATATCTGAATAGCCTTTGATACCTTTTTCGGTCATGGAATGGTATTCATCTCGAATACATTCAAGTTTTTTTCCTGTAACCAACCAAACACGATATTCTTGAGCATTTACCCAAGACGGGGATGTTTGAGCGTCGCGAAGAATATCCAATAAGATATCCTTATCTATAGGCGTGCTTTGGAAATGACGAACTGAATGTCTAGTTTTAAGAACGGAGGAAAAGTCCATGATAACCTCAGTTGGGCATGATGAATGTAGATATAACGACTACCAATCACATAAAAATTTAGGAAATTTTTACACTCTAATGGTGGTCAAAAAGGTATAAAAATAATATAACTATCTTAACCTAATTAAATGATTAAGGAGGTTGTTTATGAATAAGCTTTATGTGTCTATCTTAATCGCGACGAGTGTGTTTGCAGGCTCGGTATGTGCGACTCCCCCATCTGGATTTAATCAGACCAGAGAGGTTCAGACTCGGATGCCTCAGGGTTTTCATAGTAAGATCACTACGATTTCTCAGATTCAAGACTCAGCAAAAGATGATCAGATTGTTGTTCTAAGAGGTACATTTGTAGATCATCTTAAGGGAGATAAGTATCTTTTCCGCGATCAAAATGGTGCTACGATCGTCTGTGAATTAGATGACGATAAGGATTGGGGACACGTAGTCAAAGACCAGCCTGTTCAAATTAGAGCTCAAGTCGATAAAGATTTTCGTTCCTTAGAGCTTGATGTTTTGGAGGCTAAAATCATTAAGTAATAATGAATTTACCTTTCTATGGTGAAGCAATTTCGTATTAAATAAAGTTAGAGGGTTACGAGGGTAATTTTTATGGAAAATCGAGAGTTAGATCTTTTTTTAGATCTATCAATACGAAAGAACTATCCTATGGAAGCCCTTCGTAAAAATCCTCAAGAGTTGCTTGCCGTACTTACAATGTTTATTGCAGGGAGCCAAGATCAGTCTAATCCAACAAAATTAGATGCAAGGTGTTTTTTATTGGGACCAGCTTCTTGGTTGAGATCTGGCCCTGATGACTTGTTAATGTCATGCCCCAAGGGGATTCCTAAAGTTCCGTTTCTGTCATACCAAGATTTGTCTGCTCTAGTTGAAAAAAGACGTCAACAAGAAATTCAGAAACGTCGAGAAAAGGCACTTAATGGAGAAAGGAAATTTCAAGAATCTCTACTTGATTCCTCTAAAGATGAAGTTTGGATGCAAGAAGCTCTTCTTGAAGCTAAGTTAGCTTTAGAAGAAGGTGAAATTCCTATTGGAGCGGTTGTTGTATCTGAAAACGCAATCATAGGGAGAGGACACAATCAAGTGATTGGAAGGACAGATCCAACCGCACACGCTGAAATTCAAGCAATTCGTCAAGCATCGAATCAATTAAAAAATTATCGTCTAGAGACTTGTACGCTTTACGTAACTCTAGAACCCTGTCCAATGTGTGCTGGTGCAATTCTTAATTCTCGTATCAGTCGAGTTGTGTATGGTGCTACAGCGGGTGAAGAAAGCAGAGTGTGTGGTAGTGCTGATTTATTAAAACCAAGAAATCACAGAGATAAGCCCTTTATTTGCTCTGGTATCCTATCGTCAGAATGTCGACAACTTTTAGATCAATTTTTTGCAAATCAAAGAAAGTGTAAGGTGTGATGTGAGGAAGGTTGAAATCGTAGCGCCTTCGGGTAAGGTACTTTGTACTGATGATGTTGCAAAAGTAGCCTCTTGTTTTGAAAAAAGAGGTTGGAGTACTGAATTAGCGTCTGGGGTGTATGACAGTTACCAGCGATTTGCTGGAAAAAATGATCTGGTGCGTTTAGAGGAATTTAATAACGCAACCATAGATAAGGGAAATGATTTAGTACTAATGGCTCGGGGTGGCTATGGTATGAATCGAATTCTTCCCCATATTAAGTTTGATCGTATCTACGAAAAAGGTACTTGGGTTGCAGGCTTTTCGGATATTACCCTTTTTTCTTTAGCTTATTTAGCCAAGGTCGGAGGTAAGAGTTTACACGCTCCAACGGCCTCTGTATTAGGGAAAGAGACAACCGATCCCTGGACCATTTCTGAATTTTTTCGTGCGTTGACAGCTAAAAAGTACGAAATTTCTTTTCAAACAGAAGCTCAAAATTTCTATTCTGAAGGAATACTTTGGGGTGGAAATTTAACGGTTTTGACTTCTCTTTTAGGGACAGAATTTTTCCCAAAAATTAAAGGTGGAATTCTATTTTTGGAAGATGTGGGAGAGCCGGCCTATAAAATAGAACGGTGTCTTCTACAGCTTGTACAATCGGGCGTTATTTCCCAACAATCTTGTGTGATTCTGGGCAGTTTTACTGGTATAAGACACTCAGGACATGATTTTGGTTATAACGTGGATGAAGCTCTAAGTTATTTCTCAAGTCTTGCTAAAAAGCCCGTTATTATGGGATTACCATTTGGTCATATCGAAAGAATGTGTACACTTGTCATTGGTTCTAAGGTTTCAATTGAAGTATCGGATCGTATGGCTAAATTAGTTATTTATGATGGACCTGAATTGATATGAGCCAGATGGTACGAAATTTTTACGAATGGGTTCGTGCAACATTAATGCCGGGTCCACCTGATGTTGAATTGTCTGCTGAAATTCCTCCCAAAGAGCTTCAAAAAATGGTGGAATTTCGTCAATTAGGTAACATGAAACATCGTAGTTCCGTTGTGGTGATCGTACGCATGTTTTTAAGCCTAGTTCTTGCTGTTCTTTGTTGGGAAGCGTCTTCTCCTTATATGATGCTCTTTTGGCTAGCCTTTAATGTGATGCATACGTTAGCCTGTTTGAAATCAGCAGACGATTTTTTTAATTCTCCGACTGCAAATCACGATTTTTCTTTTTGGCGCAATCGTACTATGCAGATGACCTTTGTATCTGGTTTGATATGGGGTTTTGCTGGTTTTTTCTTCATGCAGGCCAACTCCCCCGTAGATCATGTTGTCTTAATGGGAATTATTTTCAGTGTTGCATTCGGTAGTATTCCGTTATATGCCTGTTGGCTACCTGGGTTGTGGTCTTTCTTACCCGCTATCTTATTGCCACCGTATTTAAGGTTTATTTACGTATACGAAATTTCTTTAGACGTTGCATTAGAGTTACTGGTCATCATCGTTCTAACAATCGTATATTTTGGACGCCGTTTAAATCAAATATTTACTGCGTCAATCTATCAATCGATTGAAAAAGAGCTTCTTATGGAGCAATTGATTCAGCAAAGACAAAAGGCTGAATTTGCCCGAGAGGTTGCCGAAGTAGCGATTCGAAATCGTACTCGTTTTTTTGCCGGTGCTAATCACGATTTACGTCAACCTTTACAAGCCATGGGGATTTTTATTTCTCTTTTGGAAGAATCGGTCGAAAAAAGAAATAAACCCTTGGTTGAGAACTTGGCAAAGGCCTGTAACCTAGTTTCGACTTTAGTAGATCAGATTCTAACCATATCAAGGTTAGAAGCCAAAAGTATCAAAATTAACCCAGAGAGTTTTTCAATTCGTTCACTTTTGAATGATCTTGATTCTGAATTTCAACCGATTGCTCAGAAAAAAGGGCTTAATTTCAAAATTAAAACTTCGGACGTAACTGTTTTTACCGATGAAGTTCTATTGGGACGAATTCTTCGAAATCTCATTGGAAATGCAGTGCGTTACTGTACCCGAGGGGATGTTTTGATTCGAGCTAAGGAAAGTCGTGTTGGAACGCTGATTATCTCGGTAGCAGATACAGGACCAGGTATTACTCAGGAAGAGCAATCAAAACTTTATAGCGATTTTTTCAGAGGCAAAGCAGGACGCTCTGCTGAAGAGGGTTTTGGCTTAGGTCTTTCGATTGTTCATAAGATTTCAGCTCTTTTGGACATCAAACTTTCGATGCATTCAAGAGTGGGTAAAGGAACAATTTTTCGTTTGGAACTACCGATTGCGTCAGATCCTAAACAGGTTGAAGTCTTACAAAGAGCAACTTATGATGCAATACCTCAGTCTTTAAGTGGCGCTAACATTCTTCTCATTGAAGATGACACATTGATTCGACAAAGCATTGAAGCGCTTTTAGTGGCTTGGGGTGCTAATGTGACAAGTGCATCTTGTTATGATGCTGAGATTACTGTTCCATTTTTGAATGGAAAACCATTGGATATTATCCTTGCAGATTACAACTTAGGACCTGGACTTTTAACCGGGTTACAGGCCGTTTTCCGTATTCGAAGTGCTATGGGGCGTCGTATTCCGGCTATTGTAAGTACGGCGGTTTCTCGAGATGTCGTTTTGGATCAGTACGAAGAGGAAACAGAAGGGTCGAACTTTAGCGATAGAAGTGTGGATTTGATGTCGCTTCCTGTCATTATTCAAAAACCGGTATCTCCTCAAGAATTAAATCGAGCTATATTTAGATTGATACCACAAAATAAAAAAGATTAATTTATAAGCAAAAGATTTTGTGTATTCAAAGTCGTGTTTTTGATTTTTTATCAGTTATCCTTTCACTCATACTCCCAACAACCGGAGTAGATCTCTGAGAGAGCGTTTTTGGAGAAAAACGCACGAGTCAGATCTCCACGTGACGTTTATGGGCAGTCACAAGCTGTGCTGTAAACATCTGATCAATTTTTTGAAAGGATCAGTAAAATGAGTTTAGACAAAATGGAGCCATCTGCGGAAATCCTTAATGGTTCGGAAATCCTAGTTAGAGCTCTAGCTGAAGAAGGAGTTGAACTAGTATTTGGTTATCCAGGAGGCTCTGTTCTCAATGTATATGACGCCATCGGTAAACAAGATAAGTTCAAACACGTTCTCGTTCGCCACGAACAGGGCGCCATTCATATGGCCGATGCTTATGCTCGGACGAGTAACAAAGTAGGAGTTGCTATTGTTACAAGTGGTCCGGGTGCTACTAACGCTGTGACGGGTATTGCCACAGCATTTGCAGATAGTATTCCATTAGTTGTTATCACAGGTCAGGTGCATACTTTTGCAATCGGACAAGACGCGTTCCAGGAAGTTGATACGGTTGGTATTACACGTCCCTGTGTAAAACATAATTTTCTCGTCAAAGATGTGAAGGACCTTGCGGTCACCATCAAAAAAGCGTTTCATATTGCCAAGACAGGACGCCCTGGTCCAGTTGTAATTGACCTTCCTAAGGATATTACGGCGGATAAATGTGAGTATGTGTATCCTAAGGTTATGGAATTACGTTCCTATCGTCCGGTTCTTAAGGGACATTTAGGTCAAATTCGCAAAGCTCTTGCTTTGTTAACAACAGCAGAAAGACCTTTGATTCACATTGGTGGTGGCGTGGTATCTGCCAATGCTAGCGAATTATTACAGCGATTTGCTTCTGAATTGGGAATTCCAGTGACTTCGACTTTAATGGGACTTGGAGCCATGAAGTCGAATGATAAAAAATTCTTAGGTATGGCTGGTATGCATGGTACCTATGAAGCGAATATGGCTATGCAAAATAGCGATGTGTTGTTGGCGATTGGAGCTCGTTTTGATGATCGAGTCGTTGGTCTGCCTAAGCAATTTGCTCAAACAGGACATCGAATTATTCACGTGGACGTTGATCCTTCGTCGATTTCTAAACGAGTTCATGTTGATGTTCCTATTGTTGGAGACGTCAAAGTGGTTTTAGCTGATATGCTCAATCAGCTAGAACAGATCGAAGAAAGACCAGATCCGGAAAAGATGGCTTCTTGGCAAAATAAAATTAACGAGTGGCGAGCTGTTCGTTGTTTAGATTATGCCAATAGTGATCGTGTGATTAAGCCTCAGTATGTACTTCAAAAACTTTTGGAAATTGGTGGAGAAGATCTCATTGTTGCAAGTGATGTTGGTCAACATCAAATGTGGTGTGCACAGTATCTGCCATTTTCTAAACCAAGACGTTGGCTGACTTCAGGTGGTCTAGGTACGATGGGAGTCGGTCTTCCTTATGGTATCGGTGCCTGCAAGGCAAGTCCAAATTCACCTGTTGCGGTAGTTACTGGGGATGGTTCTATTCAGATGAATATTCAAGAGTTGGCAACTGCTAAACAAGAAGGTGTTGCTCCCAAGATTATTCTGTTGAATAACAATTACTTAGGTATGGTTCGTCAGTGGCAAGAATTAGAGTATGGAAAGAGATATTCTCAGTCCCATATGGAAGTAACGCCGAACTTTAAGGCTCTTGCAGAGGCTTATGGCCACATTGGTATTGTTGTAGAAAAGCCTGAAGATGTTGAACCGGTGTTACGAGATGCCTTTGGTAAGTATCGCAATCAATTGGTATTTATAGATTTTCATGTAGATCCAACTGAAAATGTCTGGCCGATGATTAAGGCTGGTAGTGGTCTTACAGAAATGTTATTGGGTTCGGAGAAAATCTAATGAAAAAACATGTGATTTCTGTTCTGCTGGAAAATGAACCTGGAGCGCTTTCTCGCGTAGTTGGCTTGTTTTCTGCGAGGGGTTATAACATTGATACGATCACAGCGGCTCCGACCGAAGATCCCACCATTTCTCGCATGACGATTGTTAGTTTGGGTGATGATGATTTGATTGAACAAATCACCAAACACCTAAATCGTTTGATCGAAGTGATTAAAGTGGTAGACCTGACAGAAGGTGAGCATGCTGAACGCGAAATGATGTTACTGAAAGTACGCGCTATTGGTCGAGACCGGGAAGAAATGAAAAGATTAGCGGATATCTTCAGAGGTCGGATTATTGATGTAACAGATCGAACTTATACGATCGAACTTACTGGTGACTCTAGTAAGTTGGATGCCCTCGTGAAGGCGGTAGAACCAACGGCTATTTTAGAAATGGTAAGAACAGGTACTTGTGGTATCGGTCGTGGTGATCGAATTTTACGTTTGTAGTATTGCGAATAATTTAACTTAATTTAATTGACTTGAAGAAAAGAGGTTACAAAAATGAAAGTTTTTTACGATAAAGATTGTGATCTATCTCTCGTTCAGAGCAAGAAAGTTGCCATCTTAGGCTTTGGTTCTCAAGGCCATGCTCATGCTCTTAACTTAAGAGACTCTGGTGTTGATGTTGTTGTAGGTCTTCGTCACGGTTCTTCCTGGAAAAAAGCTGAAGCAACTGGTCTTACAGTTAAGACTGTTGCAGAAGCCGTTAAGGATGCCGATATCGTGATGATGCTTTTACCAGACGAAACGATTGCACGTGTTTATCGCGAAGAAGTTGAACCTAACATTAAAGAAGGTGCTTCTTTAGTCTTTGCTCATGGTTTCAATGTTCACTTTAATCAGGTAAAACCACGTTCTGATTTAGATGTTTGGATGGTAGCTCCAAAGGCTCCAGGTCATACCGTTCGTTCTACTTATGTAGCAGGTGCAGGTGTTCCTCAGTTGATCGCTATTTATGCTGATAAGAGTGGTAAAGCACGTGACTTGGCTATGTCTTATGCTTGTGCTAATGGCGCTGGTAAGGTTGGTATTTTGGAAACAACCTTTAAAGAAGAAACCGAAACCGACTTGTTCGGTGAACAGTGTGTATTGTGCGGTGGTTTGGCTGAATTGGTTAAGATGGGCTTTGAAACATTGGTTGAAGCCGGTTACGCACCAGAAATGGCCTACTTTGAATGTCTGCATGAAATGAAATTGATTGTAGATTTGGTTCATGAAGGTGGTTTGGCCGATATGAATTATTCTGTTTCGAATAACGCTGAATTTGGTGGTTATGTAACAGGTCCTAAGGTTGTGACTGAAGCGTCTCGCGCAGCGATGCGTCAGGCATTAAAAGATATTCAAGATGGTACTTATGCTAAAGAATTCCTTCTTGAAAATGCCGTTGGTGCACCTAAGTTGAATGCAATCCGTGCGCAGACCGCGGCTCATCCGATTGAACAAGTTGGCGCTAAGTTGCGTGCCATGATGCCGTTCATTACAGCTCATCGTCACGTTGACCGTAGCAAGAACTAATTTTTAGTCGCACTTAATAAAATAACGAGCTGATATTGATTTACCGTCAATATCGGCTCGAGTTGTTTTAAGAACTTGTTTGTTTACTTCTGTGAAGATTCTATCGTTTCTGACGATTACTGTGACGAATCGAGTCAAAAGTAAAGAATAAAACTGCCGTCCAAATAAATAAGAATCCAATAAATAGCGTTATATTAAAAGGTTCATGAAACGCGAAAACACCAAGAAGGAAAACCATCGAGGGACTGACGTATTGAATAATTCCTACGGTGGAGTAGTTAATACGACGAACACCTGAGGCAAAAAGTAAAAGAGGGACGGTTGTGATGGGGCCTGCGGCGATCAATAAAAGCTGTATCGAGGTTGGTGCCGTTGCAAAAGCTAAGCTATTTTGGCTGTAAAGCCAGGCAAGGAAACCAAGGGCGATAGGAGTCAGAATCAAGGTTTCTAAAGCTAAGCCTTCAATACTGCCCAAAGGAGCTGTTTTGCGGATTAGGCCGTAAACGGCAAAAGTGGTGGCCATGGTCAGACCAAGCCAAGGAGCGCTTCCTGTTTTCCAAGTAATCCAGATAACACCAATTAAAGCCAGCAATACACATACTTTTTGAAGAGAGCGTAACTTTTCCTTTAAAAAATAAGCACCAAGTGCTACAGATATCAGAGGATTGATAAAGTATCCTAAAGATGCCTCTAGGGTTCTGTCATGAACAATGGCATAAACATAGGTTCCCCAATTAATGGCTAAAAGGAATGAGGAACAAAAGAAAATCAAAATAACTCGTCCGTTACAAGCCTTTTTTAGCCAATTCCATTGTTTTAATAAAAATAGAATAAAAAAAATCAGAACGGCTGACCAGATAATACGATGCCCTATGATTTCCGTTGCATCAACCATGTTAATGCTACGGAAATACAAGGGAAAGAGTCCCCACAGAATGTAAGAACTCAACGTAAACAGTACCCCAGAATTCATGTAAATAAATCTTTAGTGAAAGAACGTATTTATTCTAAGTTTTGAATTTGTTCACGCATTTGTTCGATGACTAGCTTCAGATTAACAGAGGCATCTGTCATTTCAATTGCAACCGCTTTACTTCCCAGTGTATTCGCTTCTCGATTGAGTTCCTGCATAAGGAAATCCAACCGACGACCAACAGAACCACCGTTAGCTAAGACTCTTCGGCATTCATTGACGTGAGTTAGAAGTCGATTAATTTCTTCATCCACATCCATCTTCATGCCGTAAAGGGTAACCTCTTGACGGATACGATCGTTGATTTCTTCACGAGATAGGCTAGTTTGATTTAAAAGAGGTTGTGTTAATGCTTCATCGAGACGATCAGAGAGTTTTTTCTTCATAGCCAGAAGAATTTCTGGGATTCTAGGACGAATCTCGTTTACGATTGCCTCGATTTGATCACAATAATTTAATAATATCTTAGATAAGGCTTGACCTTCACGATGTCGGCTAGACACTAGCATTGCCAAACTTTGTTCTAGAGCCTCAATGATTTGTTTTTCAAATAATTCTCGATCATTTGCAAGAGGAACAATAATTCCGGGGAAGCGCAAAAGATCCGACACGCTCATAGAACGAATGTTGGGGATTTTTTTTGTAAGTTGAGCCTGAAGATTTAATAGTTGCTCTAGCGCAGTTTCATCTAATTCAGTTGCAGGCTTTTTTTCTCCATTAAGATTCAGACGAACTTCTATTTTTCCGCGATTAATGTGACTTTGGATAATTTCTCTTACCTTGGGTTCGACGAAGCGGACTTCATCAGAAAGACGAACCGTTAAATCTAAAAAACGAGAATTAACAGTTTTTATTTCGCACACTAAATTCCCCAATTCGGTCTGAACGGTTGAATTAGCAAATCCAGTCATACTTGAAAGTGGCTTGGTCAAGGAAATCTCCCAAAATCATCTGTTAAATAGGTAAACGATTTTACTCTTTCTTCTGACATGATCCTGAGGAAAGCTATTTTTTATAAGCGTTACAATTAACGATAACTTATGTACAGGAGGATAAAGTGGCAGAAGTAGCTTGGAGTCGCCCAAGTGGTAGACAACCTGAAGAGATGCGTTCCGTTCGGATTACTCGTAACTACACAATGCATGCTGAGGGATCTGTGTTAATTGAAGTTGGAAACACAAAAGTAATCTGTACGGCTAGCGTAGAAGAGAAAGTTCCTGGATGGCTAAAAGACGCTAATCAAGGATGGATTACGGCAGAATACGGCATGTTACCTCGTTCTACTGGGACAAGAGTCGAGCGAGAAGCGGTTCGTGGAAAACAAAGCGGACGTACGCAAGAAATCCAACGATTAATTGGTCGATCTCTTCGTTCTGTTGTTAATTTGAAAGCGTTAGGTCCTCGAACAATTAAAATCGACTGTGATGTAATTCAAGCCGATGGTGGGACTCGGTGTGCATCGATTACCGGGGCTTTTGTCGCACTTCGAGATGCGTTAAATAAACTGATTGAGAAAAACTTGGTTGAAAAGACTGTGATTTTGAGTAACGTTGCGGCGATTTCAGTTGGTATCTATAAAGGACATCCGGTCTGTGATGTGGATTACGCAGAAGATCATGAATGCGATACGGATATGAATGTCGTAATGACTGGACAGGGCCGATTCGTTGAAATCCAAGGAACAGCAGAAGGGGTGCCTTTTAGTGAGGTTGAATTGAATCAACTGATCACCATGGCAAAATCAGGCATTAAAAATTTGATCGAAATCCAAAATAATCTTTAGAAATTAAGGAACGTTGTATGACAAGAAAGATTGTCCTAGCGAGCAATAACAAAAAAAAATTAGGTGAGTTAAATGACTTACTTAAATCGATCAATGTTGAGGTGGTTTCTCAAGGTTCTTTGGGTGTTGAGTCGGTAGAAGAACCCTTCCATACTTTTTTAGAAAATTCGTTAGTAAAAGCTCGACATGCTTCAAAAAGCACGGGACTTCCAGCTATAGCAGACGATTCAGGGATTTGTGTAGATGCTTTGGGGGGAATGCCTGGCGTATTTAGCGCTCGATATGCGGGAGAATCATCGGACGATGCTCGCAACAATGCAAAATTAATCGCTTCTTTACAAGGTGTTGAAAATCGTAAAGCTCACTACACATGCGTGATTACAGCAGTCCGAAGTGCTGACGATCCAGAACCGCTAATTGCTATTGGTGTATGGGATGGTGCAATCAGTGATGAGGCTAAAGGGGAGGGTGGCTTTGGATATGATCCTTACTTTGTTTTGCCGGACGGAAGACACGCTGCGGAGTTAACGGCTACGGAAAAAAACGAAGTCAGCCACAGAGGTAAAGCCGTTCGCGCTATGTTGAATCTCATTAAAGAGCGTTGGTATTGGTAAGATGATACCGCTTTCCCTATATATTCATTGGCCATGGTGCCTCAAGAAGTGCCCTTATTGTGATTTTAATTCTTATTCAAAATCACAAAAAGATATCCCTGAAGAGCAGTATGTGGATTGTTTAAAAAAAGCTTTTCTGCATCAATTACCTTGGATTAAGGATAGAACAATAGAAACTATTTTTTGGGGAGGAGGGACTCCTTCACTTATGAAGGCGAGTTCTATTGAGTCGATTCTTTCGTTTATTAGTCAGAATGCTCAGATGTCTTCAACAGCAGAAATTACTCTTGAGGCCAACCCTGGTACTTTAAACAGTGAATCCTATAAGGCATTTCGTCAAAGTGGAATCAATCGCTTATCTATTGGTGTCCAGAGTTTTGATGATAATAAGTTACAGTGCTTAGGTCGTATTCACTCGAAAGAGGTTGCCCTAACAGCGATTCGAGAAGCCCAACAAGAGTTTGACAATATCAATATTGATTTGATGTTTGGCTTACCAACACAAGGTTTAGAAGATCTTTGTTCTGATTTAAGTTTGGCTGTCTCAATGAATTCGACACACTTGTCTTATTACCAACTGACGATAGAACCTCAAACAATATTTGCAAAACGACCTCCACTTAATTTACCGAGCATCGATCTAATTGATCAGATGCAAGAGAAGATTGAAACTGAAACATCAAAACAAGGTTTTGATCATTATGAGGTTTCAGGCTATGCAAAACCAGGTCGGTATTGTCTTCATAATCTTAACTATTGGGAATTTGGTGATTATTTAGGAATCGGTCCCGGAGCACATGGAAAAATTACATACGGGAACAAAATATTCCGTACGGTTTCTTTTTCTCATCCTAAAAAATGGATGAATAATGTTGAGTCTAGCGGTGGTGGACTTGAAGAAAAATATTCAGTTATTCCAGAAAATTTACCTTTCGAATTTATGCTGAATATTCTTCGATTAAGAAAAGGGGTTTCTAAAGAGTTATGGGAGGAAAGAACCTTACTTCCATGGAGCGTAGTTGAAGAAAAATGGAATCAAGGTGTGAACCATAAATTATTGGAACCGGCAGAAAATCGACTTCAAACCACGCCTTTGGGATGGCAATTCTTGAACAATGTACAAGAAATTTTTCTCTAGGTTTGTTCTTGGTGCAGAAAAAAGTATCTTTAGCACCGTTTTGGTGCAATAATTTCATAACTAGGACTAAAAATAAACTTTAACAAGATGTAATCTGCAGATATTTGATTCAAAATATTTGGCACGATATTTGCTTATATAAGTAAACGCTGTTTAAGTAAAACCGATTATGATTAAAGCGAGGATGTAATGGCAACAACGGTTTCCGATGTAATGGACCTGATTTCTGAGAATAAGGTTGAATTTGTCGATTTTCGATTTACTGATTTTTTAGGTAAAGAACAGCATGTGTCTGTTCCAGTTTCTGCTTTCGATGAAGATAAATTTGAAGAAGGTCATGCCTTTGATGGTTCTTCAATGAGAGGCTGGAAAGGGGTAGAGGCTGGAGATATGCAGTTGATGCCGGATCCGGAAAGTGCTCGTATGGATCCATTTTCTGATGCACCAACTTTGATTCTTACTTGTAATGTTGTAGAGCCAACGACTGGAAAAGGATATTCCCGAGATCCTCGTTCTGTTGCTGGACGTGCTGAAGCTTATTTAAAGAGTACAGGTATTGGTGATACGGCCTTTTTTGGTCCAGAACCTGAATTCTTCATTTTTGATGGAGTTTCTTGGAATACGAGCATGAACCAGTCCTTCTTCTCGGTTGAAAGTGAAGAAGGTCATTGGATGACTGGTGCAGATATGAACGGTCATAACTTGGGTTACCGTCCAACTGTTAGAGGTGGCTACTTCCCTGTTCCTCCGGTTGATTCTTTAACGAATATTCGTGCAGAAATGTGTACCCTGTTAGAGCAACAGGGTGTTCCTGTTGAAGTGCACCACCATGAAGTGGGTGGCGCAGGACAGTGTGAAATTGGTACTCGTTTCTCTACGTTAACTAAGCGTGCCGACTGGACCCAAATTATGAAGTACACCATTTGGAACGTTGCAGCGGCTTACAACAAGACAGCAACCTTTATGCCCAAACCACTCGTAGGTGATAACGGTTCTGGTATGCACGTTCATCAGTCCATTTGGAAAGATGGTAAGAATTTATTTGCTGGTAATGGCTATGCAGGTTTGTCTGACCTAGCTCTCTACTATATTGGTGGCGTGATGAAGCACGCACGTGCACTTAATGCGATTACCAATCCTTCTACCAATAGTTATAAGCGTTTGGTTCCTGGTTTTGAAGCTCCTGTGAAGTTGGCTTATTCGGCTCGAAACCGTTCGGCTTCTTTCCGAATTCCATATGTTGCAAGTGATAAAGCTCGTCGTGTGGAAGTTCGCTTCCCAGATCCATTGGCTAATCCGTATCTGTGCTTTGCAGCGTTGTTAATGGCCGGTCTTGATGGTATTCAGAATAAGATTCATCCGGGCGAAGCTGCGGATAAGAACTTATATGATTTGCCACCTGAAGAAAATGCTAAGATTCCAACCGTTTGCTCTTCCCTTGAGCAGGCTTTAGGTTACCTAGCTGAAGACCATGCATTCTTAACCGCTGGTGGTGTATTTACTGAAGATATGATTCAGGCATACATTGAGATGAAACATGCAGATGTGGTACGAGCTCAGATGGCTGTAACGCCAGAAGAGTATGACATGTACTATGCTCTGTAAAGATCTCTTTTAAAAAGACGATGAACAATGGGGTATAGATTTTTCTATACCCTTTTTTGTACGAGGATTGTCATGTACCCAAAATCTGAACGCTTTCAAGGATTGGATTTATTGACGATTGGAGTATTAGTCGTTGATCTTCACGGAAAAATTCTTTTTGCAAACTTAGCTGCGGAGAGCCTATTCGGTAAATCGGAGAAATTGCTTCGAGATGGTCACTACGCGACGATGATTGATGGAGCAGAAAGCTGGATTCAGTCTTATGCGAATAATCCTTCAATTAATTTTACTGTTCAGGGGCAATTGACTGAACTCCATTGTTCTCCTCAAGAATCTGTACAAGTTTATATTTCAATTAATCCCGTTACGGATGACCCGAATCAGTTGATTATCGAGTTGGTTCCTGCTCAGCTTGCTTTGCAACAGAGACAAGAGCGACGGATGAGTGAGTTATCAGAACAAACTCGACGATTATTAAGAAATCTAGCGCATGAAATAAAAAATCCTTTGGGTGGAATTCGCGGAGCGGCGCAGTTACTACAAAGTGAATTAAAAGATCCAGAGAATCGCGAATACACAGAAGTCATAATCAGCGAGGCTGATCGACTACAGGTATTGGTCGATAAAATTCTGGTTCCATATCGTCGTTTATATCAACCGTGCTCGGTGAATATCCACGAAATTTTAGAACGTGTTAGAAAATTAGTGGAATCAGAATTTTCTGAAGGATTAGAAATAATCCGCGACTATGATATTAGCGTTCCTGATATGACGGGTGATAAAGGACAACTGACACAAATTTTTCTTAATGTTTTAAGAAACTCTGCTGAAGCCTTGACGACTAAAATGATCGAAGGGAATGCTCAAATTATTCTTCGCACAAGAGTGGTGCATCACGTTTTTATCGGTCAAATACGTTATAAAACAGCATTAAATATTCAAGTGATTGATAACGGAGAAGGGATCCCAAAAGAGTTACAGGAAAGTGTTTTTTATCCTTTAGTTAGTAGTAAAACCAATGGTTCTGGTTTAGGACTTTCTTTGGTTCAAGCTTTTGTTGAGCAACATGGCGGAACCATTGATCTTAAGAGCAATAAACATGGTACTAATTTTGGTATTTTATTTCCCCTGTCGATATCAAAAAATAATTTTTATAAAACCAAATATCAATAATGGATTGAATATATTCAATAAAGTGGTGAGCGGATATGAAAGATGTTTGGATCGTTGATGATG
This sequence comes from uncultured Burkholderiaceae bacterium, assembly GCA_964491655.1. Lineage (GTDB taxonomy): Bacteria > Pseudomonadota > Gammaproteobacteria > Burkholderiales > Burkholderiaceae_F > JAFTYR01. The sequence continues at coordinate 20,242 of CAZBHT010000001.1, forward strand.
ATCGTTCTATTCGATGGGTACTGGAAAAAGCTTTAAAAAGAGCCGATATTAGTTGTCGAACCTTTGAAAATGCCGAAGAGGTTTTAAATGCTTTTAATCTAGATTCTCCAGCCGTTTTGGTTAGTGATATTCGCATGCCAGGTAAAAATGGTCTAGATTTACTCAAAGAAGTTAAGGAACGTTATCCTGATGTACCCGTTATTATCATGACGGCTTTCTCAGATCTTGACAGTGCAGTCTCAAGTTTCCAAAGTGGTGCATTTGAGTATTTGGCCAAACCTTTTGATGTTGATAAGGCAATTGAACTGATACGACGAGGATTGGACGAAAGTTCATCAGCTGGAATGAAAACCGTAACTCAGGAATCAGTCCCAGAGATTATTGGTCAGGCTCCTGCAATGCAAGAGGTATTTCGTGCCATAGGAAAGTTATCTCAAAGTAGTGTTACGGTTTTACTAACCGGTGAGTCTGGTGTCGGTAAAGAGGTTGTAGCAAGAGCACTACATAGACACAGCCCTCGAGGGAAAAAGGAGTTTATCGCCTTAAACATGGCCGCTATTCCTCGTGAACTGATGGAAAGTGAACTTTTTGGTCATGAGCGAGGTGCTTTTACAGGAGCTAATACCGTTCGTCATGGTCGTTTTGAACAAGCAGAAGGAGGAACTCTTTTCTTAGATGAAATTGGAGACATGCCTGCTGAACTTCAGACTCGATTGTTAAGAGTACTTTCGGATGGTTATTATTATCGAGTGGGTGGTCATCAAGTTATCAAAGCTAACGTACGGATTATCGCAGCTACTAATAAAAATTTAGAAGAAATGGTGAGAAATGGAGAATTCCGTGAAGATTTATATCATAGATTGAATGTAATTCGTCTTCGTTTACCACCGCTTCGTGATCGAGCAGAAGATATCCCTCTATTAGTACAACATTTCTTATCGTTAACAGCTAAAAAACTTAATGTAGAACCCAAGAAAATTGGTGAAGATGCAATGGCATTTCTTGAAAATTTTTCATTTCCAGGAAATGTTCGCCAACTAGAAAATATTTGTAACTGGTTGACGGTTATGGCTCCGTCTCAGGTTATCCGATTAACGGATCTTCCCGAAGAAGTAAGAAATGGAGTTGCTGATACCGTACATCGCTTAAATTCTGAAGAATCGCTTCTTTCTTCTATTGAAGGGTGTATAAATTGGCAAGAAATGTTGATAAATGATGTTAAGCAAAGACTAAATGACCAAGAAGAAAATATTATGAAAAAGATGCTTGAAGAATTTGAAAAAACTGTTCTTCAAACTGCTCTTGAGGTTACAAACGGAAGAAAAATAGAAGCAGCTCAGCGTCTAGGAATTGGTCGAAATACAATTACCCGTAAATTACAAGAATTTAATATGAATGTTTAAGTTTTTAAACATTGCTTTTTACTGTTTATGACATTATTAACTTTAGAAACAATTGAAGATCGGCTTTTTACAGCAGGAGCTAAAACGATTCATGTAGAACATTTTTTTCGAACTTGGCTATCGATGAAAATCTTTAATGATCAAAGTTTAAATTTTCCTAAGTTAGTCAAACAAGAAATAAGCCGGCTTCTTGACGAAATGAACAATTCGGTCCAAATCATCCAAGAAGCAAAAGACGGAGAGGATTCATCAAAATTAATTGTTCGTCTTCAAGATGGTGAAATTATTGAGAGTGTCTTATTGCCAAGGGGTGGTTTATGTGTTTCCTGTCAAGTTGGATGTGCCGTTGGTTGTGTGTTCTGTATGACAGGAAAATCAGGGCTGGTTCGGCAACTAACCGACTTTGAAATTGTGTCGCAATTACGTCTGGCAAGACAAATTCGATCTGTTTCTAAAGTGGTTTTTATGGGTATGGGTGAGCCGTCTCATAACCGAAGGAATGTTTTGTCAGCTATTGATTTTATGGCTAAGTTTTCTGGTATAGGTTATAAAAATCTAGTTCTTTCAACCGTGGGAGATCGTAGACTTTTTAATGAATTAGAGCAAAGGACAATTAAACCTGCTCTTGCAATTTCTCTACATACTACATCGGATGAAAAGCGTAAGGAGTTGCTTCCAAATGCGGAAAGAATTCCGGTTGTCGAGATTATGAATTTTGCCTCCCGATATGCAAAAAACACCCACTACCCGGTTCAGTATCAATGGACTTTAATTCAAGGTCTCAATGATGATGATCAAGAACTTGATCGTCTAGGGAAATTATGGCCCGGGCAGTTTGCTATTATGAATATGATACCGGTTAATAGCGTTGAGGGCTCGTCTTATGTACGTCCTAATTCAGATCGACTATCGGTCATCGAAGATAAACTCCATCAGATTGGGGTACTTTTAAAGTATCGGGAGTCCGCGGCTCAGAACGTAAATGGTGGTTGCGGGCAACTTCGAGCTCGTTATCAAGCACAAAAGGATGAATCAAACGGGTAAATTGAAAACTCGAAATTGATTCCATAAGAAAACAATCTAGAAACTGTAAAAACAAGTATCAAAGTAAGCCTTGACTTTGATACCTGTTTTGATAACGATCAAAAACTTTATTCTTTCCGATATTCATATTTGTAGAAGTAATCTTCTACTGCTAATCGAGACTTATCCGCTGTTTCTCGGTCTTCAATTTTGCTTCTTAAACGTACAAAATAACGACAAGCTTCGGGTTGAGCTCTGTTTCCTGTTGCATGAATGTCTTGACCCTGTCTAAGGAAGAAGGGTAAAGAAATTTCTTGATTAAAATAGGGTTCAATCTTGCGAACAGGAGCCATGGATCGAGCTTCTTGTGCACGAGATTCTGGCCATGCGGGGTTCACAATTACTTTTTCATTAGGCAGAAGGGTTAAATCAAATAAATACTGAACACTGCCGTCTTCACCAGCCCAGCAAGGAGGTCTATCGAGACCAGAGCGACGGATAAGGAAGTTACTACTAGATAGACAACGCTCTAATTCAGATTGCAAGTTAGAGGTATTTGTTAGTTGATCCTCTAGAGATTTTTGTTGAGATTCTAATTCATGAATACGACGATCCTTAACATCTAAAAGATGTTGTACTGAGGTGGAAAGTAAGTGTGTTTCCCCATGCGTGATTTGTTCAGCAACCTTTATAAGTTCATCCTTATATTTTTGATAATCAAGCGTATTAGAGTGATTCTGATAAATATCGACTAAGGCCTTCCCCAATTCAATGGCGCTTTTAGCAGAGGAGGTGGTTTTTCCTAAAACCGTTGAAACACATTGAGCACAGGGTGCTAACGGATCTACAACGTCAGAAGGGCTCGGTGTGCAAAGTGTCGAAATTTCTCGAGATAACTTTTCAAAGTGTTTGATTTGAAGTGTTTGCTCGTTTATCTGAGAGGTTAATTGAAGCTCTTTTTCCTGGTTAGCCTCCAATTGTTTATGAAGTTGAAATGATCGGAATCCAAGCAACAATAACAGCAATGAAAGTATTGTGATAATGATTTCTTTCCAAGGAAAACTCTTGGGCTTAACAGGTTGTTCGGCCACTTTCTTTCTCCTATTACCTCGGTTCTAGTTATTATCTAATAAGTCTAGCAAATGATCATATAAGGCAGACCAAATCCTGTTTTATATTTCCTCTGTTATAAATCAAGTTCAATTCGCACTGGTGCGTGATCACTCGGACGTTCATTGGCTCGTATTTTTTTATCGATCTGAGTGGATAGATTTTTATCGATAAGATTTTTTGAGATCAAAATATGATCGATTCTTAAACCCCGATTTCTTCTAAAAGCTAGCATACGATAATCCCACCAGGAATAAGACTTCTCTGGTTGGGAAAACTGTCGAAAGGCATCTGAAAGACCTAGTTTTTTTAAAGAGAAAAAAGCGTCTCGAACGGACGGAGAACAAAGCACAGAATCTTTCCAGTATTCTGGATCATGGCAGTCACAATCTTCGGGCATGATGTTAAAGTCACCCACGACCATAAGATTGGAGTGGTTTTGTAATTCCTGATGAATATATTCGTTAAGTTTGTTTAACCAGGTTAGTTTATAGGGGTATTTATCTGACTCTAAAGATTCGCCGTTTGGAAAATATCCGTTGATTAAACGGATTTGCGTGTTTCCCTTTACTAGAGTACCTGCAATTAGACGTTTTTGTGGATCTTCATACAGCGGGTTGTTGTTCTGTATGTCAGTAAAGTTGTCGTAACTATCTTTGCGAATAATAGTAGCGACACCGTTATATGTTTTTTGAGCATTACAATAAATATCAAAGCCGGCGTTTTCAAATTCAGCTCTAGGAATATCAGAATCCTGAAGTTTTAACTCCTGCAGACACAACACATCAATAGAGTAGTTTTCTAGGTACTCTAAGACTTGAGGTAATCGAACCTTTAGAGAATTAACATTCCAAGTAGCGATGGTGAAACGGCTCATAGTCGACTTTAATCCCAATCATTCATGGAGAACCTAAAAAGATAGGTTCTCCATGTGGTTTATTAATTTTTTTGCATACCGTATTGACGAAGCAAGGCTTCTGTTGTTGGTTTTCGACCCCGGAAAGCGATGAAGTTTTCCATAGCCGGACGTGAGCCACCACGAGAAAGAATTTCATCTAGGTATTTTTTACCGACTTCTGCATTAAAAATACCTTTTTCTTCGAAAAGAGAGAATACATCCGCAGAAAGTAGTTCAGCCCATTTGTAGCTGTAGTAGCCAGCGGCGTATCCGCCGGCAAAAATGTGAGCAAAAGACTCCGCAAAACGGTTGTATTCTGGTGGGAAAACGACGGCAACTTCGTTACGAACTTGTTTTAATAAACTATGGAAATTCTCCTCTTTTGGATCAAAACCCGTATGCAGTAGCATGTCAAAGAGGGCAAACTCAATTTGTCGAACCGTACCCATACCGGCTTCAAAGTTCTTAGCAGAGACTACTTTATCAAAAAGTGATCGAGGCATCTTTTCATGTGTGGTGACATGATTTGAAAGTGTTTGAACCACATCCCAATTCCAAGTGAAGTTTTCCATAAACTGACTTGGGAGTTCTACTGCATCCCATTCCACACCGCTAATACCAGATACCGCAAGATCTGTTTGTGTTGTCAGCATATGATGTAAGCCATGACCAAATTCATGGAAAAGTGTTTCGACATCTCGATGAGTAAGAAGGGCTGGTTTATCTCCAATCGGAGAGGCAAAGTTACATACGAGATAAGCAATAGGTGTTTGAATACCCTTTGCTGTTAATCGACGAGACCGTTGATCATTCATCCACGCACCACCGCGTTTACCTGGACGTGCGTAAAGGTCAGTGTAAAAACCTGCGATCTCTTCTTCATTTTTTCTAACAGAAAAGAATTTAACATCTTTGTGCCAAGCAGGAGCACAGCTTTCTTCAATTTGAATTGAGAAAAGTTTTTCTACTAATTTAAATAGACCATTAAAAACCTGAGGTTCCGTGAAGTACTCCTTAACTTCTTCTTCACTATAGGCGTATTTCTGTTCCCGAAGTTTTTCTGCAACATAGCTCAAATCCCAAGGTTTGGGATTCTGTAGTCCCAATTGTGAAGATGCAAAGTGGAGCAATTCTTCCATATCATTCTGAGCAAAAGGTTTTGCTTTAGAAGAAAGATCTCTTAAGAACTCGATAACTCGGGTTGGGTTATCTGCCATTTTGGGTACCAACGATACTTCAGCAAAATTCTGATATCCCAGAAGCGAGGCTTCTTGTTGACGTAGTTCTAGTAATCGATTGATGATTGGGGCATTATCCTTATCTAAGGGACCCAAATTACTAGCTCGGGTTGAGTAGGCTTCATAGATGTTTTCTCTTAATTTTCGATTAGAGGCGTATTGCGTAATCGCCAAGTAATTTGGCATATGAAGCGTGATTTTGTATCCTTCTTTCCCTTCAAGACGAGCCTGTTGAGCAAACATTTCTCGATCACTTGCTGTGATTCCATCTAAATCATTCGTATCTTCCGGAAGGTAGAGTGCGAAATTATTTGTACAGTCTAGAAGATTCTCTGAAAATTTTTGAGAAAGTTGAGCTTGTTCCTGATTGATTTTTAATAACTTTTCTTTATCAATATCATTTAGCTCTGCACCAGAGAGAACAAAACCTTGAATTTCTTTTTCTAAAATACGTTTACGAACGTCTGAGTAATCTTTGTAAAAGTCTGAATTTTTAATATCTTTATATTTCTTATAAAGTGCTTCGTTTTGACCGATTTTTCCAAAAGTCTCAGAAATCAGAGGAAGAAGCTCGTTATAAATAGTACGTAATTCAGGAGTATCAACGACGCTATTGAGGTGTGAAATGATGGACCAAACGTAAGTTAAGTTCTCTACAGCATCATCTAAAGGAGTAATAACATTATCCCAAGTAGCAATCTCTGTTGAGCTCGTGATTTCACTAACTTTTTTATTTAATTGTGAGATCAATGCTTCAATAGCAGGGATAAACGAATTTTGATCAAGATTAGAGAAATCAATTAACTTTGACTTGTCCTCTGTAACGGAGAGGATATCGATTTTGTCTGTCATTTGAAATACTTAACTTCAGGAAATAACAAAGAATTTTGTCTATATAAACTTTATAAGTCGAGATTTTACAAAGTCGACTCGGCGCTTTTTATAGTGTTATCCAGTAACATAGCAATCGTCATTGGACCAACGCCACCGGGAACGGGAGTAATCCAGCCGGCAACCTCTGAAACTGTATCGAAATCTACGTCGCCACAGAGTTTCCCATCCGTGTCTCGGTTTATTCCAACATCAACGACGATAGAACCAGGTTTAACCATATCCGCAGAAATCATGCGAGGCTTTCCTACGGCAGATACTAAGATGTCGGCCTGTCGAGTGATTGAGGCCAGATCCTTTGTTTTACTATGAACCATAGAAACTGTGCAATTTCTTTCTAAAAACATAAGAGCCATAGGTTTGCCGACAATGTTGCTACGACCAATGACAACCGCATGTTTGCCTTCGAAAGAAAGACCGGATAGTTCCAGCATTCGAATGACGCCAGAAGGTGTACAAGGGCGAAAACCAGAAAGACCCGATAGTAAACGACCGGCATTTAATAAATGAAAGCCATCAACATCCTTTTCGGGGGAAATTTTTTCAAGAATACGATGCTCATCAATATGTTTGGGTAGCGGTAGCTGAACTAAGATTCCATTGATGTCGGTATCGCTGTTGAGCTCTTCTATGAGCTTCAATACGCTTGCTTCAGTCGTATCATCGGAGAGTGATACTTTGATAGAACGAACTCCAACCTCGTGACAGGCTTTGATTTTATTGCGAACATAAATAGCACTGGCTGGATTATTACCAACAACGATAACCACTAATGTAGGCTGTATTCCTTTGTTTAAAAGCTGGTCAACTCTTTTTTTGACATCTTTTCGGATGGAGGTTGCTATAGCCTTACCATCGATAATGTTGGCTACCAATTGATGATTCCTTTCATTCAAAAAAGAAGAAAGGATGACATATCACGTCATCCTGAATATTCGACTTAGAGATTATTATCTTTAAGAGGAGTTTTGTTTGCATTCATGACAACACGCATCAGGTCTGCCACAGTACCAGAATTAGTTTTGTCCATGATAGAGGCTCGATGTGCCTCTACGGTTTTAATTGAAATACCAAGGTCGGAGGCAATTTGCTTATTGAGTCTTCCTGAAACAATACGTTCTAATACGTGCTGTTCCCGAGGCGTTAATTTACCGAGGAGAGCATCGTTTAAAGAACGGCGTTCTGCTTTAATTTTTCTATTACGTGCTTCTTGAAGCATTCGTTCGACTAGAGCACGCAGAGCGGCTTGGTCGAATGGCTTTTCAATGAAATCAACTGCACCCTTTTTTAGGGTGGAAACCGCCATGGAAACATCCCCATGACCGGAAATAAAAATAATCGGAATGTCGCATCTACGAGCTAACAAATGTTCCTGAACTTCAAGGCCACTCATGCCTGGCATGCGCACATCAAGAATTAGAACAGCGATCGCATTTGGATCAAATTTTGCTAAAAACATCTCACCACTATCGAATAATTCGACACGATAGCTTGATGTTTCAAGAAGCCATTTCAGAGAATCGCGTACAGCCTCATCATCTTCAACAACATAAACTATACCCAGAGCTTCTACTGATTCATGGGAGAAGTTTTTAGATGTCAGGTGAATCATTATGAATAACCTTTCGCAGAAATAAACACTCAGAACAACAAATAAAACGACATATACGCCGATAGGGTTCCACCATGGAACATTTCCAATTATATCTCACTAAGCGCTACCCCTTAAGGGTTTTATTCATATCTATCGGAATAAACGACATTTATGTTAAGTTTCATCGTCCGCGACTTTGAGCTCAAAATAGAAAACAACACCCCCATTATCATTATCACGAACGAGTAAACGAGAACTATGGGATTCGATAATACTGCGACAAATCGGCAGTCCAAGTCCTAAGCCACCGGACTTGGTTGTCAAAAATGGATTCCAAATATTCTTTTTCATGGTATCGGAAATACCGGGACCATGATCTGCTACTTCGAATAGAACATGTCGTTTATCTTGTTGTAAACGAACATTGAAGAAAATGCGACGATCTAAGCTCTTATGTTCATTGATGGCATCCGCAGCGTTGCGGATGAGGTTTAATAAAACCTGGAAAATTTGCATACGATCGCACTCTATGAATGGAAGATTTGCCTCGATATTCGTAATAATTTTTACTCGATGGCGTTTCTCGGTCATTTGTGCGAGTTCCATTGTGTCATTCACTAACAGCGGAATAGCAACCTTGGTTTGAACCGCAGCCTTGCGTTGGGAAAAACTTCGAATGTTTTGAATAATTCTTTCAATGCGTTTTGATTGAGTTGATATTTTAGTTAAAACTTCCTCAATTCGATCTAAACCAAGACTTTCTGGATTATTGTGAATAATTTCAAGCACGGTATTTGAATATGTTGAGATTGCCGTTAATGGTTGATTAATCTCATGAGTAATCGTAGAAGCCATCTCACCTAATGTAATGAGACGAGATGAAATTTCCATCTTCCGAGCCTGAGTTTCTAGTGATTCCTCCGCTTTTTTAGCGGTTGTCACATCTAGCGCAACTTGCATTGTGACAAGGGTGCCTTCTGTAAGACGAACTCGTGTTTCATTGACATTAAACCAACGATCTAATGGCTCGACCCATACGGTTTCGTGACGTTGACCATCCGTATTAAATGGAACCGTAAAAGATCGAGAAATTGCAAGATGGCCATCAATACTGTTACCGAGTTGCTTGGTGTAAATCGTGTTGCGTATTCCTAAAATTCCTCCACTAGGGCTGTTCTGAACCAAAGAAATACAAGAACTCACAGAATTCAATAACTTGCGATAGGAGGTAAGTGTATCGTTAATTAAATGCTGACCTTTAGCCTCGGCGGTATTATCCCTTAATGTACAAAGCCATCCGACTTGTTTTTTTTCTGAAGAATAGAAAGGACTAGCAAGAAAGGCACAATTTACTTTTTTATCGTCTGCTCGGGTAATACGAATGTCAAAACGTAAATCCTTGTCTCGGTTGAAGTTGTTTTGGTTAAATGCCGATTTTGTTAGGTATTTTTTCGTTAAGAAGGGCCACGGTTGCTTTTTATCTAGTAGTTCGTCTTGACGATAGCCTGTAATTTGTTGAATAGCACCATTGCAGAAAATAATTCGAAAATCCATGTCACAAACAATAACCCCCACAGTCATGGAATATTCAATGGATTGATAAAGCTTATTTTCTCGATCTAAATAAAGTAATTTTCTTTTCTGTTTTTCAGTTCTTACACTGAGGAATAAAAGGGCTAACAGTAGAGCAAAAATTAAAACGCTTAACCAAAGCATTAAAGGACTTGAGAAAAGAAGAGGAGCCTCAAGTACTTTGGCGCCAAATAATTGCATCGTAGAGGGTAATGGAGAGATGGGCATTACCGTACTTGGAATTGAATTATCCTTTTCATCATTAAAGGAGGCGATACCAGCGATAAATTCTTGTCCATGAACAATACTAAATTCAAATTCCTTATTTTTAGGTTTCGGTAAAGCTTGCTCAAGTAATCGATTTAGTGAAATACGTGCCATATAGGCTAGAAGTTGCCCATTTTTTTTTGTAAATGGAACTACAAGAGCAACAGCGGGAGTTGACCAATCGCCCGATCTCGACCAATAAGAACTATAAGTTGGTCTCTGAGTGTTAAAAGCGGTTGCAATACTGTCTCTAAGTTGTTGTGGGTATTCTAGATAGTCAAATTTCACTAAATGCATATCATTGTGATATTGCTCCTGAACCCAAGATTGCTGAGACTTACCATTTGGAAGTAGTAGACGCAACATGACTACTTCAGGAAATTCTACAAAGATATTTTCAACTTGTTGGTCTTCTTTTTCGCTATTGATAATGATGCGATTAATCGAGTTTTGAAGCGAATTGAGTTCAAACTCGATATTTCCTGCAATCAACGCAGCGTTCTGCCTTAGATTGGTTTGAACAACCGTTGTCGTATTAATGACAAAGTGATTGTATAAAGCACCAAAGGTAATAAGCAAAAGAACTGCGATAGCCCAAATGAATGGGAGTACATTTTTTGGAAGTGAAGAACGTGAGCTAAAGGTCTCAAAGGACTTACTGAACCGTTCTGATAGTGGTTTTCCATTGAGTAGGTCTTGGCTCATTAATTCAAGCTCCTGTAATTACCTATAGGATCTATCGGGGGTAAATTTTTAAACAAATTCACGCAAAACGAAATAAAACAAACCCGATTAATATCCTAAACCTAAGGACTTCAAGTATATTCTCTTATAAATCCATTTTGAATTGAGGAAAGTCTATGAATCAGGCTGAATTAAAAAAGCGATGTGCTGAAGCTGCAATAGATTACGTCATTGAAGACGAGTATCTAGGTGTGGGAACGGGTACTACCGTAGGGTTCTTTATCACGGCACTGGCTATGTCTGGCAAGCGTGTGAAAGGTTGCGTATCAAGTTCAGAAGCGACTACACGTCAGCTTTTGACTTTAGGGTTTCCTGTGTGTGATTTAAATGATGTCGGTCATTTATCTGTTTACGTCGATGGATGTGACGAAATTAATGATCGTTTCCACATGATTAAAGGTGGTGGTGGAGCCTTAACACGTGAAAAAATTTGTGCTGACGCTTCGGATAAATATATCTGTATTGCGGATGAATCAAAGCTCGTCAAGACTTTAGGTAAATTCCCATTACCGATTGAAGTGTTGCCTATGGCTATTACCAATGTGTCAAATGCATTGAAGCGTTTAGGTGGCGATCCAAAGGTACGTGATTTCGTAACCGATAATGGAAACCGCATTATTGACGTACATGGTCTAGTTATCGAGGATCCTGTTGCGCTTGAAAGTCAAATTAACCAAATTCCAGGGGTGGTTACCTGTGGTATTTTTGGTGCAAGAGGTGCAGATGTTTTGCTTTTGGCTACAGGCGATGGTGTTCGTGTGCTTGAACCTGCAGATAAAGATATTTTGTCCAAAATGAAGCAAAAACTTTAGGTTTGAATCGATAATAAAAAACGGCAGATTCTTTAATGCAGATCTGCCGTGTCAGTTCTGAGCCAAGGAACTTGATTAAGACTTGTCCTCTGGAGCAACAAAATTTTCAGGATGGGCGACGCCTGCACCAAAGAAATGTTCTTTGATTTGTTCCATGAGCCATTGACGAGCACGAGGATCGGCCATGGATAGGCGATTTTCGTTTACCAACATTGTCTGAAGGCGTTTCCATTGATCCCAAGCTTCTTTGGAAACATTCAAATAGATTTTTTTGCCTAATTCACCAGGTAGTGGTGGAAAATCCAAACCTTCTGCTTCTCTGCCAAGTTTGACGCAATGTACCATGCGTGTCATTTAACTCTCCTAGCTTTACTAATGGTAAAAGTATATCCGATTCTATGGGACTAACTATTCTGTCTAAAGATCCTTAATAAATATTTGGGATCGTCTCTGCCAATTGTAAAGTTTACGCTTGGCAATCGGTAAATCCTCCAGCGTTGCTGGTTTAAAACCTCGTTTTAAGAACCAATGGGCGGTTCGTGTTGTGAGCACAAAGAGCTTAGTTAAACCCATCGACCGTGCTTTTTTCTCAATGTGATGTAAAAGTCGTTCACCTTCACCACTACCCTGATGAAGAGCATTAACAACTAGAGCTCCCATTTCCCCGATTTTCTCGGAACTGAATGGATAGAGTGCAGCACTGCCGTAGATAATACCGTCATGTTCCAATAAGGTATAGCAGTTAATTTCACGTTCGAGCTTTTCTCTAGGACGCTTTACGAGAGTGCCATCTTCTTCTAATGGCTCTAATAAATGAATAAGTGCGGTCACATCATCGATCGTAGCATCTCGAATACAGGCCATGTTTTCTTCGGTTACCATTGTGCCAATCCCTTCATGAGTTAGCAATTCGGCCAAAATGCCTCCATCGAGAAAATAAGGAAGAATGTGAACACGTTTTACACCACGATATAAAGCCTTTAAAGCATATCCGAGGTTATAGATATCTTCATCATCGACTAGTTTATTGTCCATGAGTTCCTTAGCTTGATCGCTGGTAAGCTCTGATACTACTTCACCAAAACGACGAACTCCATCGACATTTCCCAAAAGAACCAATTTATCTGCTTTTAAGGCACCAGAAATGGATGAAGCTACATCTTCCATTGCAAGATTGAACGCTTCACCTGTAGGAGAAAATCCTAAAGGTGCCACAACGACAATACTATGGTTGTTTAGTTGATGAGATATCGCTTCAGCATCGACTTTTCGGACCACGCCGGTGTGCTTATAGTCGGTACCATTAATGATTCCTAAAGGACGTGCAATGACGAAATTGCCACTAATCACACGACATTGGCTATGGGCCATAGGGGTGTTAGGAAGGCCGGTTGAGAAGGCGGCCTCGATGTCAAGACGGACTTCACCCGCGGCTTCCTTGACGCAACTTAAAACATCCGTTTCTGTGATGCGTAACCCATTGACGAATTCAGAATGGATTCCTTTTAAATTGATGAGTTCTTCAACTTGAGGACGAACGCCATAACAGAGAACAATCTTTGCGCCAATGGCGGAAAGCATGCTTAAGTCGTAGATAAATTTAGTAAGTTGACCGTTTGCAATCATTTCTCCAGCAACGCCAATAACAATCGTTTTATCTCGTAAAGCATGAATATAAGGGGCTACACCTCTGAGCCATTGAACCCACGGGGTAATGGATTCTGCTTCAAGCTGAAGTTCTTCTTGAATATTTTGTTCCATTTTAAAAGCCCTTTGAAAAAGTTCGGGACATTATAATTTTTAAAGTTTTGAAAACTCTTTTTTATAGCAGATTGATGTCCGATTTAAAAAATTTACGTGCTTTAATTGAAAAACAACGTACTCAAAACAATTTAAAAAAGAAAAAAGATTTGAGTAGCCCTGAAAAGAAACCTCAGAGAGAATGTTTAGATGGTTCTAAACGAAATAGCTCAAATAAAGTCGACAAAGGGATTACACGAAATAAGCCGGCTCTTCTCGAATTAAATCCTAATTTTCCTGTTACGGATAAAGCTGAAGAAATTTCGGACGCTATATCAAACAATCAGATCGTGATTGTCTCGGGGGAAACAGGGAGTGGAAAAACCACTCAGTTACCTAAGATTTGTCTTCAACTCGGACGAGGTCAGGCTGGCTTGATCGGACATACTCAGCCTCGGAGAATCGCTGCGACGTCAATCGCAAAACGTCTTGCTGAAGAAACTAAAACAGAATTGGGTACCGTTGTAGGTTACAAAATTCGCTTCAAAGAAAATATTGAACCTAAAGCGAGTATCAAATTGATGACGGATGGGATCCTTCTTGCAGAAACACAAAGCGATCCATTATTAAAGGCTTACGATACTATTATTTTGGATGAAGCTCATGAGAGAAGCTTAAACATTGATTTTCTTCTCGGCTATTTCCGAGAGATTCTTCCTAAAAGACCGGATTTAAAGCTTATTATTACTTCGGCTACGATTGACTCCGAACGTTTTGCTAATCATTTTGAGCCCGTTAACGGAAAAAGAGTTCCGATTATCAATGTGTCAGGTCGAACCTATCCGGTTCAGGTTCGTTATCGTCCCATTCAAGATGAGGACGAAAATGATGACCGTACCATGATGCAAGCGATTTGCGATGCTTGCGATGAATTAATGATTGCAGGGATGGGTGATATTCTTGTTTTTCTCCCAGGGGAGCGGGAAATTAGAGAGGCAGGAGAGGCTCTTAGAAAATATGCTCTTAAAGGCGTAGAAATCTTACCGCTTTATTCTCGATTAAGTTCTGAAGAGCAAGATCGTATTTTCAAGTCAAAAGGGGGGCGACGGATCATTTTATCAACGAATGTCGCAGAAACCTCTCTGACCGTTCCAGGAATCCGTTTTGTTGTAGATACTGGATTAGCCCGAGTTAAACGCTATTCGTATCGAAATAAGGTAGAACAATTACAGATTGAACCGATTAGTCAATCCGCAGCGGAGCAACGAGCCGGTCGTTGTGGTCGAGTTGCTAACGGTATATGTATTCGTTTATATGATGAATCCGATTTTATCAAACGTCCTAAATATACGGATCCAGAAATTTTAAGAAGTTCCCTTGCTACGGTAATTCTACGCATGAAAGCTTTGAAGCTTTCAGATGTTAGATCATTTCCATTTGTTGAAGCCCCTCCCTCAAGAGCTATTACGGATGGATATGATTTGTTAATTGAACTTAATGCAGTTAATGCGCGTGGGTCAGATCTAACCGCCATCGGGGAGGTTTTAGCTAAGTTGCCATTGGACGCTAAAATTGCTCGCATTTTATTGGCTGGTTTTGAAAATCATGCGTTAGCAGAAGTTCTTATCATCGCGGCGGGTATCAGTGTTCAAGATCCGAGGGAACGTCCCATCGAAGCTCAACAGCAAGCCGAACAAGCGCACCGTAAATTCGCTGACGAACGCAGTGATTTTCTTTCATGGATCAAACTATGGAATTACATGCAAGAAAAAATTGCGAATAAGAAGAGTAATCGTCTTTTAGAACAGGAATTTAAACAACAATATCTTTCGACAAGAAAAATGCGTGAGTGGCGCGATGTGTATCGTCAACTCAAAGATATGGTTGGTGAAATGGGCTGGAAGATCAATACAGTAGAAGCCACCTATGAACAATTACATAAAGCATTAATGACCGGATTACTAGGAAATTTAGGACTTCGTTCATTAGAAACAGATTTTCGTTCAGCACCATACGTTGGAGCACGAAATATAAAATTTTGGATTTGGCCGGGTTCATTTTTAGTCAAGCGTGCAGGCAAATGGGTCATGGCGGCGGAAGTCGTTGAAACTTCAAAGTTATTTGCTCGAACCATTGCAACGATTCAACCAGAATGGGTTGAAAGTGTTGGCGCCCACTTAATCAAAAAATCTTGGACTGAACCTCACTGGGAAAAAAAGGCAGGTAGTGTCATTGCTTTTGAAAAAGGTACGATATATGGTCTGCCTTTATACGGGCAAAGACGAGTTAACTTTTCAAGTAAAGATCCTAAATTGTCTCGAGAGATTTTTATCCGTGAAGCTTTAGTTAATGGTGAATTCGATATACAGGCTCCATTTTGGTCCCATAACCGAAATTTAATTAATGAAATTAAAGAATTGGAGCATAAATCGAGGCGTCCTGATGTATTGGTTGATGAACAAATCTTATTTAATTTCTATGAAGGGAAAATTGATGATTCGGTAGTCGGAAAGGTATCTTTTGATATTTGGAGATTAAAAGCAGAAAAAGAAAATCCGAAGATTCTGTTTCTATCTCGCCAAGACCTTATGCGCCATAATGCGTCCGGAATCACGATTGAGTATTATCCTAAAAAGATAGAAATGTCCGGTGTCACGATGGCACTTACCTATAACTTTGAACCTGGTTCATTAAGAGATGGGGTCACGTTAACGGTACCATTATTTATGCTTAACCAAATCGATGAGGAGCGATTAGAGTGGTTGGTTCCTGGAATGGTTAAAGAAAAAGTTCAGGCACTATTAAAGTCACTACCACAACGGTATAGAAGGCATTTTGTTCCATTACCAACTTGGGCAAAGGCATTTGCTGAACAATATGATGAACCAGAAGGGAATTTTTACGAAGCAATCATCAAGAAAGCAAGAGCAGATTTCCGTTTGGATATTAAGAAAAGCGACTTCAAGTTGGAGCTCGTTGCCCCTCATTTATTCATAAATTACAAAATAGTTGATGAACATGGACGTCAGATTGGGATGTCTCGTAACTTGTCTCAGTTAAAGAGCGAATTTGGAGATCAAGCTAGGGGTAACTTTCAAAATTTTGCTGAACAAGATGTCAGAATTGCAGATGATTTACAGGAAAAAATCACTTCGTGGAATTTTGGTGAGTTGCCGGACATTATGGAAATTCATCGAAAAGGAATCACTCTTATTGGACATCCAGCTATTGTCGACAAAGGAGATTATTGTTCTATAGAGGTATTTGATGATCCGGACCATGCTTTTGAATTAACCAAAATAGGTATTCGTAAGTTATTGTCTCTACAACTTAAAGAACAAATTAAGTATTTAGATAAGGGACTAAAAGTACTACAAACTACGCAGATGCGAGCTTCGACATTGCCATACCTTTCTCCAAGTTTTGAATCTTTTGAAGAGTTAAAGCAACAGGTTGTGAATGCTACTTTGAATCAGATCATGAGTGATACAAAATTACCTCAGAATTTGCAAATGTTTGAGGAACTTTGTAATCAAACCAGAGTAAAACTTAATCTGTTAGGTTTGGAGATTGGGAAATTAATTTCAACGATTGTTAGTGAATCAGCACTAGTACAAAGAAAACTCAACGGGCTTAAAGACTTTAAAGACGTAAAAAAAGATATAGAGACTCAATTAAATGATTTGTTCCCTAAAAGATTTATACAGAATATTCCGTATCAGTACTTATGTCATTATCCGAGGTATTTAAAAGCGATTGATTTACGTCTTGATAAATTGCGATCTAATATGGATCGGGATGCCGTTAAAATGCAAGAAATTCAACAAGTTGAAATTAACTATAAGCGAGAAGTTATACGTAGAAAAGGTGTATATGATTCCCGTTTAGTTGAATTTGGTAATCTTTTACAAGAATTGCGAGTTTCTTTATTTGCACAAGAGTTGCGTACTCCGATGCCAGTGAGTGTGAAGCGACTTACAAAAATTTGGCAATCGATGATTGGTGAAATGAGGTAATTTCTGTTTAGTAGGATTACACTTCGGACTGAGTAGGTTTGCGAATCATTAAGAATGTAGTGATCTCGGGTTTTGAAATGAGGGTCGTGGCGTTTATTTTTTCGGTAATTCTCATGTGTACCATGAGTTTATATAGTATGACGGTCGATGCGTCTACTACAGAGTCAGCGACGAGTACGGTAAAAAAACGGGATCAAAAAAAGACCAATCAAGTTAAGAAAAAGACAAATAAGAAAGCAAAAGTAGCCAAAAAGAGCGAAAAAGGAAAATATAAAGCGACTAAACAGCGCTATAAGGTCACTTATGTAACCAGAAATGGAAAACGTGTTGCGATTAGGACTCCGATATACAAGAAATATTCTGTATATCGACCTCGCGTATCAAGAAGGTTAGGAATATTAAAAGCTCGGGCTCTAGAGAGAGGAAAAGATCCGGTAAATGATCCTTTGCTGTTGTCTACCGGTGCGGTGTTAGCCTACGATCTTGAAAACAATAAGGTGTTGTATGAAAAAAATGCTGATGAGCCGATGGCAATTGCATCGATTACTAAGCTAATGACCGCATTAGTCATTGTGGAATCCAAGGTTAATTTGGATCGGAAATTTTTAGTAACCCGTGCCGACTGTGTGAGATCTGGTTCTCGTTCAAAATTGCGTCCGGGCATGAAGGTATCTCGCCGGACGGCATTGCATTTGGCACTGATGAGTTCGGATAATCGAGCTGCGCAGTTTTTGGCACGAACCTATCCTGGGGGAGTTCGAACCTTTGTTCGCGATATGAATACTAAGGCAGTTCTACTTAATATGACGGATACTGTTTTCTATGATTCGACTGGGTTGCACAATGGTAATAAGTCATCGGCAATGGATTTGTCACATTTGATTGCGAGCGCTTCGGAATATCGCATTATTCGTGAATATTCAACTTCCCCTACAATGTCGTTGCCTTATGGTCGAAGAACCATCGTAAGTCGGACAACCAACCGTTTTGTTTTAGATCCGGATTGGGATATTGATTTACAGAAGACTGGGCTGACTACCGCTGCGGGGTACTGCATGGTCATGCAAACAAATATTTCGGGTCGGCCCGTGGCGATGATCTTTTTAGATGCACCAAATAAATCAGCTCGTAATTCGGATATTCAAAAAGTTCGTGATTGGATCAGTGAATCGAGCGTTTTTCAAACGGCTAGTTGATAGATTTATAAAATAGTTTGATGAAGTAGGTTTAGGTCTTAGGAGAAATAAGTTGCGTGAGATTGTGCTGGATACAGAAACGACCGGTTTGCAAGCAAAAGGCGGTGATCGTGTTGTCGAGATTGGTTGTGTCGAGTTATCTCGCTATGGAATAACAGACCGAACCTATCATCAGTTGATTAATCCAGAACGGGAAGTTCCGGAAGAAGTCGTTAGGGTACACGGATTAACAACAGAGCGCCTTTCTACTGAGCCCAAATTTGCTGAAATTATTGATGAATTCAGTGATTTTGTACGAGGAGCTCGCATTATTATCCATAATGCTCCTTTTGACGTTGGATTCTTAGATGAGGAATTCAGGCGTTTAAATCGCCCTGTTTTTTCAGAAATTGTTTCAGAAATTGTTGACAGTCTTGAATTGGCGAAAAATGTACATCCTCAAATGCGTAATACATTGGATGCGCTTTGCGTCCGGTACGGCATTGATAATTCACATCGAACAACCCACGGAGCTCTTCTAGATTCGGAACTTTTGGCTCAAGTCTATTTGATACTACGCCAACAGCAAGGTAGTTTTTCTTTAGAGAATGAAGAAAAAGTAGAAGAATCGGTTGGAGAACTAACGATTGATACGTCTTTACTAAAAGTTATCCGTGCAACAGAAGACGAATTGATGCTCCATGAAAAATTTCTGGATCATATGGAGAAAAAAGGTAAATCGAATTATCGTAAAACTGAAGAAGAATTCCAGAAAATGCGTTCAGATGAGGCGAACCTATTAATGCAAGCTCAAGAAAAAGCTCGCGGAATTACGACGAATCTGTAATGGATTATTTGTGATGGTAAATATGAGGTGATAAACTGACAACCCCTTTTGTGAAAGAGGTGTGTTGCTTTGTAATGTATTAGTAAAAGTTCTTTTTACTTTCACAAAATATTTAATTGAAACAATTTTCTATTGATAAGCGATAGTCAAAGGGGATTGCATTCCTAGATGCTTCAAAAGAGTATCGATCTAGACTGTCGTCAGTTGATCTAATTATGCTGATATTCCCTGGACTAGGAATGAATTAAACCTAACAGGGCATAAAAGGGCTGATTGATTAGGATGGTTTACCAAGGTAAGTGCCTTCATTTAATTGATTTGATAAATGGGACTTGCTGTATTGAAACTGTTTTGTAGAAACAGTACAGAAATTTCATTGTTACGCAGTAAAGCGAAGCTGTTTTCTACGGAAAGTCATAACAGAGAAGAAAATGATGAGAAAGAATCAAAAAGGCGGTTTTGTTTCTAAAAAAACACCTAAAACCGATCGTGTAATTTCTGAGGTCGAATACAAAAAAAGAAGAAAGGCGGAAATAGTGATTTCGGAACAGGAAGTGGAGGAATCAGGTTTGCAACTTTCTACGCAGACTCTTTCTTCTGAAGTGATCGAGCGTGGACGCAAGATACAGAAGAAAATTCAAACATCATTGAGTGAAAAATTACATAAAGTTCTTGCTGATGCCGGCATTGGGTCTCGTCGAGATATGGAAGAGCTGATTTTGTCTGGACGGGTATCTGTTAATGGTGTGCCAGCTTATGTAGGACAACGAGTTCTTCCTACAGATATCGTAAAAATCAATGGTCGTCCTGTAAAAAGAGCCAGTAAAGACGTTAATAAGCCTCCTCGTGTATTGGTCTATCATAAACCAACGGGTGAAATTGTTTCAATGGACGATCCTGAAGGAAGACCTCGGGTATTTGACCGCTTACCTAGAATCAGAGGTGGTCGTTGGATTGCCGTTGGAAGACTCGACTTTAATACGGAAGGCTTACTTCTATTTACAAACAATGGAGTCTTAGCAAACCGCTTGATGCATCCTCGCTATGAGATGGAAAGAGAATATGCGGTTAGAGTTCAAGGACAGTTAACCGATGAGAAAAAAGAAAAGTTACTTCAGGGTGTTGAACTTAGTGATGGCTTAGCTAAATTTGATGGTATTGAAGAAGCGGGTGGTACAGGTTTTAATCGCTGGTATAAGGTGCTGATCAAAGAAGGACGAAATCGAGAAGTTCGTCGTATGTTTGAAGCAGTAGAACTGCCGGTTTCTCGCCTGATCCGAGTACGATATGGGGAAATTCATCTGCCTCAGAATTTGGTGCGTGGCAAATTTATTGAAATGGAAGCAGAAATCGTCGAAGCGTGGCTTAATACGATCGGCTTTAACGAAGAAGAGAAAGCACCTGAATCAAAAGCACCTAGAAAGACAGTTTCTCCTAGAAATAAAGTTCAAAAGGGGGAAGGAACCAAAGTAGCTCGTTCTTCTAAGCGTCCTAATCCGCTGACAAGTACCGTGCACTATATTGCAAATGGCGGTTTTTCAGAAGGAAAACGCAAAAGTAGGGTGAATGCTCGATCCCGTAACTGAAAAATCTATTGATTTTTTTGTGTTTTTATGTCAAATCAGGTAAAATCACCGCTACTGTTATAGTAGAAACGGTACTGGACTACAGTGCCGTTTCTGACGAGGGTTTGTGTTGAGTAAGCTCTCGTTCCTATCAGGTTTTTTTAAGGATGGGCTTATTAGCCCATTTTTTTATGGTTTAAAGGGATAGCAAAATCGGATGGCAGTTTCTGCACAGCTTTATGAATTAGTCGAAACGACTGTGAAAGGAGTGGGCTACGAACTCGTAGATGTCGAGCGTTTTGCCCGTGGGATTATTCGAGTGACTATTGACCAGGAAGGTGGTATTACGTTGAACGATTGCGAAGTCGTTAGTAATCTTTTGAATCCTACCCTGACAGTAGAAGGGATCGATTTCGATAGGTTGGAGGTTTCATCTCCAGGGGTCGATCGTCCGCTCCGTAAGGTCGCAGATTTTAAACGCTTTGCTGGCAATACAGCACATATTGAACTTTTTACTCCAATTCATGGCGAAGGGCTTCCGGAAAATGGTCGTCGTCGTATGGATGTGCGTATTGTTGATGTGGTAGACGATCAAGAATGTCCCATTATCAACGTAGAAATATTAGCTGAACGTCCCGCCTTGACTCCATCGGCAAAGTCTCGTACGAGCAATAAGAAAAAGATGTCGAATGATTCAAAAGAAAATATCAAGGTCGGTATTCCATATAAAGAAATTGAACAAGCTACTTTGATTGCAGAATTAGATTTTCGAGGAAGAAACAAATGAGCAGAGATCTCCTAGATATTGTTGAAGTACTAGCCCACGAAAAAAATGTTGGTAAAGAAGTGGTTCTTCATGCTTTAGAAAGTGCTCTAGCAAGTGCTGTGAAGAAGTCGGAGTTCCCTGGTGAAGATGCTGATATTGTGGTTCGTGTGGATCCAGTAACAGGTAAACAGTCCGTTTGTCGTCAGTGGAAAGTAGTTCCAGATGATCAAGGTTTACAAGAGCCAGATCGTGAAATTCTTCAGTGGGAAGCTAAAGAAGATTACTCGGATCAGGGTGAAATGAATGTAGGTGACTATGTTCGCCAGGAATTACCTGCTGTAAGCGTGACCGGTAGAAGATTTGCTACAGATGCAAAGCAAGTTATTTTGCAAAAGTTAAGAGAAGCTGAACGTTCTCAGATTTTGAATGATTTCTTGGCTCAAAATCAGGATAAGAAGATTGTAAGTGGACAAATCAAGCGTATGGACCGTGGTGATGCGATTGTGGAAATTGGTCGTCTTGATGCTCGCTTGTTAAAGTCAGAAATGATTCCTCGTCAAAATCTTCGTCCAGGCGATCGAGTAAAAGCCTATGTGATGAAAGTTGATGAAATGAGTAGACAACAACAGGTGGTTCTGTCTCGTGTTTGTCCTGAATTTTTGGTTGAATTGGTTCGTACCGAAGTTCCTGAAATTGATGAAGGTCTTCTTGAAGTTAAGGGCTGTGAACGTATTCCTGGTGTACGTGCCAAAATTGCTGTATACGCTAAGGATAAGCGTATTGATCCTATTGGAGCATGTGTTGGTATTAAGGGATCTCGTATTCAAGCTGTAACAAAAGAATTAAACGGTGAGCGAATTGATATTGTTTTGTGGTCTGATCAGCCTGCAGAATATGTAATTGGCGCTTTGGCTCCTGCCTCTATTAAGTCTATCGTTGTACATGAAGATGCTCACCGTATGGAAGTTGTAGCTGAAGATGGTGGTAAGGCTATCGGAATCGATGGGGACAACGTTAAGTTGGCAAGTCGTTTAACGGGTTGGGATATTCAGGTGTTAACGGAACAGGCTGCGGATGAAAAGCGCCGTGCTGAACAAACTGAATTGGTTCAAAACCTGGTTTGTCATCTTGACGTAGATGAAAACGTGGCAGAACTTCTAATTGAATATGGTATTGAAACCATAGAAGAAGTTGCTTACGTTCCAGAAGAAGAATTATTGTCTATTGAAGAGCTTGATGAAGAAACAATCAAAGAATTAAGAAGTCGAGCTCGTACTGCATTATTGACTGTAGCTTTGGAACGTGAAGAAATTCTCAAGACTATTGATCCACAGATTTTAAGTCTTGAAGGTATGGACAATGATCTTGCAACCAAGCTTGGAAAAAATGGTATCAAGACGCTAGATGATTTAGCTGATTTGGCGACAGACGAATTAATTGATATTGCTAAGATCGATGAAGATAAAGCTATGAAATTGATTACGACAGCTCGTGCTCATTGGAATAAATAACAATTGGGAGGGGATTCTATGGCAAATACAACAGTTGAAAATTTAGCTACAGATCTGAAACTTCCAGTTGAAGAGCTGTTAACTCAACTTAAGGCGGCAGGCTTAAATCAGAAATCGGGATCCGATTTGATCAATGATGCCGATAAAGATCGCTTTTTAACATCATTACAAGTTGCTCGTGGTAGTCAAAATGCAGGCAAGCGTCGCATCACGATTACGAGCAAAGAAAAAAAGGTGATTAACCAAGGACATAATCACACGGTTCAGGTTGAAGTTAGAAAAAAACGTGTTTTAGTTAAGCGTCCCGACATCGCCGCGATGGCTCGTAAAGAGGCCGAAGCCGCAATCGCTGCAAAGCGTGCCGAAGAAGAAGCTTTAGCTCGTAAGGCTGAAGAGGAGCGCAAACTTCAGGAAGAAGCTAAGCGTGTGGCTGAAGAAGCACGTCGAGCAGAAGAAGCTCGCAAGGCTGAAGAATTACGTCGTGCGGAAGAGCAAAAGGCAGAAGAAGCTCGTCGTAAACTTGAGGAAGAGCGTAAAGCGATGGAAACTCAGAAAAAACGCGAAAACACGAAACCATTGCAAACTAAGCGTCCACAGAATAACAATGTGGCGAAAGCCAACAAGCATGGTTCTACGACAGAAGATCGTAAAAAAGCTGATATGGTTCGAGAAAATGCTCGTCGCAAAGCTGAAGAGGAAGCTCGTGCTATTCGTGAAATGATGTCGGCTCCAAAACGTGTCATGACGGCAAAATCATCTGAAAAAATGAAAGATGAAGAACCTAAAAAGCACAAAAATAGTGCAAAACGTGACAATAAACAGAGCCGTGATGCTAAGAACCAGGACGGTAATTGGGGTGATGATCGCAAAAGACGCACCATGAAGAATCGTGGTGGCGATATTACGAGCGAAGAATCTACAGGATGGAAATCTGACCGTAGAAATCGTAAAAATAGTAAACATGCAACTGAAGCTCAAAAGACAGTCCAGCAACCTCAAGAGCCAATTGTTAAAGAAGTGACCGTACCAGAAACAATTACGGTTTCTGAGTTGGCTCATAAGATGAGTATCAAGGCTACAGAATTGATTAAGGCTATGATGAAAATGGGACAAATGGTCACAATCAATCAGATGCTTGATCAAGATACTGCGATGATTTTGGTTGAAGAAATGGGACATAAGGCCATCGCAGCCAAGCCAGACGATCCCGAGGCGTTCTTGGAAGAAGCTGAAGAAAAAGCAAAAGCAAATTTACCTAAGGAACCTCGTCCTCCTGTCGTCACGATCATGGGGCACGTAGACCATGGTAAGACTTCATTGCTTGACTATATTCGTCGTACACGCGTCGCAGCGGGTGAAGCCGGTGGTATTACACAGCACATTGGTGCTTATCATGTTAAGACACCTAGAGGGATTATTACCTTCTTGGATACACCGGGACATGAAGCTTTTACTGCAATGCGCGCACGTGGTGCACAGGCAACGGATATCGTAATTTTGGTTGTTGCTTCTGATGACGGTGTAATGCCTCAGACAAAAGAAGCTATTGCACACGCTAAAGCCGGTAATGTTCCATTAGTCGTTGCAATCAACAAGATTGATAAACCAGAAGCCAATCCTGAACGCGTTAAGCAAGAGTTGGTCGCCAATGATGTTATGCCGGAAGATTACGGTGGCGATGTTCCATTTATTCCTGTTTCTGCAAAAACAGGTCAAGGCATTGATGATCTTTTAGAAAATGTACTCCTTCAAGCAGAAATTTTAGAATTAAAGGCCATTAAAGAAGGCCCAGCGAAGGGTGTTGTTATTGAATCAAGATTGGATAAAGGTAAAGGTGCTGTTGCTTCCGTTTTAGTTCAGTCTGGAACATTAAATCGTGGTGATATTGTTCTAGCTGGAGCTACGTTCGGTCGTGTACGAGCCATGCTTGACGAAAACGGTAAAGCAGTTCAGCAAGCCGGTCCTTCTATTCCGGTAGAAATTCAGGGTTTGTCCGACGTTCCTGCTGCGGGCGATGAAATCATTGTTATCAATGATGAAAGAAAAGCAAGAGAATTGGCTAATTACCGTCAAGGTAAGTACCGTGATGTGAAGTTGGCAAAACAACAGGCTGCTAAGCTCGAAAACCTCTTTAGCGATGGTGTAGAAGGCCAGAAGTCGTTGATGCTTGTCATCAAGAGTGATGTTCAGGGTTCTCAGGAAGCCTTAGTTCACGCTCTGACAAAGCTTTCTACAGATGAAGTGAGGGTTTCTGTGGTCCACGCTGCGGTTGGTGGTATTAGTGAATCCGATATTAACCTTGCTATTGCTTCTAACGCAGTGGTGCTTGGCTTTAACGTTCGTGCCGATGCTCAAGCTAGAAAATTAGCTGAATCGAACGGTATTGATATCCGTTACTACAATATTATCTATGACGCAGTAGATGACGTTAAGAAAGCTATGAGTGGTATGTTGGCCCCAGAACGTCGTGAAAACCATATTGGTTTGGTTGAAATTCGTCAGATTATTCGTGTACCTAAGGTTGGTAGTATTGCTGGTTGTATGGTACTTGAGGGTGTTGTTAAACGTAGTTCTCATGCAAGACTTCTACGCGACAATGTCATTATCTGGACGGGTGAAATTAATTCCTTAAGACGCTTTAAAGATGATGTCAAGGAAGTTAAGGCTGGCGCCGAATGTGGTCTTTCTTTGAAGGCTATGGATGACATCCAAGAAAGAGATAAACTTGAAATCTTTGAAGTAGAAGAAGTCGCTCGTACGCTTTAATATACCGACTAGAAAAACAGAAGAGCCGAAAGGCTCTTTTGTTTCCTTGGTTGAAGAGGAGAAAAATATGTTGAAGGTTGCCAAACCTGGACGTTCTAACCGTATTGCGGATCAAATCCAGCGCGATTTAGCTAAATTAATTCCTCGCGAAGTGAGTAATCCTGCGGCTGGTCTCGTCACTTTAACAGGAGTAACCATTACTCCAGATTATGCTCATGCAACGGTGTACTTTACATCCATCGGATCAACTGCAGAGGCATCGACGAAGGCTCTGAACAGCGCCGCTCCGATGTTGCATCAACGAATTTTTAAACTTTTGCATATTCATACCGTTCCACAGTTGCACTTTGTTTACGATACCAGTATCGACAGAGGCTTTGAAATGGATGCGTTGATTCGTCAAGCAAGAGCCGAAGATGCCGAAAAGGTTAAGGTTGACTAGAAAGTGAATCAAAAAAAAGAAAAGAAAAGGGTTGATGGAGTTTTTTTACTTGATAAGCCCGTAGGTCTTTCCAGTAATACGGCATTACAGAAGGTTCGAAGACTGCTGAACGCTAAAAAGGCAGGACATACCGGAACTCTGGATCCGTTAGCCAGTGGTTTGTTACCTTTGTGCTTTGGAGAGGCCACAAAATTTTCTGCAGATCTGTTAGATGCGGAAAAAGAATATTTGGCAGAAATCTGTTTTGGTCAAAAGACAGAGACTGGTGACTCAGAAGGGGCTGTTGTAGAAACAAAATCGGTTTGTTTCACTCAAGAACAACTGAAAAAAGGACTAGAAAAGTTTGTTGGGGAGATCGAACAGATTCCTCCTATGTACTCAGCCTTGAAAAAAAATGGAGTACCACTTTATAAAATTGCGAGAAGTGGTGAAACAATCGAAAGAGCACCTCGTAAGGTAGTAATATCTCGCATGGATTTACTTCAATTTGATTTGCCTAAAGTTGTGATTCGTGTAGCTTGTTCCAAAGGAACCTATATTCGGGTTTTGGCTGAAGACATTGCACAGGCAATGGGAACCGTTGCACATTTAACAGCCCTTAGACGAGTTCGAGTTGGAGACGTCAAGATTTGTGATGCAGTGACTTTAGAGCATTTTGAGAAGATTTCTGAAGAAGAACGCGTTCAAATGTTGGCACCGGTGGATAAACTGATTTCTTCGTTACCGAAGATTATGCTTTCGGAACAACAGACAGAGCGATTCCATCATGGACAAAAAATTATGCTCGAACCTCAAGAATATTTTGGTCGCGTTCGAGTTTACGGCTTGTTTGGTTCCTGTGTGAAACTTATGGGAACAGCACAGCTCAGCAATACCGGTTTTTTAATTCCGGAAAGATTAGTAACTTTTGAAGTTTAGATAAAAGATATGACTCGAGCACTTAGAAATGTAGCTATTATTGCTCACGTAGACCATGGTAAAACTACAATGGTGGATCAGCTTCTTCATCAGGCTGGAACGTTCCGTGAAAACCAGGCTGTTGAAGAGCGTGTGATGGACAGCAATGATATTGAACGAGAACGTGGTATTACCATTCTCGCTAAGAATTGTGCCGTTGACTATAACGGTGTCCATATTAATGTTATTGATACTCCGGGACACGCTGACTTTGGTGGTGAAGTAGAACGTGTTCTTTCGATGGTAGACGGTGTTTTGTTGTTGGTTGACGCTGTAGAAGGACCGATGCCCCAGACGCGTTTTGTAACCAAAAAAGCACTCGCTTTAGGTTTAAAGCCTATTGTAGTTATCAATAAGATTGACCGTCCAGGTGCTCGTCCTGATTGGGTTATTAACCAAACGTTTGACCTTTTTGATAAGTTGGGTGCTACAGACGAACAGTTAGATTTCCCGGTTATCTATGCTTCCGCATTAGAGGGCTTTGCCGGAGAAACAGATGACGTAGAAGAATTGAAGAAGATTGGCAACATGAAGGCTATCTTTGACAAGATTATTGAATACGTTCCTGTTCGTGAAGACAATATTGATGGTCCATTACAGTTACAGATTTGCTCGCTAGATTATTCAAGTTATGTTGGCAAAATTGGTATTGGCCGTATCAATCGTGGTCGTTTAAAGCCAATGCAAGAAGTTCTTGTTATCAATGGTCCAGGAGCTGAGCCAAAGCGTGCCAAGGTCAACCAAGTATTGATGTTTAAGGGGTTGGAACGTCGAGTTGTTGATGAAGCTTCTGCGGGTGACATTGTTTTGATCAATGGTATCGAAGAAATTGGTATTGGTTCGACGATTTGTTCTACCGATACTCCGGATGCTTTGCCATTGCTTCATGTTGATGAACCTACATTAATCATGAACTTCCATGTTAATACTTCACCTCTTGCAGGAACTGAAGGTAAGTTTGTAACTAGCCGACAGATTCGTGAACGTTTAGAAAGAGAATTGAAGTCAAACGTTGCGATGCGCATGAAGCCAACTGATAATGAAGGCGTTTTTGAAATTGCTGGTCGTGGTGAATTGCATTTGACCATTCTCATTGAAAATATGAGACGTGAGGGTTATGAGTTAGCAGTATCTCGTCCACGTGTGGTTTATCGTACGATTGATGGTGTTAAGTGCGAACCGTTTGAAACTTTAACCATTGACGTAGAAGAAGTCCATCAGGGCCCAATTATGGAGGAATTGGGACGTCGTAAGGGTGATTTGCAGGATATGCAACCTGACGGTAAGGGACGTGTACGTCTTGAATACCGTATTCCAGCTAGAGGCTTGATCGGCTTCCAAAATGATTTCTTGACGATGACTCGTGGTACTGGAGTTATGAGCCATGTGTTTGATAACTATGGTCCAGTGAAGTCTGGTGACTTGGGTGAACGTCGTAATGGTGCCATCATTTCACAAGATGACGGTAATGCTGTTGCTTACGCTTTGTGGAAAATTCAGGAAAGAGGTCGCTTGTTTATTAGTCCGGGCGCCGCTATCTACGAAGGCATGGTGATTGGTATTCATTCTCGAGACAACGATATTGTGGTTACCCCAATTAAGGGTAAGCAACTTACCAATATTCGTGCATCGGGAACCGATGAAGCGATTCGCTTGGTCCCTCCCGTTCAACTAACCCTTGAAGGTGCTGTTGAATTTATCAACGATGATGAATTGGTTGAAATTACTCCTAAGACCATTCGTATTCGTAAGCGTTGGTTGAAAGAGTTTGAACGTCGCCGAGCCGCTCGTGGGGATGAACGAATTGGCCCAGGCATCTAATTCTCTCTGTCCATGTGGTTCAGGTAAGAATTACGAAGATTGTTGTAAACCTCTCCATTGCGGGAGGTTTGCAACATCTGCGGAAGCACTGATGCGTTCTCGCTATAGTGCTTTTGTTTTACTACTGGATCGTTACTTACTTGAAACCTGGCATAGCGAAACCCGACCGGAGTCTTTGGACTTTGAACCCATTAAATGGTTGGGGCTGAAAGTAGTTCGTGCTGAGCAAATAAGCGATACAGAAGCTTGTGTTGAGTTTGTCGCTCGAGGCCGTGTTTCTGGGCGTGGTTTTAGACATCATGAATTGAGTCGATTTATTTTCGAAAACGATCGTTGGTATTACGTTGACGGGAAGATGTTTGAAAAGTAGGTTTCAGTATTTTCTGAAATAGCTATATTAGGTTTTGTTTGAGATGATCGAAAAAGAATCTTGGAAATTTTGTGTTGCGCCAATGTTGGATTTAACCGACAGACACTGCCGATATTTTCATAGACAATTGACGAAAAAAGCACGTCTGTATTCTGAAATGGTTACTACCGGTGCTTT
>CAZBHT010000002.1:0-38453 GCA_964491655.1 uncultured Burkholderiaceae bacterium
AAAAGGATTGGTCTCTGAAGTAATAAACGATCTCATAGGTTTATCCCCTTCTTTTTTCTCTATCTGCTTTCCGAGATAAGCGTTTATCCACTTCCGCAACCGGAGCAAATGTTAAGCGATGACACGGGCAAGGGCCCCATTTTTTTAATGCTTTAAGGTACTCGGCTGTACCGTATCCGGCATGACGTTCAAAGCCATAATGAGGATACATATGACCTAAAATTTCCATCAGGTTATCACGATAGGTTTTAGCCAGAATGGACGCAGCGGAGATTGCAGGAATCTTATCGTCCCCACCTACAATTGCTTCGCATCGGTATGCAATTTGAGGCAATCGATTGCCATCCACTAATACCATATCCGGTTTTATCGTTAACCCCTCTACCGCTCTTTTCATAGTAAGAAGCGTAGACTGAAGAATATTGATTCGGTCAATTTCCTCAACAGAACCCTCTGCGATATACCAAGCAAGTGCATATTGACGGATTTCTTGAGAAAGAATCTCTCTTTTTTTGGGTGATAGTTTCTTAGAATCCCGAAGACCTTCTATAGGGTGTCTGGGATCTAGAATCACCGCAGCGGCGACCACAGGACCAGCCAAAGGACCACGTCCCACTTCATCAACACCGCAGATCAGATCCCCTACGATTTCCTCAAATAGATAGTCACTCATGAATGTTTCTTATTAATAACTGATTCGATAGCCTGAGCGGCTAGTTCACCAGTATTACGCAACAAGGATTCGTGCATTTGCGTAAAGATAGGTTCCAAATATTCACGTCGTCTTGGCTCTAATGCATGTAACACGTGACTAGCCAAAATTTGTGGCGTACAGAACATCTGGACACATTCAGGAACTAAACCTTTTTGAGCCAATATATTCGGCAAACTAATCCACTTTGTTGAACCTTTAGAAAGAATCAACATAGCGGAAATAGCGGGCATAGCATAACCTACTACGAGGGGTTTCTTGTAGAGAGCGGCTTCTAAAGTTGCTGTTCCACTGGCTACGAGAACCGCATCAGAGGCCTCTAATGCCAAATGAGAGCCTCCGTCGGTCAAAATCGAAGCCTCTCTGACAGATGGAAACTGTTGAAGTAATGATTCAATTTCTTTTCTTCGAGCTCCTTCCGCAGCGGGGATCACAAACTGAGTATGAGGTTCAGACTTCAAAATCAGATCGCACGCTCCTAAAAATCTAGGACCACACCAATGAATCTCATCTTTTCGACTTCCTGGAAGAACCGCAACCACGGGACCTTGGGCATTTAATTTAAACTTTTCTCGAGCCCCTAGGGTATCTGGTTCCATCGGAATAACACTCGCTAATGGATGACCAATATAAGTTGCTGGAATATTTAAGTTTTTAAATAACTCTTCTTCAAAGGGAAAAACAAGTAATAGATGATCAACCGAGCGACGGATTTGATGAACTCGATCGGCTCTCCAGGCCCAAATCGCTGGAGCAACCATGTGGATGACAGGAATACCTTGAAGACGTAATTTTTCTTCAATTCCTAAATTAAAGTCTGGAGCATCGACTCCAATATAAGCCAATGGGAATTCTGCTATCGATCTTTGAATCGTATTACTTCGAATTTTTAGAATTCGAGGTAAATGGCGAATGACTTCCAGATAACCGCGAACAGAAAGTTCGCTCGCTGAATACCATGGATTTAATCCGGCCTGAACCATCCGCTCTCCACCAATTCCAACGAAAGGTGTATTCGGATAGGTATTCTTTAAGGCTGGAAAAACCAGCGAAGCTAAATAATCTCCGCTATTTTCACCAGCGACCCAAACGATGTTACGGTTATCTGTATCTGTCATTAGCGTGTTACACCACGTTTAGATTCTTGAAGAAAATCTCGCATTAAACAGCAACACTGCTTTGCAGATTCATCCTCAAGTTGTTGAATAAATTCATTAATCTTTTCGATCGATTCAACTACGGTGTAGCCACCTCGGAAGATAATTTTATAAACTTCACGAACTGCACGCATTGCTTCTCGCGTGTACTGATGGCGTTTCATACCTTCTAAGTTAAGTCCCATAGAAGAGGCTGGGTGACCTGCGACCATAGTATATGGCATCACGTCCTGACGGATCATGGAACCACCAGCAATCATGACACCTTTTCCGATGCGAACAAATTGATGAACACCTGCCTGTCCGCCAATAACAGCATCATCGCCCACATGAGCATGACCCGCAAGACCAACGTTATTGGCCATAATCGTTCCGCTACCAATACGACAATCATGAGCAATATGAACGTTTGCCATGAATAAATTGTTGTTGCCGACAATCGTTACAGATTCGTCTTGAATCGTTCCGGTAGAAAGCGTGCAATTTTCTCGAATGACGTTATTGTCACCGATGATCAATCGTGTAGGCTCTCCAGCATACTTCTTATCCTGTGGTTCGATGCCGACAGCTGCTCCGGCATAAATCTTATTATTTCGGCCGATTTCAGTAACGCCATCTACAACCACATGACTTTGAAGCCATGTACCTTCACCGATCTTCACATTTGGACCTACCGTACAGAAAGGACCAATGTAGACAGAATCCGCAATCTCAGCTCTTGGATCAACGATTGACATTGGATGAATGGTTGCCATATCGAACCCTCCTAGAATTAATTTGGGTCACGATAAGAACACATCATATCTGCGGTCGCTGCGAGCTTTCCATCAACAGTTGCATCGCAATGCATCTTGATCATGCCAGCTCTTTCTCTTAAGAAAGTACATTCAAAGCGGAGCTGATCTCCAGGAATGACAACTCGTTTGAAACGTGCATTATCAATTGAAGCAAAGTAAATGAGTTTATTAGGATCTCTTTCACCGCCCATACGTGCAAAAGCAAGCATAGCGCAAGCCTGAGCCATAGCTTCAATAATCAATACACCAGGCATCACAGGGCAACCAGGGAAGTGACCTGTAAATTGAGGTTCGTTAGCTGTAACGTTCTTAATTGCAACTAATTTATCGACACCATTCGTTTCCAAAACGCGATCAACTAGCAAAAATGGATAACGATGAGGTAACAATCTCATAATGTCATTGATATCTTGCATTATCTAACTCCCTTTACTTTTTATCATTAATCTGAGCTTCCAAACGTTTAATTTGTCGACGCATTTCTGGAAGCTTCTTCATGACAGACAGAATATTAAAGAATTCTTTATGGGGCATGGCAGGCATGTAACCTGCGTAATAACCCGGCTTTTCAATAGATCCTGGAACTCCTGCGCCACCACCGATGATAGAACCCGAAGGAATCGACAAGTGACCTGCAAAACCTGCACCACCACCGATTTGACAGTTATCACCAATAATTGTGCTACCAGCAAGGCCCGAGCGACCTGAAATAACACTATTGCGACCAATTTGGCAATTATGTCCGATCATCACCAAATCATCGATCTTTGTACCGTTTCCGATACGAGTATTTTTTAATGCGCCACGATCAATACAGGTATTAGCTCCAATCTCGACGTCGTCTCCAATTTCAACCGCTCCGACTTGAGGAATCTTCACAAAGACATCATCCAATGGAGCAAATCCAAAGCCATCGGCACCGATTACAGAACCACTATGGATGGTACAACGATCTCCAATCCGACAACCATAGTAAACATTGACGTTAGGATAAAGATGACAATCTTTTCCAATAGAAACGCCTTCGGCAATAACTGTATTCGCACCGATTCGAGTGTTAGCCCCTACTTTAGCTCCAGCACGAATGACAACATTGCTCTCAATCGTACAAGTGGGATCAACAACAGCACCAGGTTCAATAATTGCTGTCGCATGAATACCAGAAGCCGGTTTCTTTTCTGGATATAAAATCTGTAGGGCTAATGCAAACCAGGCATATGGATTTCGGCAAATAACGAGAATTCGGTTTGGATTCTCTTCACCCCACATAGCCTCTTTA
This sequence comes from uncultured Burkholderiaceae bacterium, assembly GCA_964491655.1. Lineage (GTDB taxonomy): Bacteria > Pseudomonadota > Gammaproteobacteria > Burkholderiales > Burkholderiaceae_F > JAFTYR01. The sequence continues at coordinate 3,946 of CAZBHT010000002.1, forward strand.
TCAGCCTTTGTCACCACGAGTGCTGTAGCTTGACATGCCTTAGCCACTTCTCGGTATTTAGGATTGGCTAAAAAAGCAACAGTTCCGTCGGTTGCGCCTTCTAATGGGGCAATCGTCTGAATAATGGAATTATCACCATCGTGGGTAATGTCACACTCTAATCGATTTCCGCTAAGTTCTGTAATGCGATCACAGAGTGTTTTTAAAGTCATTGGTGAAGAAGGTTCGATCATAAGAGAGACCTTTTTTGAGATATCTTTAATTCGACAAAAGCGCAAACAAGCAGACCGAAGTCTGCTTGTTCATATGAATAAAATTACTTCAATTCCTTGAGAACTTGATCGGTAATATCTACCTTAGGATCTGCGTAAATGGCTTCCTGAAGGATCAGATCATATTTGTCTCGTTGAGCAATCTCTTTGATGACCTTATTAGCCTGCTGAAGCAATTTTTGTAATTCTTCATTTCGACGTTGATTGAAATCTTCACGCAATTCTCTTTGACGACGTTGAAAATCACGATCACGGTCTTGTAAATCACGTTGTTTACGAACTCGTTCTTGCTCGGTCATCGTACCGGCATTTTTTTCAAATCGTTCGATATCACTCTTCAAGCGTTGACCCGCAGCGTTAATTTCCTTATCGCGCTTAGAGAATTCTCGTTCTAATTTTTTACCAGCAGCCTGTGCGGCGGGTGAATCACGAAGAATAACCTCTGTATTAACGACACCAATCTTCGCCCCTGCGGCCTGAACCGTACCAGTGACACCAACAATCAGGGCAGATGCCAAAGCAACTGCTAACCATTTCTTTTGCATAATGAATTCAACTCCTACACAATTTTTTCATTGTGCCACAAATTCTTAAAAACCTGTACCGATTTGGAACTGGAAGCGTTGTACTTCGTCTTCTTCTTTTTCATTCAGCGGTACCGCAATACTCAACTTAAGCGGACCCATTGGCGAAATCCAAGCAACACCGAGACCCACAGAGTATCTCAAATCGCTGAGACTGAAGTTACTGCTATCGTTCTTGTAGCGACCATCACCCTCACCCCAAACGTTACCGGCATCGAGGAAGCCAAACATACGTAGCGTGCGGTCTGCACCTGGCAATGGAGCTAACAACTCAACCGAGAAGTTAACTTTCTTATTACCACCCATGGCATCGCCATCATCATCCTTTGGACCTAAGCTTGAAGTATCAAATCCTCGAACCGAACCAATACCACCCGCGTAGAAGTTCTTGAAGAATGGATATGGTCTATCACCATAACTTTCGCCGTAACCAATTTCACCATTAAAGGCGAATGTCCAAGACTTAGAAAGTGGGATGAACTGTTGCAATTGATACGTTGCGCGATAGTAACGTAAATCCAATGCAGGAACTGTTACTTCACCCGACAATCTCTGATAACGACCTCTTGTTGGAGCCAATACGTTATCTCGAGAATCTCGAGACCAACCTAAGGTCAAGGCCAAACTCTTTGGATCCTTGCCATAATCAGAAACGAAATTCTTATAGCGACTTGGTGAGGCCTCTCTAAGGTCCACGCTGGTCATTTCAACCTTCGTTCCTAAGTAAATTTGGTCATTTTCAGAGATTGGAATACCGTAAGTAACCCCGGCACCGTAAGTTTCATAAGCTACATCTGAAATATCTAATTCGTCCAAATCAACGCGACGATCATAGACATCAAAGGATTGGCTGATACCACTGGTGGTGAAGTAAGGCTGAGTGAAACTCGCAGCGTAGGTTCTCATCGAATCAGAAGTATTCACTTCAAGCGCTAAAGAATTACCCGTTCCGAAAACGTTATTCTGAGAGAAACCACCAGAAAGGATGATACCTTCAGAGGTGGAGAAACCTGCACCTAAAGAAATATTACCAGTAGGACGTTCTTTAACCTTAACATCCAAATCTACCTGGTCTGGAGAACCAGTTACCGGATGAGGTTCAGCTTCGACCGTTTCAAAGAAACCTAAACGGTCCACACGGTCTCGAGAAACAGAAACCTTATCGCTATCAAACCAATTAGCTTCATATTGACGAACTTCACGACGAATAACTTCATCGCGAGTTCTGGTGTTACCCGTAATATTAACTTTACGTACGTAAACACGGCGACCTGGGTCAATGGTGTACACAATAGAAACCTCATCACTATCGGGACCATCTACCTGAGGATTTGGAGTTGCTTTAGCAAACGCATAACCTAAAGTCGATAAGCGATTGGTGATTTTTTTAGACAACGCATTGATTGCACTAGCGTTATAAACAGAACCCGGTTCAATATCAATTAATTCTTCAAATTCTGGTTCTAAACCCAGCATATCGCCTAAAAGACGAATCTCTTTGACTTTATAACGCTTACCTTCAGTAATATTAATCGTTAGATAAATCTTTGATTTATCTGGACTAATCTCAACCTGAGTTGAATCGATACGGAAGTCTAAATACCCATTATTGTTATACAGAGCACGAATCGCTTCTAAGTCGCCCGTGAGTTTTTCTCTTGAATATTGATCTCGTTTTGTATACCAAGAGAACCAGTTAGGAGTTCCAAGTTGCATTTCTTCGAGCAACTCGTCTTCGTCATAGGCCTTATTGCCTAAGAAACGAATCTGTTCAATCTTAGATACATTACCTTCGTCAACATCTAAGCTAATCTTGACTCGATTTCGCTCCAACGGAGTCACTGTAGTTTTTACATCTACAGAATAGTGACCACGAGCTAAATACTGACGACGTAATTCTTGGGTTGCGCGTTCAAGAATTGAACGATCAAAGATTCGACCTTCAGCTAATCCCACATCACGGAGTGATTTCTCTACGCCTTGTTTATCAAACTCAGTAATACCGGTCGTCGCAATTTCTGCAACAGAAGGACGTTCTTGAATACGGACAACCAGCACGTTACCGTCCATATCCAATTCCACATCTTTAAATAATCCAGATGCATAAAGGGAGCGCATCGCTTCTGCACCTAGGTCCGGCGTATAAGCGTCTCCGACTCGAATCGGCAAATGGGAGAACACCGTTCCCGGTTCTGTTCTTACGATACCCTCTAATCGAATATCTTTAATAATATGTTCTTGAGCGAGCACACTACCAGCTGTAAAAACAAGTGCACAAGCTAAAGCAATTTTTTGAGGAATTGGCATTTTCAGTCTCAAAAATAACAAGCCACCCACTGACAAGCTAGGGTAGCAAACGCATCAAATCATTGTATAAAGCAAGTAAGGTCAAGCAAGCAATCACTGCCATACCGAGCTTAGAGGCAACCAATTGGAAATTTTCCGACACCGGTTTTCCTCGTACCATTTCTACCGAATAATACAGCACATGGCAACCATCTAACATAGGTATGGGTAAGAGATTCAGTACACCTAAATTAACTGAAATCAGAGCCAGAAACGATATAAAAGCCATAAAACCTAATTTAACCGTCTGACCGGCATAATCTGCAATCGTTACAGGACCAGAAATATTTTTTACTGACACCTCACCAGAGACCATTTTACAGACCATTTCTACAGAAAACCATGCCATATCGGCCACTTTTGTAAATCCTTTCCAAAGACTTTCAAAAGATCCATAGGAGACAATTGTCATCGGTATATCGACTCCAATGGAAGCACCAATTCGTCCAACCACCTGACCCTCTGGTGTTGTCACCGTAGTTGGAACCAATTGCACCACTCGTTCTATAGAATCCGCTTTATTTCTTACAACTAAGCTAACCTCTTTTCCAACAGACTTTTGGATCTCTGAAACAAAAGCTTTTGGATTGCTTACTGGTTGTCCGTTGATGAGAAGAATCTCGTCGTTAACTTTAAGCCCTTTTTGTTTTCCAATTGAGTTCTCAACAAACCCAGCAATAATAGGACCTCCAATTCGAAGATCTAAACCAATGTGATTTACCGGATCGGTTTGTGCATCAGAGCTTTCCGAATAAATATCGCTTAAATCAAGAGTCACTTCGCGTTCGTTTCCTGAGCGATCTTTTAGAAGTACAAAAACGCGAGAACCCATGTTTCTCACGATTTCCATATGCATATCACCAAAGCTTTTTACCGATTTACCATTAACGGTAAGAATTTGATCGCCGTCTCGGATTCCAGCCACGTAAGCGGGTGTATTAAATTCCGGTTCTTTAACGATAGGAAGTGGTTCATTGGTACCAACAAAAGCAATCACGGTATACAAAAAAACTGCGAGTACCAAGTTTGCAACAGGACCAGCTAATACAATGAACAATCTTTGCCAAGCAGGCTTAACGTTAAACGTCCTTGAACGATCTTCAGGAGAGATCGGCTCACAGTCCGAATCTCTCAGATCTAGCATGCGGACATATCCGCCTAAAGGAATTGCAGATATAGACCACTCGGTTTCATTGCGTTTCCACGTAAAGATAGGTTTACCAAAACCAATTGAGAATTTCAGTACCTTCACGCCAAAGCGTTTAGCCATCCAATAGTGACCAAACTCGTGGATGATAATCAAAATACCGAGAGTGACGGCAAAAGCCAATATTGTCGTCAAAAAATTCAAAACTACGCTCCTGTTAGACCATCAATATATTCGGATGCAAGAATTCGAGCCTCCTGGTCTATCGCTAAGATTTCATCCAAACTTGTAGGAGCATGCTGTTGATACGCATTCATCATCGTATGGCAAACGGATGCAATATCTACAAAACGAATCCTTCCGGCTAAAAACGCTTCAACGGCCTTTTCGTTTGCTGCGTTTAAAACGATTGAAGCAGAACCGCCCATACATAAAGCTTCATAGGCATACCCTAATTGAGGGAAGCGGTTCAAATCCGGTTTTTCAAAGGTAAGTTCACTCAGTCGTGAAAAATCTAATGGTTGTACGCCCGCATCAAGTCTTTCCGGATAACCTAAAGAATAAGCAATCGTATTTCGCATATCCGGAGCTCCCAACTGAGCTAAAACCACACCATCTTCAAATTGAACCATGGAATGGATCACACTTTGTGGGTGAACAACAACATCAATTCGATCTTGAGGAACATCAAAAAGCCAGCGAGCCTCGATGACCTCAAGTCCCTTATTCATAAGAGTGGCACTATCGACCGTAATCTTTTTACCCATACTCCAATTAGGATGATGAGTTGCTTCCTCAACCGTAACGGTAGATAAATCTTGACGACGACGGAATGGACCACCGGAAGCGGTTAAAACGAGACGTAACAGCTGACGACTTTGATTTGATGCGCTTTGTAAACACTGGAAAAGTGCATTATGTTCACTATCCACCGGTAATAGTTGGGCGCCATTTTCTGCAACGGTTGTCATCAAAAGTTGACCACCACATACGACACTTTCCTTATTAGCAAGTAAGAGTTTTTTACCGGCTCGAGCCGCGGAGAATGTGGAAGAAATCCCTGCTGCTCCCACAATCGCCCCAACCACAACATCAACTTCGGGAGTTGAAGCGATTTCGTCTAAACTCTCTTTTCCTGCTAATGCAATCGCATTACTGTTATTACGCTTTAAAGCTTGTTTTAGTTCTTCGTATTTATTTTCATTGGCAATGACTGCAACTTTTGCTTGGGTTTCTGTTGCAATTTTTGCTAACTTTTCTACGTCATTTCCTGCCGAAACAGCATAAATTGAAAACTTTTCTGGATAACGAGCCACTACATCTAAGGTACTTTTACCAATAGAACCCGTAGCCCCTAAAAGTGAAATTTTTTGCATATTCTCGCGACTCAAAATAACTTCTAGAAAACAATTAAATCTGTTTTAACAACAAAACGATAAATACAGAAAGCGGAAGAACGGCCATTTGTGCGTCAATTCGATCGTAAACGCCACCATGCCCTGGAAGCAAATTACTTGAATCCTTCACTCCAGCAGAACGTTTTAAAGCGCTTTCAAAAAGGTCACCGGCTACAGAGAAAATAACCGTGATAAACAATAAGACGAATACAACTCCAATCGAATCAGCCTGGTTAAATAACGCAGTCGACCAAAGATTAACTTGAGGTAAGAAACGAGCAAAGCACCAACCAGCAATGATGACTAAGAAAATTGCTCCAATCGCTCCAGACCAAGTTTTCTTAGGGCTAATTGCTGTTGCCATTTTGGGGCCACCAACATTCATACCAACAAAAAAAGCACCAATGTCAGCGATCCACACAATAGCCAATACGCTAAGTGTGTATAAAATTCCTCTTTCAGGTGAATTAAAAAGCCACACAAGGCTATACCAAGCAACAGGTACCAGAATCCAAGCTAAAACCGTGCCTAAAGTGGCGCTAACCTGCCAGCCCTGATGTCTACGAATAAATACTAAAGCGGTCAGTATGGTCCAAATAAAGGTTCCCACACCGCTCACTAACAACATAAAGCAATCAGAATGAATCACCTTGATAGCTTCAGGAGCAAAAACCTCTATCGAAAATAAGGCCATTGCAACGATGATCCCGCAAATAGCCGCCTTCTGTGAGTTCCATTGACAGATCCGAAGCCACTCCCACAAACAGCATCCCATTGCAACAGCAACAAGCGCAAGAAAAGCGGTCGGAGAGACCAATAAACTTGCCACAATAATGGCAAAGAGTACGATCGCGGTAATAATTCTTTGCTTTAACATAAAATTTGTTTTCTCTTATGAGAGCTGTTCGCTCGTTTTACCAAATCGTCTTTCTCGATTGGCGTACCATTCTAGCGCCCGATTAAATTCAGCCTCGTCAAAATCCGGCCACAACACGGGAGTGAAATAAAACTCACTATAGGCACACTGCCAAAGAAGAAAGTTGCTAATGCGTGATTCTCCACTTGTACGAATAAGCAAGTCAACATCACCTGCATCAGCTAATTGCACATGTTGTCCGAAAACTTCTTCATTCAATGTTTTAGGATCAACACCCGCATTCATAATGGATCGACAGGCTTCCACAATATCCCATCGACCTCCGTAACTCACACAAATATTAAGCGTCATGCCAGTGCAATGAGCCGTAATTTCATGAGCTTGACGTATTTTTTCTTGTAAAGTCGAGGAAAATGCCTCTAGGTTTCCGATAAGCCGAACTCGGATATTAGCCTTTTCTAATTGTGGAATTTCTTTCTGCAAAGAAACTAAAAATAAACCCATTAAGGCTTCGACTTCCTCGCGTGGTCGATTCCAATTTTCACTGGAAAAGGCAAAAAGAGTCAGATGATGAACACCTGCTTTAAATGCAGACTGAATGACTTTTCTGACCGCTTCTACACCTTGACGATGTCCTGCGACACGAGGTAGGAAACGCTTCTTTGCCCATCGACCATTCCCATCCATAACAACAGCCACGTGCCGTGGGACCGATACACGTGGCTTTTGTATTTGTTTATTCATGCTTCAGAGAAAACTAAACCGTCATGATTTCTTTTTCTTTTTCTGCAACCAGAGCATCAACCTCGGTAATGTACTTGTCGGTTAATTTCTGAATGTCAGCCTGAGCACGGCGTTCATCATCTTCCGAAATTTCTTTTTCTTTAACAAGATTGGCGATCTTGCCGTTGGCATCACGTCTTAAATTACGAATCGCAATCTTAGCTTCCTCGCCTTCAGAACGAACAACCTTAGTTAAATCACGACGACGTTCTTCAGTTAAAGGAGGCATTGGAACGCGAATAATATCGCCAGATGTAGCTGGATTCAAACCTAAATCAGAATTACGGATGGCCTTTTCAACAACAGCTACCATCTTCTTTTCCCATGGTTGAACTGTAATCGTACGAGCATCGGCCAATCCGAGTTGAGCTACTTGAGAAATTGGGGTTGGGCAACCGTAATAATCGACTGTGATATGGTCAAGCAAGCCTGTGTGAGCACGGCCTGTACGAATTTTCATGAAGTTTTCCTTGAGAGTTTCAATGGAACGCTTCATATGATGTTCAGAATGTGAATAAACTTCTTTAACGTTCATTTCTTTACCTTTACTGGCTATTCATGTACTTATCGTGCATACGCACATTTACCCAAACGTCGCAATATTCGACTAGATAATTTTGGAAGTCTAACACGCTAGCCAAATAGAGTTAAATTTTTCTTGGTTGAACCACTTATCAAAAAACCCCGTCTAAGCATAAAACCTAAACGGGGTCTTTCTTTGCTTCAGATTATAGGTGAATCAGCGTACCTTCATCCAATCCTTGAACCACACGCTTTAAAGCACCGTGTTTGTGAAGATTGAAAACGCGAATCGGCATCTTCTGATCTCGGCACAAGGTGAATGCGGTTGCATCCATAATCTTGAGCTTTTTGTTAATTGCTTCGTCAAAAGTCAGATCCTTATACATTTGTGCATCGGGATCTTTCTTTGGATCAGCGGTATAAACACCATCGACTTGAGTAGCTTTAAGAACCACATCGGCACCAATTTCGGCACTGCGTAGCGCAGCGGCGGTATCGGTCGTAAAGAACGGATTACCGGTACCTGCGGCAAAGATCACGACACGGCCTTTTTCCAAGTGTCGCAAAGATTTACCACGAATATATGGTTCTGCTACTTGATCGATACTCAAAGCACACTGTACACGTGTTTCCACGCCTAACTGACCAAGAATATCTTTGAGTGCCATCGCATTCATACAAGTAGCTAACATACCCATGTAGTCACCAGTAGCGCGGTCCATACCCGTAGCACCGAGTGCTACTCCACGGAAGATGTTTCCACCACCGACCACAATGGCCACTTGAACCCCAAGTTCCCAAACGGATTTAACTTCTTCAGCGATAGAATGAAGTGTTTCTTTATGGATACCGAAGGCACTTGATCCCATCAAGGCTTCACCAGAAAGTTTTAAAAGAACCCTTTTATATGCAATTTGAGATTCAGCAGTCATTTGGCAACTCCGACTAATTATTGACGAGCGGCAGCGGCCTGGGCAGCAACTTCTGCAGCGAAATCGTTAGAACGCTTTTCCATGCCTTCGCCAACTACAAACAAAGCGAATGTAGATACTGTAGCACCATTAGCCTTCAAAAGCTCGCCTACGCTCTTCTTGTCGTCCTTAACAAAAGGCTGAGAAAGCAATGTAACTTCCTTCAAGAACTTCTGAACAGTACCTTCAGCGATACGTTCGAGCATTGCTTCTGGCTTGCCGTTTTCACGAGCCTTTTCAATAGCAACAGTACGTTCTTTTTCGATCAATGCAGGATCGATACCTTCTGCAGACAATGCCTTTGGCTTAGCAGCGGCGATGTGCATAGCAACGTCGTGAGCAACTTCTTCGTTACCACCAACAACGTCAACGAGAACACCAATCTTAGAACCACCGTGAACGTAAGTGGATAACTTACCTTGAGCTTCGATAACTTGGAAGCGACGGATAGAAATGTTTTCACCAATCTTACCGATCAAGGCCTTACGAACTTCTTCAACAGTTGTACCGTTGAGAGTCAAAGTAGCGATAGCTTCAACATCAGCAGGCTTCTGAGTAGCAATAAGCTTAGCTACTTCATTAGCGAAAGCTACGAATTCTGGATTCTTAGCAACGAAGTCAGTTTCAGAGTTGAGTTCAACAATAGCACCAACTCCTGTGGCTTCATCGATATGAATAGCAACAACGCCGTCAGCTGTGATACGGGCAGCAGCCTTAGTAGCCTTGTTACCAAGCTTAACGCGGAGAATTTCTTCAGCACGAGCCATGTCGCCCTGAGCTTCAGTCAAAGCCTTCTTACATTCCATCATTGGAGCATCGGTTTTTTCGCGAAGTTCTTTGACCATTGCAGCGGTAATAGCAACCATTATTCTTCCTTAATTAAGTATAAAAATGTAATTTAAAAAAAGGGGCGTGAACGCCCCTTTGAACAAACGGGACACAGATCCCGACGAAGTTAATTAAGCCTGAACTTCAGCTTCTACTTCGACGAATTCTTCTTCCTTGACAGCCTTGACAGTTTCGCCAAGATTTTTTTCCTTACCTGCAAGGATTGCATCAGCAAAACCCTTGGCGTAAAGACCAACAGCGCGAGAGCTATCGTCGTTACCAGGGATGATGTAGTCAACACCTTGAGGATTATTATTGGTATCAACGATACCAATAACAGGAATACCAAGCTTGTTAGCTTCTTGAATTGCAATCTTGTGATATCCAGTATCGATAACAACGAGTGCATCAGGAATAGCACCCATTTCCTTGATACCACCGATAGCCTTGTTCAACTTTTCGAGTTCACGAGTAAAGTCAAGAGCTTCTTTCTTGGTCATCTTTTCGAGACCGCCTTCAGCAACAGTCTGCTCCATATCTTTCAAACGCTTCAAAGATACCTTGACTGTCTTGAAGTTTGTGAGCATACCGCCGAGCCAGCGCTGATCAACGTAAGGCATACCACAACGAGTAGCTTCAGCAACAATAGCGTCACGAGATGTACGCTTTGTACCAACGAATAAAACTGTACCTCTTTGAGCGGATAAGTTTGTTAAGAACTTAGCAGCTTCGTCGAACGCAGCAACAGTCTTTTCGAGGTTGATGATATGAATCTTATTACGCTGACCGAAAATATATTCGGCCATCTTTGGATTCCAGAAGCGAGTCTGGTGACCGAAGTGTGCACCAGCTTCGAGCAGTTCACGCATGCTCAGAGTTGTCATTTGTAAATTCCTTTCTAGGGTTAATTCCAACACTGTGACTAGTGGTCTAAAACAGACACCCTAACAGACACAGTGCGCTATTTTTAATTGAGTCTCCCAGCGTGTGCGCCAGTCAACAAGTGCGCGATTTTATCAGAACTTATACCTTGATTCAAGACGCAAAACAGACTATAAATTGGGTACCATTACGGCAATTGTTGCTTTTTACAGTAATATTAGAATCCATCGTATTGCGACGATTAATAGCGGACGCAATTTTTCAGGAAAAAATATGTTGGGAAGTAAAATCGTTATTAAGACCAAGAACGAAATTGAACAGATGCGTCTAGCCTGTCGAGACAGTGCACTCGTTCTTGACTACATTGCACCCTTTGTCAAAGCCGGAGTTACAACCGAGTATCTTGATACGCTCATGTTGCGTTACATCGAAGATGAACTCGGAGACGTTTCTGCTTGTTTAGGTTACAACCCTGGTGGTGGCACTCCTTATCCAAAAGCTACGTGTATTTCTGTTAATCATCAGATTTGTCACGGAATTCCTGATGGAAAAATCCTTAAAAACGGTGACATCTTAAATATCGATGTAACCGTCATTCGTAACGGATTCCACGGCGATACCAGCCGTATGTTCATGGTTGGGAACTGTTCCATCGCGGCTAAGCACCTCGTAAATGTTACCTTCGATGCCATGTGGAAAGGCATTGAAGTGGTACGTCCTGGCGCTCACATCGGTGACATTGGTCATGTCATTCAACATTTTGCTGAACCTAAGGGGTGTTCTATTGTGCGTGAATTCTGTGGCCACGGAATTGGACGAGGCTTCCATGAAGAACCCCAAGTTTGTCACTACGGAAAAATGGGTACTGGTGAAGTCATGAAACCTGGCATGATCTTTACGATTGAACCAATGATCAATGCGGGACGCAAAGAACTACGTATTCTTCCTAATGGTTGGACGGCTGTCACTAAAGACAGAAGCCTTTCTGCTCAGTGGGAGCATACCGTACTCGTAACCGAGACCGGATATGAAGTCTTAACGTTGTCTCCAGGATGCCCTCCTGCTCCAGACTGGGTCAAAAAATCATAATTTCTAATAACCTCTGTGAAAAACAGAGGTTATTATCTTTTTGCCTACGTTTTATTGCACCAAATGAATCACTATCAAAATATTGCCACTCAATTTTTGAGTGAACGTCATCAATTAGCACAAGATTTTTTGCATGATGAGAATGCAAATACGTATTTAAAAAAACATTCTGATAGTGCCGATCGTGCCATAAAACAAATCTTAGAAAACACACAAGTTTCTCCAAGAATCGCTGTCGTCGCAGTAGGAGGATATGGTCGAGAACAACTTTTCCCTTTCTCGGATTTAGATATTTTATTTTTACTGCCCGATGATGTTTTAGACAAAGAACTTCAAAAAATTGAAGAAACATTGGGGGAACTTTGGACCTTAGGTCTTACCGTTGGTCATTCCGTACGCTCCATTGATGAATGTATTGAACAAGCCAAAGAGGATATAACGATTCAAACTGCAATGCTTGAATCCCGACTTTTATGGGGAAATACACCTCTTTTTCAAAAGTACCAAAGCGCTATTTTTGACAATTTAGATCAACAGCGTTTCTTCCGCGCAAAGTTTATCGAGCAACAACAACGACATTTAAAGTACAACGAAAGCCCATACTCTCTTGAACCCAACATCAAAGAATCACCGGGAGGTCTTCGAGATCTCAATATTTTAATTTGGCTTATGAAAGCGACGGGATTTGGTGGTAATTGGGAAGAAGTGGCCAAAAATGGCCTTATCACCAAAAGAGAAGCTGATTTACTAGATGTCGTGACGACAAATCTCTATCGATTGCGAATTTTGATGCATTTACATTGCAATCGTCATGAAGATCGACTTCTTTTTGAAATACAAGAATCCATAGCAAAAGCCTTAAAGATTCCCGAAATCGAAGGACGTCGAAGTAGTGAAATTCTGATGCAACGCTACTATCTCAATGCCAAAACGATTTCGCAATTTAATACGATCTTGTTGCAAGCGATCAAAGAAAAATTTTTACCCGAAAAAGAATATGCCAAGGAGGATACTCAAAATTTTGTCATTAATGGCGAAATTTTGGATATTCAAAGTGATGACACTTTCGTTAATAATCCTCATGCGATTCTTAACGCCTTTTTATTTCAGTGTGAAAATCCTAAAGTCACGCGTAAATCGACTCGTTTATGTCGTGCTCTTTTAGCTACGCATAACCTTATCGATGATAAGTTCCGAAACGACCCAATCAATAAAGAAATTTTCTTAAGAATTATTCGCTCAAAAGAAGGGGTTTATCACGCCCTATCAGAAATGAATCGTTGGGGAATTTTAGGACGATTTTTACCGATTTTTCGTCATATTGTCGGTCAAATGCAACACGATCTATTCCATGCTTATACGGTTGATCAGCATACGATTTTGGCGATACGCTACCTGAGACGCTTTACTAAAAGTGAAAATGCACATGAAATGCCCCTGTGTACTGAGCTCATGTTAACTATTAAGGATAACTGGCGCTTAGTGCTAGCTCTACTTTTTCACGATATTGGTAAGGGTTATGGTGGTGACCACAGTCGCATTGGAGAAGAATATTTCCTTCGTTTTGCAAAAGAATTTAACTTAGAAGACGAAGATCAGAATTACATTGCCTTTCTCGTCCGAGAGCATCTGACTCTGAGTCAAGTGGCGCAAAAACAAGATATTTCGGATCCTTTAATCATTGAACAATTCGCTCAAAAAGTCGGGAACATCGATCGATTAATGGGACTTTATCTCATCACAGTTTGTGATATCCGAGCAACCAGCCCGACAATATGGAACGCTTGGAAGGGACAACTTTTAGAGGTGCTTTATTTAGAAACAGCTAAAGTTCTCAAGGGAAGAGGTATGTCTCGAGAAACCCTGGTTCAAAGACGAAGAAAAGATGCACTACCTCTTTGTCAATTTACTTTAGAACAAGAAAAACTCATCAATCGTTTTTGGAATAACTTGGATGTAGCTTATTTCATGCGTCACTCCGTTAAGGACATCGTATGGCATGCGAAAAATATCCTTCCAGTACTATCCCAAAAAAGAACTATTACAGCGGTCCGAGCTCTTCATGACGGTCAATTAAGTTATGAAATCTTAGTTTTGACAGAAGATCGCCCCGAACTTTTCGCTGATATCGCCTCTTACTTCCAACGGTATCATTGTTCTATTCTTCAGGCTCAAATTCACACAGGTCGAGATGGTTGGGTATTAGATTCGTTTATCGTTACCAATGATGGAAAAGAGCTCACTTCAGACGCTTTAATTAAAAACCTGGAAACAGAATTGCCTGAATTTATTGATCAGAGAAAGACAATCACCCCTATTACAGGACGATTATCAAGACGATCTAAAATTTTCCCAATTACACCATCGGTCACCATCCGCCCTGATGCAAATGGCCGTCAGTATTTGTTATCCGTCATAGCGATAGACCGTTTAGGCTTACTTGCTTCTATCGCTCGAACGCTGGTCGAATTTAAAATTAATCTGATAACCGCTCGTATCACAACGCTAGGAGAACGGGTTGAGGACGTGTTTTTAATTGAAGGCGCACTTCTTAGCAATACCGCTAAAACTCAAGAATTTGAACGAAAACTACTTGAGCTCATCGATATTTAAATCTTCAGAAGCTTTAAGAATAATCTCTAAACTTTGCTTAGTCGTACGCTCTAAGATTTCGCTTAAATTCGTAAAATCAATACACTCCTCTGAGGTTTGACGCCCCGCGGCGTGGTTTACGATTTGGCAAATCATGGCGTACGGCAGATTCAGTTCTCTCGCAAGGCAAGCTTCGGGCATCAGAGTCATTCCGATGTAATGCACACCATCCCGAGCCATTCGATCCACCTCAGAGGTCGTTTCTAGTCTAGGTCCCTGAGTCACGCCATAAACACCACCATCAATAATCGGATAGGCCAGTGCATCGGATGCATCCAACAGTAATTCTCGGACCTTTTCGTTAAACGGATTCGTAAAATCAATATGTACTATAGTTTCCGAATCGCCACGGTTATATGAACCTTCTCGGCCCCAAGTGTAATCAATTAATTGATCTGGAATGGCCAACATACCCGGTTTATCTTCAGGAGAAATACATCCCACAGAACCCAAACCAACAACAAAATCAGGGCTTAGTTGGTTAATCGCCCATAGATTAGCTCGGTAGTTAACCATGTGAGGAGGATAGCGAACACTCGTTCCATGGCGAGAAAGAAAAATTACTTTCGTCTTACCAACAAAACCGACTTCAAGTGGTGCACTAGGCATACCCCAGGGAGTTTCTGTAAAAACTTCTTCTTTATCTGAAAGTTGAGGCATTTCATGTAGACCACTTCCGCCAATGATCGCAATCGTTGTCACATTTCCCCCTTTTGCAATAATTGTTTAAATTGCTCTTCACTCAGAATCGTTATGCCTAATGATTGAGCTTTTTCTAGTTTACTTCCTGCATTTTCTCCAGCCAAAACATAGTCTGTTTTTTTCGATACAGAACTACTAACCTTACCTCCCAAGGATCGAATTAGGTCACTGGCCTCATTTCTTGAAAGTGTTGGAAGTGTTCCAGTTAAAACCCACGTTTTATCTTTTAGAAGTCCATTCGGTTTACTGCTTCCAAGCTGTTCATCCCAATGGACACCGAGAGTTTTGAGCTCTTCAATCACTTGACGATTTTCAGGTTCAGCAAAGAAATGCAGAATTGAATCCGCAACCACATCACCAATATCATTTACAGATAAAAGATCCTCTTTTGTTGCTTTTTCAAGAACATCTAATGAACCGAAATTCTGAACTAAAGATCGAACCGTTGCTTCACCAACTTCTCTAATTCCAAGAGCATAAAGAAATCTTTCTAAGGTTGTTGATTTAGATGCTTCAATCGCAGAAATCAGATTTTTTGCCGACTTTTCACCCATTCGTTCCAATTGAACCAAGTCATCTAATTTCAGACGATATATGTCTGCAACGGTTTTTATCAATCCAGTAGTCACGAGTTGATCGACTAGCTTTTCCCCTACTCCATCAATTCCCATGGCTAAACGGGAGACAAAATGCAAAATCGCCTGCTTTCTTTGGGCTGAGCAGAATAAGCCACCCGTACACCTACGATCCTTTTCTCCCTCTTCCTTATAGGCATGAGAACCACAAATCGGACAAAATTCTGGCATTACAAAAGGGCGAACACTCGAAGGCCTTAATTCAGAAAGTACCTTAACAATTTCAGGAATCACGTCGCCAGCTCGATGCACAACAACCGTATCTCCGATTAGAAGACCAAGTTCCTTAACAAAATCTTCATTATGCAAACTCACATTACTAATTGTGGTTCCACCGACAAACACGGGCTTCAAACGAGCCACAGGAGTTAATTTACCAGTACGACCCACTTGAACATCAACGTCTAGTACACGAGTTTGAGCTTCTTGAGGAGGATATTTATGAGCACAAGCCCATCGAGGTTCTCGAGAAACAAATCCAAGCTGACGTTGTAAGGCAAAATCATTAACTTTATAGACTACACCGTCAATATCGAAGTCAAGTTTCTCTCTTAAATGAGCAACTTTTTCATGAAACGCTTCTAACTGCTCAGGACCTTGAACCACTTGACGTAAGTCTGTTACAGGAAACCCCTTTTGAGCTAAATAATCTAGAAGTTCAGATTGCGAAGAAACAGGCATTTCACTGACTTCACCTAGACCATAAGCATAAAAAGATAGACGTCGTTTAGCGGTAACTCTAGAATCAAGTTGGCGGAGGCAACCGGCTGCGGCGTTTCGGGCATTAGCAAACAACTTTTCACCTAAAGAAGCCTGTTCTTCATTTAGTTTTTTAAAGTCGGTTTTATGCATGAGCGCTTCGCCTCGAACTTCAAAGACTTTTGGTAAGCCCTCAACCTGAAGAGGTAACGAACGAATGGTTCGTACATTGGCCGTAACATCTTCTCCCACGTAGCCATCACCACGAGTCGAAGCTAAAACCATGATTCCGTCTTCATACCGAATATTAACGGCTAAGCCGTCAAACTTTAGTTCACAGTTATATTCAATAGAATCAGAATCGCTCTCTAATTCAAGTTCTCTTCGAATTCGACTATCAAAATCCTTAGCGCCTTGTTCGGTGTAATCTGTTTCGGTATGAATCGACAGCATGGGCCGAAAGTGCTTCACTTTTACTAATTCCGACTTAACTTCTCCACCCACTCGTTGAGTTGGAGAACTCAGCTTTTTTAGTTGAGGATACTTTTCCTCTAGGTAAACCAACTCTTGGAAAAGAGAATCGTAGAGTTCATCTGAAATGGTCGGAGCATCTAATTCATAATAAGACCGATTGTGCTTTTCAATTTCACTCGAAAGCTGTTCCATTCGAAGCTTAACGATCTCTAAATCCACTACAGAATTGCTCGCATTCATAACGTTCTCATTTGATAATTAATACACGAATCAATAAAAAGATTAATCGAGTAGACGATGTGCTGTAAGACTACCCGGTTCCACACCTGCCTTACGCATCGAATCATAGAAGACCTTCATTTCGCTTCGGACGGTAGAAAACATCGCATTATCAATCACTGATCCGTTACCACAGAAGATTTCTCCGTCTAGCATTGCAGAAATAGCGTTCGTTGCAATCACTAATTCTCGAAGAGGATCTTTTTCTGGAAGCGATAAACCGACTAGTAAAGAAATGACCGTATTGTTTTCATCAATATAGCGACAAGCCAAAATACCCTTACGATTACCTACCCGTTTACTATCTTCATCTACAAGTAACTCGCCTACCTTTTCATAGTGTTTTGAATCACAACGCTTGAATCCGACTTCGCTACACACTTTTTCGAATTCATCGATAGAAATCTTTCTAGCACTTCGAATCAAAAGGGATATTTGAGCGCCATACTCTTGAATAAATCGAGATAATTTTTTGATTCTTTCAAGAACATCCATTTGATCTGGACCATCCATGACACCTTCAAATTCAAGTTCAACTTGTTGCAAAATTTGATAAAACTTAGCTACTGACAGATCATCTAACTGCCCTTTTCCAGTCACTGGTTGCAAATAAATTAAAACAGATGAAAATACACCGATTGAATCCGGCACAAACCAATGTTTCTGATTATCGTCAAAGGCGTAAAAACGGATATAAGAATTTTCGTTGAACTCTCTAAATGCTGACAGTTCAGCCACCAACAATTTTCCTGGAATTGGATTTTTAAATTGAATCTTAAATACTTCATCAATAAAAGAATCAACCTGAGGAAGACCGTCCTGATTTTTATCGAGCTCAATTAATCCAACATTTTCAAAATCTAAAGGAACATCAGTGGCTTGATGTTCCTGATCACATTCTTTTTCGTTGACTAGGGGCTTTTCAGGCAAACTCTCTGCGGAGCTTATTTGAACTTCGCTTTCTTTATTCTCTTTTACGGATACCTGAGGCTCTTGAGGTTGTATCTCCGTAAATTCTGGTTCAACCTTAGCTTCCAAGGGTTCTCTTTTTTCTTGTGGCTGACGCATTGTCGACTGTTTTTTTGCCCATTTGAAGCCAAATAGCACCAAACCTGCAACCACCACCAAAAGAATAATTAATACAATATACAGCGAATCCATCAACTTGCCTTCAAAACATTTTTTCAAATTTTGGATTTTACCTCTAGTTGATTAGTGAAGTAACTCTGACCAACTTGTTAAACCCAATATTCCCATTAATCACTTAATATTCAAACGGTTACAAATCACAAACCCGTATAGAAAGAATCTATTGCGTTGATTCATTTAATGAGTAAACTAACACAAAATTAAATTATTCTTTATTATGAATACTAAGAATCTTCCAAAAATTGTTGTTTTGACAACCGGCGGTACGATCGTCAGTAGTGGATCTTCAGCCACGCAACTTACCGGCTACAGTATTACAGACTTTAAGGTTAATGACCTTCTATCCCAAATTCCAGAACTATCTCAATTTGCTGATATCTCAATTGAAGCGGTTAGTAATATTGATTCAAGTAGCATGACTTCAGAAATTTGGGTACGTTTAGCTCAAAGAATTACCACCTTAGCTTCGGATCCAAAAATTAATGGCTTTGTGATCACTCACGGAACCGACACTATGGAGGAAACGGCTTTCTTCTTATCCCTAACCGTTCATACTAATAAACCAATCGTTCTGACTGGAGCCATGCGTCCAGCTACAGCGATTTCTGCCGATGGTCCCATTAATCTATTAAATGCGGTAAGAGTAGCAGTTCATCCCGAAGCACGGGACAAAGGCCCTGTTATCGTTATGAACGACAAAATCTTTTCTGCCCGAGATGTTACAAAATCGGATCCGACCAATGCAGACACGTTTATCAGCACAGAATTTGGTTCTTTAGGACTTATTTCTGGAAATCATATCGTCTTTTACCGTAATACACCGTACAAACACACGATTAATAGTGAATTTCAAATTCCCCAACTCCCATTACCTCGTGTCGATATTGTTCTGTCACACGTGGATGCTGACCATGTTTTTATTGAAGCAAGTATGGCCTCAGGAGCTAAAGGAATTGTGCATATGGGAACTGGAAATGGTTCCATTCATAGTAACTCAGAACAAGCTCTTATTAAGGCCACTCAAACGGGTCTAATTATCGTAAGAGGTTCTCGTACCTGGAGAGGATGTGTCGTAGAGGGACTTGAACACTGGCAGGATGCTGGTTTTATTCCTCAAGGTACTTTATCTGCAATTAAATCTCGCATACTTCTTCAGGTCGCATTAGCACATGGATTAGATCAAAAGAACATTGCCCGAGTATTCACGGAATATTAGATTTTCAACTAGGAATCGTTTATGAGTAAAAATTTATCATCTAGACCATTCATCGATCTGATTTGCTCTCATCATTCGGTCAGGGAATTTACGGAAGAACCCGTTTCTGCGGAAATGCGTGAGGCTATTTTCAACGCTGCGCGGGCCTCTTCCTCCACTTGTTTTTTGCAAGAGACTACGGTCATTCGTATTACTGATAAAGAAAAACAAAAAAAATTGGCTGAGCTATCTGGACATCAACATCAGGTACTCACCGCCCCCGAATTATGGATCTTTTGTGCTGACATGCATCGTAATATTCAGCTTATAGATCATTGTGACACTGGTTGGATTGAACAACTTATGATCGGATGTATTGATACAGGTATCTTCGGTCAAAATGCCATGATTGCTTTGGAATCATTGGGACTAGGCGGATGTTTCATTGGGGGTATTCGTAACAACATTGAAGCCGTTACTACCCTTTTAGAGTTGCCTAAAAATACGTTCCCGGCATTTGGGATTGCTTTTGGACATCCAGCTCGTGAAAATGAATTAAAACCTAGATTACCTTCTTCTATAACCTTTATGGAAAATCAATACGTTGAACCAGATCCAGAAGTCTTGGCTCAGTACGATCGTGAGATGGAACAGTACTATGCCCATCGTTCTGCGAATAAGAAAACAACGAATTGGTCCAAAACCGTTGGTCCTATTTTAGAAAAGGAACGGCGATTCTTTATGCTTGATTACTTGGAACGACAAGGTTGGGCTCTAAAGTAACACGGTATTTACTCAACATTTTTAGGGTTGTACTCGATAAAAGTACAACCCGTTTCGTTTTGTATTCGGTTTGTTTTTACAATACGCAAAGTTTTTTTCTCTAGATTCTGATTATGCTGAACAGCATTCCATTCCTCACTATCGGTCTACTAACGGCCTCTAACCTTTTCATGACCTTCGCTTGGTACGGTCATTTACGATTCACTCACTTACCACTTTGGCTAGTCATTTTGGCTAGTTGGGGAATTGCTTTTTTTGAGTATTGTTTACAAGTACCTGCAAACCGAATTGGTTTTGGATATTTTTCTCCCGCAGAGCTAAAGACATTACAAGAAGTTATTTCTTTGACGATCTTTTTGGCTTTCTCAGTCTTTTATCTCGGACAACCGATCAAATGGAACTATATTGTTGGCTTTCTCTTGATCGTTTTAGGGGCATTTTTTGTATTTCATCGTTGGGACTGATACCTCATCCATTTTTGGGTCGGCGTGCGCAAAATGGGAGAATTTGTGTTCATTGATGAGCTCTAACGAGTACTATCTCATCAGTTTCATTTGAAGTTTCTCCTTGTTGTGCTTTTCCGATTGAGCTAAGAATCGGATTGGGTATTACACCGTTAGCGGATTTGGAATCAAATCCGCTTTTCTATTTATAAGACAAACACTTTTGTAATATATTGTTACAAATATACAGTATAATTAAAGCAACATAAAGCTTAATGAACTCAATTACGGAAATTATCAATTTATTAAAAGAAACCCAATTTAGTACAACCCGAACGATCAATAGATTGGAGGAACAATAAGACAAAATCGTAAGTTGTACTGAGATTTAATTGAGTAAAAACGAGAAAATTTCTGAAAACAAAAAATAAAACCCTGTAAAAACAGGGTCTTATAATTTTGGTCGCCCCAACAGGACTTGAACCTGTGACCAAGCGATTATGAGTCGCCTGCTCTAACCAACTGAGCTATAGGGCGCTAGACGGTTACTCTTCGCGATCACCATCCAAGAAGCTACGTAGTTTATCAGATCTACTGGGGTGACGCAGCTTTCTAAGAGCCTTCGCCTCGATCTGACGAATACGTTCGCGAGTTACATCAAACTGACGGCCCACTTCTTCCAAAGTATGGTCTGTATTCATCTCAATACCGAAACGCATTCTCAAAACTTTTGCTTCTCTTGGAGTCAAGGAGTCTAAGACCTCCTTAGTGATCTCGGTTAAGCTGGAGTGTTGAGCGGCGTCGGCTGGCGCAACCGTACCGGTATCCTCAATGAAATCGCCAAGATGAGAATCATCATCATCACCAATTGGTGTTTCCATTGAAATCGGTTCTTTTGCAATCTTCAGAATCTTACGAATCTTATCTTCCGGCATATCCATCTTTTCTGCCAATTCGCTTGGATCTGGTTCTACACCAGTTTCTTGCAGAATTTGACGAGAAATTCGATTCATCTTGTTGATCGTTTCGATCATATGAACCGGAATACGAATGGTTCTAGCCTGGTCCGCAATAGAACGAGTAATGGCCTGACGAATCCACCAAGTTGCATAAGTAGAGAACTTATAGCCTCGACGGTATTCAAACTTATCTACAGCCTTCATCAAACCAACGTTACCTTCTTGAATCAGATCCAAGAACTGTAAACCACGGTTTGTGTACTTCTTAGCAATAGAAATTACCAAACGTAAGTTTGCTTCAGTCATTTCTCGCTTTGCTTTACGAGCCTTGGCTTCACCAGTAGCCATCTGATTGAAGATATCTTTAAGATCCTTCAATGGCAGACTTACGCTGTTCTGAATATCCAGTAATTGCTGTTGCATCTGCTGAATTTCAGGAAGACGACGTTCAATCAAACCAGAGTATGCCTTTCCAGCATGTGCTTCTGCTTCAGACCAAGATAAATCCGTCTGATTTTCAAGGAATCCCTTCAAGAAGTAATCACGAGGCATCTTGGCTCGATTAACCATGATGTCGTAAATACGAGATTCAATCTTACGGATACCTTCCACTTGGGTTCTCAAGGTATTGCAAAGACGCTCAACCGTATTAGCCGTGAAACGCAAAGTCAACAAGATTTGACGAATTGCATTCTGAGCATCAATGAATTCCTGTGAGCGGTTTCCTTCCTTAGCATAGGCAACTTTTAGATTTTCATACTCAATTTTGCACTTATCAAGACGCTCTAAAACCTGATCCTTCAACTCTTCCAACTGTCCAGCAGTCATCCCGGAAGCACCGATGTCAGTACTTTCATCAGTTTCGATATCATCAATCGTATTCGATTCAATAACATCATCAATATCATTTAAACCGTCAACGATTTCATCGATCTGCATTAAGCCAGAACGAACTTTTTCAGCGTCTTCTAAGATCGCTACGATCGTAGTTGGACAGCCTGAAATCGCATGAACCATATGTTTGAGACCATCTTCAATTCGTTTTGCGATCTCAATTTCACCTTCGCGGGTGAGCAATTCAACAGAACCCATTTCGCGCATATACATACGAACAGGATCCGTTGTACGACCGAAATCACTGTCAACTGTGGCCAATGCAGCTTCGGCTTCTTCATCCGCAGCGTCATCGGTTACTGTAGGAACAGAATCGCCAATGAGCATATCGTCAGCGGAAGGAGCATGCTCATATACCTGAATACCAAGATCAGCTAAAGTAGAAATGATCTGATCGATCTGATCCGGATCCACGATGTTTTCTGGCATGTGGTCATTCACTTCAGAATAGGTGAGATAACCACGCTCTTTACCCATACGAATAAGAGCTTTCAGTTTATTCAGACGAGTTTCTTTATCTTCAGCTTCTTGTGCGTGATAGCTCTTAGAAAGAGCATCCTTCATCATCTTGTCACGAGCACCTTTTCTACCACGCGTGCTCACAGAAGGAACATAGGACTCTGCAATAGCAACTTCTGCATCTTCTGTATCATCATCGCTGTCGCCAATTAAATCATCTTCGTGATCTTCAACCTTTGCTTTGGGTTTGCGACCTGGACGACCAGCTGTTTTTTTCTTTGCAGTTTTTGTAGTAGCCTTCTTGGTGGTCGTTGTAGACTCACCATCTTCTTCTGTTGCTTTCTTAGTAGAGGCACGACGCTTTGTCGTTTTTTCTTCAACTTCCTCTACTTCAGCTGCTTTACTGGTCTTTCTAGTTGTTTTTTTAGGTTCAGCAACAACAGCCTCTTCCGCGACCTTTTTAGTGGTACGTCTTGTAGTCTTTTTTGGGGCTTTTTCGACTTCTTCACTAGCAGGAGCAACAACAGTTTCTGACTTTACTTCCTCGCCAGCAACTTTTTCAGTTTTTTTTCTTGTTGTGGTTTTCGTGGTTGTTGTAGTTTTTTTCCTAGTGGTCTTTTTAGCTTCTTTTGCAACCACTTCTTCTACCGTCGTATCCACTACAGCATCAGTGGTTTCTGCACTAACTTCGTTCTCAGACTTTTTTGATTTGCTCGTTGTTTTTTTGGCAGTTGCCATATTCCACCTTTTTGCTGACCTTTTATCAGCATTCTTCAGAAAATGAAAAAACAAAACCCCTCGGGTACCTTTTAGTACCTTTAAGGTTTCATCTTTCAAACTTCCCTAGAATTATCCTAAGATATCGATATGGAGATCTATACTGGCTCATGGAGTGAATCTCGTATGGATCTATTTTTAAATCTCGAATATCGATCCCCTTAGGGTTCAAACACGCCTCCGACCTTTGTCTCCTGGGCGCACATATACCTTAACTTTCTAAATTTACCATTTAGGTTTAATTTGTCAAGAAATTCTATCATTTCACGGCTATTTATGTTGTTTTCAATCAACTAATTATCTCGTGTAATAGCCTTACTCAGCCGTGTCCTTATCGCTTTATCGTTTTGAATAATACGTTGTCGAGATTGATAGAGCTGTCGGTAACGATCTCTTGAAGAATCATCGGACAGGCCTTTTTCAATCAACTGTTTGATTTCAACATCTAAACGGTTTTTCTCTGTTTGTAGAAAAATAAGTTCTACCTCGTACTTTGCACAGATATACGGGGTATTTAATTCGTGAGCTTTAGCCACTTCTTCCCGAATTAAATTAGATTCATCGATTCCCTCAAGTAAGCCAAGCAAAATATTCCGGTTGTTTTCTATCATCCGTTCAAATTGCTCACCCTTTGCATCCTCTGGAATATCTCGCAATCGATCTGCAAAGACAAATCCATCGTCGGCTTCATGGGTAATCACAGAGATCACCTTCAACACCGTTTTTGCCACCACATTATTAATGCCAATCATCATTTCCGTGGCACTTTTCTCGTATTCAACAGCTAATTGAGGATATTGAATAAAATTTCTTAATACGCATAGTAGTGGTGAATTTTTATCGATTGCCGGAATACGGGGCTGAAAAGTCGAATGAGACGCCCCCTTATTATCAGACCACTTATTTTTTCGATAAATCGGCAATGACGTCGATACTTCAACTTCTCTAAGACCAAATTCCCGGTTAACGTAAGAAAGTTCCATACCGCACATTGTTGCAATTTGACGAACAATATCGTTTTTTACGGTATCACTTCCGATGGAACGCACTAAAGGATTTGCCTCAGATAAGAAAGAAGCTTTGTCTTCCGCTAATTTCAGATCTCGTCCTTCAGATAAGGAATCCAACATAAATTTGGACAAAGGGATCGCCCGAAGGATTTCATTCTCAAAAGCTTCTTTGCCTTGTTTCTTTACGAAGCTATCGGGATCTTCACCTTCTGGTAAGAAAAGAAATAAGGCTTTCTGTTTATCAGACAATAATGGAAGGGATAAGACCATCGCTCGCTTCGCAGCCTTGCGTCCCGCTTCATCCCCGTCAAAGGAGAAAATAATTTTGTCTGTTAACTTAAGTAGTTTCTCAATATGCTCTTTTTTAATCGCTGTGCCTAATGGGGCACAAGACTCACCAAAACCAGCTTGAGACAATTGAATAACGTCCATCTGTCCTTCAACAACAATAACTCGACCTTTGTCGTGGATAGATTGACGCCCTTCATAAAGTCCAAAAACTTCTTGACCTTTAATGAAGATTGGAGTCTCACCTGTATTGATATATTTTGGATTTTCACCACACATTGTACGGGCACTAAATGCGATAGTTTGCCCTCGAGAATTTCGAATTGGGAACATGAGACGATTTCTGAAAAAATCGTAAAGTTCACCGTTTTTCCCTTCTTTCTGTAAGCCCGATTCCTTTAAATATTTGGGATCGATATTTTTTAATGATTGTGTCAACCCATGCCATGAGTCTGGCGAATAACCTATGGCAAATTTTTCAATAGTTTCTGGACTAAGACCTCGTTCAAGGCAATACTGACGAGCCTCACTTCCGTGCTGTGAATTGAAACACACACGATAGTAGTCCTGGGCCGCCTTCATGACGTCGGTCAAACGAATTCGATCTTGATTTGGTTTTCTCTGTCCGTCATAACGAACCGTCATTCCATAATCTTGAGCCAGTCGCTCAATTGCAGTCGGATAATCAACGCCCTCATATTGCATAACAAAATTGATGGCATTTCCGTGAGCACCACAACCAAAACAATGGTAAAAATTTTTACTTCGACTTACCGAAAAGCTAGATGTCTTTTCGTTATGGAATGGACAACAGGCCCAACCTCTATCTCCCTTATCCTTTAAAGGAACACGACGATTAACCACGTCGTAAACATCGACGCGATCAATAAGCTCACTAATAAAAGACTGAGAAATCATCGATAATCTTCCAGAAAAACCTAAAGCCTCGTTGGCATAAATCCGACGAGGCTTAGGTTTTATAATGAATTAATCAAGCAGTCAACTTTGCCTTAATAACTGCGGATACTTTAGACATATCCGCCTTACCGGCTACCATTGGCTTGACTTTCCCCATTACCTTTCCCATCGCACCGAGACCGGTCACACCAAGCTCAGCCATAACAGAATCAACAACCTGTTTAATTTCTTCTTCAGTCATCTGCTTAGGCAGATAAGAAGATAAAACTGAAATTTCTGCAGATTCTTTATCTGCAAGATCCTGACGATCAGCATTAAGATACTGCTGTACAGAATCTTTGCGTTGCTTAATAAGCTTAGCAACAATCGACTGAATCAGAGCATCATCTGCAACAACCTGCTCATCGACCTCTTTTTGCTTGATCGCAGCTAAAAGCAATCGAATTACACTGAGACGACCCGCATCATGAGCGCGCATCGCTTCTTTCATGTTGGAGACAATTAAATCCTTCAGACTCATAATCTTCTCGATGAGATAAGAAATCGGAAACTAAAGCTTCTTAGTAAAGCTTCTTAGGGAGCATCATGCTACGCAAGCGCTTGTAATGACGCTTAACAGCAGCAGCCTTTTTACGCTTACGTTCTGCTGTTGGCTTTTCATAGAACTCACGGGCACGAAGTTCAGTCAAAAGACCGCTCTTTTCAATAGTACGCTTGAAGCGACGTAAAGCAACTTCAAACGGTTCGTTTTCTTTAACGCGGATAGTGGGCATTGAGCACCTAAACCTATAGAAAAATGGGTAACGAGTACCAGTTAATAAATTAATTTGTAGGCAAAATACGCAGAAACACTCCGTACATGCCACTCGAAAGTTTGCAATTCTAAGCTATTTTTTCGTTTTATGTGTAAATCTATTGTTCAAAAACGATATTTTTATCGTTCAATGGGTTTTCTGCACATCAAGTGTCGCACAATTACGACAGTTGGAATATCAAAAAACACCAGATTCAGTATCACCACCTTCTTTTATTTACCAACGATCATTTCATTCTGGACGGCAATCATAACACCATATTTCAAAATTTCTGTGTTTTTTCATACTTTATAACCGACTACATCCCTATCAGGATGCAAAGAATCACTTAAAATATCTTGAATTCTTTTTAAGGTTATTTAAATGCTAATTCTTGGGATTGAATCATCTTGTGATGAAACGGGCGCAGCGCTCTACGACACAGAAAAAGGCTTACTCAGTGAGGCCTTACATTCACAAATAGATATGCATCGCCTTTATGGAGGCGTTGTACCCGAATTAGCAAGTCGTGATCACATTCGACGTGCCATTTCTTTGATTGATACCGTCATGGAAAAAGCTCATAAAACTCGAAAAGATCTCGATGCGATTGCGGTTACGGAAGGACCTGGACTTGCAGGTGCATTACTCGTTGGCACTTCTGTAGCTCATGCTATCGGTTTGGCTTTGGATATACCGGTCATCGGCATTCATCATATGGAAGGTCATCTCCTTTCCCCAATGCTAGCAAGTGATAAGCCTACTTTCCCGTTTGTAGCGCTTCTCGTATCTGGTGGACATACTCAATTAATGGAAGTCCAAGCTCTAGGCCAATATAAATTATTGGGAGAAACGCTAGATGACGCAGCGGGGGAAGCCTTTGACAAAACCGCTCAAGCACTTGGAGAATGCTACCCCGGTGGTCCGGTTGTTTCTCGCTTTGCTGAATTAGGTAGAAGTGGTGTTATTGAGCTACCTCGTCCCTTGATTCATGCTCCTAATTTCGATTTTAGTTTCTCTGGATTAAAAACTGCTGTTATGAATGCCATTCGTAACGCAGAAAATCCTCAAAATCCACAGTTCAAATACGATCTTGCTCGAGAATTTGTTGATTCGGTTACAGATGTTTTAGTAACTAAATCCATTAAGGCTTTAAAGAAAACTCGATGCAAAAACCTAGTCGTTGCCG
This sequence comes from uncultured Burkholderiaceae bacterium, assembly GCA_964491655.1. GTDB lineage: Bacteria > Pseudomonadota > Gammaproteobacteria > Burkholderiales > Burkholderiaceae_F > JAFTYR01. The sequence continues at coordinate 31,943 of CAZBHT010000002.1, forward strand.
GGGGAGTTTCTGCCAACAAGCAATTAAGAGCTTCTTTGGAGAAAAGTTGCCGACGCATTGGTGCTAAAGTTTTTTTCCCACCAAGCAACTTGTGTACGGATAATGGTGCAATGATCGCCGTAGCCGCGGCGGCTCACCTTAAAGATATCCAATCCGCTCAAAACACTAAATCCACAGCTACCGGTTTTCAAATCAAACCTCGCTGGACTCTTAATACAGCTACCGAGTAGAACTGAGGGCGCAATCAACGGTCTTTGCGCCTAAAACCGTGACGAGGATTTGAGGATCAATTTTAATGTTGAAGCCTCGACGTCCTCCGTTAATGTAGATTTGAGGTAAATCTAAAATAGTTTTTTGAACGTAAATCGGCATCCGTTTTCGGGTATTAAAAGGCGAAGTTCCTCCGACACGATATCCACTATTTCGTTCAGCCTGCTCCGGTTTACAAGGTTCGATATGCTTAGCTCCAACTTGACGAGCTAAGCTCTTAGTAGAAACTTCACAGTCACCGTGCATCAAGATCACCAAAGGAGTAGCTGATTCATTCTGCATAATAAGGGTCTTAATTACCATATGTTCGTCTACATTGAAGCACTTCGCCGCCCATTGGGTTCCACCGTGTTCAATATATTCATAAGTACTACCCTCATAAGGGACTTTGTGAGCCTTTAGCCATTCCGTTGCCGGAGTAGCTGAAACATGTTCCTTCTTGCTACTCATAACTTTTAAACCTTGCATCCGAGATGCTTTCATTGGCCTTTGAGGATCGCAGCTTCCACATCCTTTTTCCACAACCCTTTCGGCAACGGAAATTCTACGTTTTCTTCCACCCCACTCATAGTTGTGACCGATACTAAAGAAAACGATTTTAGTTTTTCGATAATTTCTTCTACTAAAATCTCAGGAGCACTAGCACCGGCTGTAATTCCAATACATTCAATCCCATCAAACCACTTTTCATCTAACTCACTAGCGCCATCGATTAGATAAGCACGAGTACCAACTTTTTCAGCAACTTCACGAAGACGATTAGAATTTGAACTTGTCTTACTACCGACCACCAGAACCAGATCAACAGCTTTCGCTAACTCTTTGACCGCATCCTGTCGATTCTGTGTGGCATAGCAAATGTCTGCTTTTTTAGGTTCCAGAATCTGAGGGAAACGCTCTTTCAAAGATCGAATAACTTCTTTTGCATCGTCATGAGAAATCGTAGTTTGACTAACGTAGGCTACCTTCTCTGAGTCTTTAACTTCTAAGGATTGAACTTGTTCTGGACTTTCAATCACTTCAATCTCAGAAGGTACTTGACCGACAGTTCCTTCAACCTCTGGGTGGCCTTTATGACCAATCATAATAATTTGATAGCCATTACGATGCATTTTTGCAACTTCAGCATGAACCTTAGTCACTAGAGGACAAGTGGCATCATAAATTTTCAACTTACGAGCACGTGCTTCATCCTCTACAGAGCGAGGTACACCATGAGCAGAAAAAACCAGAACCGAATTATCAGGAACTTCACTGACTTCATTAACAAAAATGGCTCCCTTGTTACGCAGTGTATTCACAACGTATTTGTTATGAACAATTTCATGTCGTACATAAATCGGGGCCCCATGTACCACCAAAGCCCTCTCCACGATCGCAATTGCTCGATCAACTCCGGCACAAAACCCTCTAGGTTGAGCTAAAAGAACCTTCACCGGCCTCTCCCAAAACAAGTTAATGATGCGTCATTGTATCTGAGTCAATCGGGTTTCTAGAGGAAAAAATAAAATAGATGCTTTTATTCGTGCAAAGAAATCGAAAAATCAGTATAATTACGGCTTTTGATCCTCTGGCCATCAATTAACGGTGTTATTTGATCGCTTGGAGAGGAATTGATAAACGTTTTTATTTCTGGAGAGTTAGCGATGGCACGAGTGTGTCAAGTCACCGGCAAGAAGCCGATGGTCGGCCATTGCGTTTCGCACGCCAACAACAAGACTAAGCGTCGTTTTATGCCCAACTTACAGTACCGTCGTTTCTGGGTTGAGAGCGAAAACCGCTGGGTCCGTCTGCGCGTAACAAATGCAGCCCTGCGTACGATCGACAAGAATGGCATTGAAGCTGTTCTGGCGGACCTCCGAGCCCGCGGCGAAATCTAATAGGAGTTCACCATGGCAAAAGGTATCCGTGAAAAAATCAAACTAGCTTCTACAGCTGGTACAGGACATTTCTACACCACAACGAAGAACAAGCGTAATTCGACTGGTAAGATGGAAATGTCTAAGTATGACCCTGTTGCTCGTAAGCATGTGTTATACAAGGAAACTAAGCTGAAATAATCCGGCTTAGATTTCTAAAGAAAAACCGAAGCGATGCTTCGGTTTTTTGTTATCTACTTAAAAATCAATTTTTCGCTTCATTATTCAGCAATCCTCTGATTTACATAAATCTCATTTTGGAATGCTTTTAACAATCGCTTATCAGAGCAATCCTGATATCGTCCATCACAGAGTTCATACATGATTGAAGCTGTCTTATAAAAATCTCCCATTTCGACTCCAATTCGCTTGAGAATAAGAGAGGGTAGGAAAATAATGTCAGTAAGTGCAGGAATGGTTTCTTTACCTTGGACCTGATTATCGATGAGAACGTAATTAGTAATGTATTCCGAATTTATTTCAGATGAATTTTGTCCAGTCTTCCAAGATAAAGCCGGTTGATGATCGCCAAATCGAACCATAACCGTTGGTCGTGCACGTTGCTGAATCCATTGATCAAATTCGACAACTGCCTTATCTGCGGATTTCAATCGATCCACATATTCAGCCAAAGAAGCTAATTGCCCCACATCAACTTTTGATTCAGTAGCTCGTAATGAATGATTCTTTTGTGCAGGATAAGGACCATGTTCCCTCATTGTTAGAGCATATACAGCAATGGGTCCAGAATGGTCTCGTTCCATAACCTTGCGAACCATTGCTAATAACTCAGAGGTCGGAATATCCCAAACATTTTTACGATTTGATCCAGGCCATCCAAGATCCGCTACATGAATCATTTCGTCGGCACCTAACTGACGGTAGGCCTTACCCGAGTTATAGGATCCTTCTGCAAAAGGCGTCACGATAATGACTTTATAACCCGCTTGTTTTAGTCGAGACCATAAAGAATCTTGTACATGAAATACTGCAGAATAAAATACCGAACCAGCTAGTACTCCAAAATCCGAGGAACTTAAACCTGTTAAAGCACTAAATTCACTTCTCCAGGTTCCTCCACCATAGGTATGCACTCGTAACGCACCCTGTTGCGTTGCATATGGAGAATTAAACATCGTCAATGTCGGCAAAGACCATGGATCAATCCCCTTTAAACTTCTAGGATCCATCGTTGATTCTTGCAAAATCAGGACGACATCAGATAATGGTTTTGAAAGATTCTTACCAATATGGTTCATAGATGTCGGAAATTTTTCACTACTTACCATCAAGGAAGCAGGACTTGTATATTGAAGCTTCGAAGACATCAAAATATTTGCAATGACATTGCTTCCTTTGCGCATATTTTCCATCCATTTGTGTTGACCATTTTGGAGTGCAAAATAAGCCCCCAAAACACCCACGACAATAGATAGAGTCGCTATGGTTAAGCGATTCATTACAGTTAATTTTGTTTTATCTACATAAAAACTCTTGATACAAAGAAAAATCAACCCGATTAGCAAAAGCGTTGCCAATCCACACTCCAAAGGGTAATGAAATACAGTTTCAAAATTAGTTGGATCCGTAAAAACCGTGAAATCTTCAAATTTAAGACGATCTTTCCAAAAAAGACGTTTTCCTAGATTTAAAAGATACAGTGCAACGCCAACAATCGTCAGCCACAATAGGGAGGTCCGCCATTTCCCTGTCAGTAAAAGGAAAAAGCCAAAGATTGTAGACATTACACCTAAAGCCCCTATTAGCGTCCACAATGTAGGACGATAGGTAAGGTCTAAAGTCCAAAATAGAACAACTAAAGACCAAAGAAAAAAACTTCCCTTGAGAAATTTGAAACGCATAACGTTACCAATTAAAAAATCTCGAGAGCTACAGATCTTAGCTCCCGAGAAGTGTGTTTTTACTTATCCTCTTCCTGTAGCTTTGTTTTCTTTTTAGCTAGAACGGCTCCAAAGAAGCCATCGGTCTTATTTAAGTGGGGAAGCATTACAAAGTAGGGCCCGAAACGGTCTTTTTGGAATTGCAAAACTTCCACACCTTGAGAAGCCAAAATATCCCAAGCATTCAGTAATTCGAAGTCTGGATTTTCTTGTAAGAAAGCCTCGATGACATCTTGGTTTTCTTCTTTAAGAAGGGAGCAAGTTGCATAAACAATGCGTCCACCATCCTTAATCATTTGGGAAGCGGACTTCAAAACCGATTTTTGGATTTCATTAATTCGTGTTAATTCATCTTCACCGAAACGCCACTTCAGATCGGGATTTCGACGATATGTACCGGTTCCTGAGCATGGTGCATCAACCAAAACTCGATCGAGTTTGCCGTAAAGACGTTTAACTCGATTATCGTTTTCATTTCGGATCACGGATGGATGAACATTTGATAAACCTGCTCTTCTCATGCGAGGAGATAGACCATCTAAACGTCTTTCATTAACATCAAAAGCATAAAGACGACCGGTTGATTTCATAAGAGCGCCCAAAGCCAAGGTTTTTCCACCAGCGCCAGCACAGAAATCACAGATCATCTCACCACGGCGAGGTTGCATCAAGCGGGCAATCAACTGACTGCCCTCATCCTGCACATCAACCTTACCTTCCTTATAAATTGGCCACTGAGTCAATGCAGGTTTTACATCGAGGCGTACACAGTCCGGTGAATAAGTACCACGAACCGCTTTAACTCCGTGTTCTTCAAGTTCAGCAATTACTTCTTCAGGTTTTGCCTTTAAGGAATTAACTCTCAAATCAAGAGTTGCTGATTCTTGCATGGCATCGAAAAGCAACTTATGGTCCGAGTATTGGATCACTAACTTATTGAAAAGCCACTCAGGAACTTCTGCCTGAAATTGCTTCGGAGCCTTATGAGCGTCTGCTTTAAGCATATTTGCTAAAGGCTGAGCTTCTCGGCCAATAATATGATCTTCAATCTTGTCTCTTCCATGCTGTAACGAAAGAGCAAGCAAAGCCGTTAGTCTAGGAGCTTGGAATGGTTTAACCGGGTTCATACGCCATGTGATCATAGAAAGATGACGCATCGTGAAATAAATTCCTTCAGCAATCAAACTTCTTTCACGTGGCCCCAAATGTCGAGCATTCTTAAAGTAAATACTCATTAAAACGTCTGCAGGTCCATCGAGTTTCAGAATACTACGTAAAGCCTTTGACAATTCATCCACGACTAATGAAGTAATCCGAACTTCTCCTGGATTACGTTTTACTTGTCTTGGATTGGGAGCTTTATTGGGGTCATGTGTATGACGTTCCTCTGGACTCATTTTTGCCCAACGTTCACGAGCGGCCTTCTGTCGATCCGTTAACTGACGTTTTTTAGGTGTTTCGCCTCTTCTACGAAAACCTGACGTTGCTGGGCGAGAAGCCCTAGAACCTGATTTATTTTCAACCATTTTAATTCCTAAAAGATTGCTAGCTCTTTGCTGGCATCAAAATCCATCACAGTTTTACCGTCTTGCAACTTGACCCTACCTTGAACCACTAACTTAACCGCACGAGGGTAAAGAATGTGTTCTTGTTTTAGTACTCGAGAGGCAAGAGTATCAGGATCGTCTCCGGCTAAAACAGGTACCGCAGCCTGGCCAATAATCGATCCACCATCCAAAACGGAAGAAACAAAATGCACCGTCACTCCGTGAACACGAATTCCTGCCTCAAGGGCTCTTTCATGCGTATGTAAACCTGGGAACATCGGTAGTAATGCAGGATGGATATTTAAAATTTTCCCTTCATAATGATTTACAAAATAAGGGGTTAATACACGCATAAATCCAGCCAACACGATTAAATCGGGATGAAATTCATCACAAACACGAATCAACTCTTTTTCAAAATCTTCGCGAGACTCGTAGGCTTTATGATCGACAACACGAGTTGGTAAGCCAACTTCTTGTGCAAAAGAAAGGCCTCCAGCATCTGGACGATTAGAAATAACCGCTGAAAAACGGGCCCCGATTTTCTGAGCCCATTGTTCAGCACAGGCAACTTCATACATTGCTTTGAAATTACTACCACGTCCAGAAATTAATACAACAATATTTTTAGTAGAAGTCATCGCAAAAATAGATTTATAAATTAATTTGCTAATTGTACCCGAGCCCCATCGAGATACCACCTTTATAGTCACTCAATGCTCTTCTTTTAATCAAAAAGATTACAGATCGTTTACAAAATATAAGACCTGAGGATTAACAAGTCATAAGACCATATAAAAACATACCTCGTTAATAGACATCTGTGGATCACTCCGTCCTGTCAAGGGCTAGATTTACAAATTTCTTAGCGTCT
>CAZBHT010000003.1:0-35298 GCA_964491655.1 uncultured Burkholderiaceae bacterium
CATGTCACCAAGACCACCGCCACCGACGGCTCCAGCCATTGCTGAACTGCCAACCAAAGCAACAAAGGCAATGGTCAATCCAGCCAAGATGCCCGGCATTGCTTCAGGAAGTAGTACTTTAAGGATGATCTGAGTGTTCGAGGCCCCCATGGATTCAGCGGCTTCGATCAAACCTTTATCTACTTCTCGAAGGCTTGTTTCTACGAGTCGAGCGATGAAAGGAGCGGCTGCAATCGTAAGCGGAACAATCGCTGCAGTCGTTCCAATCGAAGAACCAACAATGAGTCGTGTAAACGGAATAATCGCTACTAAAAGGATAATGAAGGGAACTGAACGGACGATATTGACGATCGTTCCGATAATTCGATTGATTACTGGTCTTGGGGTGATTCCCTTTATCGAGGTAATAAAAAGGAATACGCCTAGAGGGATACCGATCGTAGCACCCAAAATACCGCTAATGCCGACCATAAAAATCGTTTCGAGTAAAGATTCCCAAAGTAAATTAATCAAATTAGAGGACATGATTGAGCTCCTCAACTTTTACTTGTTTGGATCGGATAAAATCTAAGGATTGCAGATAATTTTCCTTACTTCCTGTCAAAGTGATCGTCAGAGTACCGTAACTTTGACCTTGAATATCATCTACTTGTCCAAGAAGGATGTTGAAGTCCAAATTAAACAATCGACAGGCTTCAGAAATCACGGGATCCGTAGTGTGAACTCCAACGAAAGTCAATCGCAATAAATGAATCGGTTTATTTTGAGGACTACGATTTCTTAATTGTTCTCTAAGGCGTTCTACGATTCGAGGAGGGAGTTCTCGAGCCGCAAGTACACTACCTAAAAGTGCCTGGGTGACTTCGTGCTTAGGGTCACGGAAAACATCGAGTACGGTACCACTTTCAACGATCTGACCCCGTTCCATCACTACCACTTTGTTACAAATCTGCTTTACCACATCCATTTCATGGGTAATCATCACAATAGTGAGTCCCAATTTTTGGTTAATTTCTTTTAGTAGTTCTAATGTAGCTTGGGTAGTTTCAGGGTCCAAAGCGGATGTAGCTTCATCACTTAAAAGAATCTTTGGATTTGAAGAAAGTGCTCGCGCAATACCCACTCGTTGCTTTTGTCCACCGGATAGCTGGGATGGATACTTATGCTTATGTTCAGATAGTCCAACCAATTCAATTAAAGGTTCTATTTTTTTCTGAATCTCGGATTTACTGACTCCAGCGAGTTCCAAAGGTAAAGCGATGTTGTCATAGACAGTTCGCGAAGACAGTAAATTGAAGTGCTGGAAAATCATCCCAATTTCACGGCGCATTTTTCTTAAATCGGCAATGTTCATGGCTGTTAGATCTTTACCATCAACAATTACTTTTCCGGAAGTTGGACGATTTAATAAGTTGATACAACGGACTAAAGTACTTTTACCGGCACCAGATCGGCCAATAATTCCGAAGATATCGCCTTTATTGATGTGGATATTGACGTCTTTACATGCGTAAAACGTTGATTGACCGTCAGAGGTTTTATATTCCTGAGAAATATGTTGTAAATCAATCACTTTTTTTCCTTAATTGGCCAGCTCTAACTTTTTTATGGAGCTTCAAGAGTTTCTAGGGTACAACCCCACGATTATTCATGAAAATTGGCAACAAAAGCGTTCTATTCGAAAGAAAATTTGCACAAAAAAGGAAATCTCGTTTGGCTTTAGACCAAACGAGATTATTGTGGTGGGAACACAGGGATTCGAACCCGGGACCGACGGATTAAGAGTCCGCTGCTCTACCAACTGAGCTATGTTCCCAATAAACGTTGCTTGCTAATCAGTTATACGGAAATAAACAGAATAGTTAGAAAGAATAAAATTGGTGGGAACACAGGGATTCGAACCCGGGACCGACGGATTAAGAGTCCGCTGCTCTACCAACTGAGCTATGTTCCCACTCAGGATACTCTTACGAGTTTTGGTGGGTTGTGCGAGACTCGAACTCACGACCAATGGATTAAAAGTCCACTGCTCTACCAACTGAGCTAACAACCCGATCAAAATTCTCAACAAGCAAACTTGAGAGAACGAAATTATACCTAAAAAAAAATGCTTGTCAACTGAAACAGAGAAAAAATGAAATTCTCGAGTGCATTTTATTTTTGTGTGGTCGAATTATACTTACTGTAACGATATAAATGAAGAAATAATTTTTCTCCAAATATTTTTCGATTACCATTGAACAAAATACGAATGACTTTCGTAGTTTGATTCGAACAAAGGAATAATATAAAAGATGGCTGAAAAGAAAAAGATGAAAGCGCCTGTTGAACAGATTGTCGATACAGAAGCCCGTAAAAAGGCTCTAAAAATGGCCTTGGATCAAATTGCTAAGCAATTTGGTAAAGATGCGGTAATGCGTATGGGGGATCAGCCACATTTGGAAGATCTTGACGTTGTCTCAACGGGTTCTTTTACACTCGATTATGCGTTAGGTGTTGGTGGTTTGCCACGAGGTCGTGTTGTTGAAATTTATGGACCAGAATCTTCTGGAAAAACGACATTGACGTTACACATCGTGGCTGAAATGCAGAAATTAGGTGGAACGTGTGCCTTTATCGATGCAGAACACGCTTTAGATGTGAACTATGCCCGTAACTTAGGTGTCAATATTGACGACTTATTATTAGCTCAACCAGATAATGGTGAACAGGCTCTAGAAATTACTGATTCTCTGGTGCGCTCTGGTGCAGTTGATTTGGTGGTAATTGACTCGGTAGCCGCTCTTGTTCCAAAGTCTGAAATAGAAGGTGACATGGGCGAAGCTCTTCCCGGCCTGCAAGCTCGCTTGATGAGCCAAGCACTTCGTAAACTCACTGCTAGTATTAAGAAAGCAAATACATTGGTGGTTTTCATCAATCAGGTTCGTCAAAAAATTGGTGTGGTGTACGGATCTGCTGAAACGACGACTGGCGGTAACGCACTCAAGTTCTACGCTACGGTTCGCTTGGACATTCGTCGTATTGGTGGCGTGAAGAAAGGCGATGATGTTTTAGGTAATGAAACTCGAGTTAAGGTTGTAAAAAATAAAGTTGCCCCTCCATTCAAGCAAGCCGAATTTGAAATTTTGTACGGTGAAGGTATTTCCCGTGAAGGAGAGGTCATTGATATCGGTACCGAGATGAAGATTTTTGATAAGTCTGGTGCTTGGTATGCTTATCAAGGATCTAAGATTGGTCAGGGTAAGGCCGCAGCTCGCCAATGGCTTAAGGATCACCCAGAAGAAATGAAGCAAATCGAAGCTCAGATTCGTAGCAAATTACAAGCCAGCGATCCTAAAGCAGAGGAAAAAACGGCTTCCGTTGTTTCCCCAGAAGTGACAGCTGATTTTGCTGTTAAGGAAGAGTTGTTTGAAGATCTATGATCTTGACGCAAGAGAATGATCAACGTAAAGCCATTATGCGAAAAGCGGTGGCTTTATTAGCTTTACGAGAAAGAAGTCGTGCAGAGTTGGTTCAAAAACTCTCGGATTTTTTTAGCGATGCTGATTCCGCTCTAATCGAAAGTGTGTTGGATGAACTTGAAAGCAAAAAATATCTTTCAGATGAAAGGTTTGCTCGAGTTCGTTTGATGTTACGTTCTTCTCGATACGGAGATCGACGTCTTCGAGACGAGTTGCGTCAATCTGGTATTAGTGAATCATCTATCGATTCGGCCTTTGAAGATTTAAAAGAAACGGAATATGAACGGGCTAAAGCGCTATGGGATCGGAAATTTGGCGAAATTACCAAGGATCCCAAAGAAAAGGCAAAACAATTTCGTTTCTTAGCTTCTAGAGGTTTTTCATTTCGAGTCATTAATCGAATTCTTGAAAATCAAGAAAATGAGGAATACTAGATAAAAACAGTTTTCTCTTGTATTTTTCAGTATTTTTAAGCAATGAGAAGCATTAATGTAAAAAAAAGATAGGGAGGGCAAAATCCGTGAATTCAATACGGTAAACTCTCCCTCGGTTTACTTTTGATTAATCTCTTTTAACATGAAAATTCACGAGTATCAGGCCAGAGAGATTTTGTCTCGATTTGGTGTGCCGATCCCGAAAGGTATTGTTGCAAAATCTGCAGAAGAAGCGGTTCAAGCATCACGGAATATAGGTGGTGACGTTTGGGCGGTTAAAGCACAGGTTCACGCTGGTGGACGAGGCAAAGGTGGCGGTGTAAAAGTAGTTCGCCATCTGGATGATGTGAAGGCTTTCTCTGAGAAATTAATCGGTAGTCATTTAGTTACTCCTCAAACCGGCCCTGAAGGGGCTCCGGTTGGTTGTGTATTAGTTCAAGAAGGCGTAAATATCGTTTCAGAGTATTACGTCAGCTTTTTAGTAGATCGTGTTACTCAACAACCATTGCTACTGGCTTCTTCTGCTGGTGGTATGGAAATCGAACGTGTTGCTGTAGAAACTCCGGAAAAAATTGTTCAGGTTCAATTCGATATTGAAATCGGCCTAACTGAAGAGAAAGCAATTACGGTTATTAATCGCCTGGGTATGCCCGATGAAGTGTTACCACAGGCTATCGAAGTTTTGATGGGACTTTGGAAAACCTACGTCTCAATGGATTGCACATTGCTTGAGATTAATCCTCTTGTTGTGACAGCAGATAAAAGAGTGTTGCCATTAGATGTCAAAATGGTTTTTGATGATAATGCCTTATATCGGCACCCAGAATTGAAGGTATTGCACGATCCCTTACAGGAAGATCCTACAGAATTAAGAGCACATAATTCTGGCTTGCAATATATTCCTCTTGGCGGAAATATTGCGTGTCTTGTCAATGGTGCGGGCCTTGCTATGGCCACAATGGACACGATTAAATTATTCGGTGGAGAACCTGCGAATTTCCTTGATATTGGTGGTGGAGCTAGTACGGAGAGAGTCACAGCCGCATTCCAAATCATGGTAGAACAGCCTGAAGTTAAGGTTATTCTAGTTAATATCTTCGGTGGCATTATGAAGTGCGATGTGATCGCAGAAGGTGTGGTGCATGCTTGCCGTAACGTTAAATTGAATGTACCTCTTATTGTCCGCATGAAAGGTACTCACGAAGATATTGGTAAAAAGATTCTTGACGATAGTGGTCTACCGATTGTGGTCGCTGAAACACTAGATGAAGCGGCTCAGAAAGCAATAGAACTAGCGAACAGAGAAGGAAAATGAGTATTTTAGTTAATTGCAATAGCCGAATCATCACGCAAGGGATGACCGGTAGAACAGGGCTGTTTCATACTCGACTCTGTCGTGAGTATGGTGCGGGTCAAGAATGCTTTGTTGCTGGGGTGAATCCAAAGAAGGCTGGAGAACTTTGTGATGGAATCCCTGTTTTCGCTACAGTTAAAGAAGCAAAAGAAAAAACAAATGCAAATGTTAGCGTCATTTATGTTCCACCGGCAGGAGCTGCGAGTGCGATCATTGAAGCCTGTGATGCAGGTATTGAATTAATCGTTTGTATTACAGAAGGGATTCCAATTTTAGATATGGTTCGAGTTCGGGAGCATATGCGTAAAACGCAGAGTAAGTCCCGCTTATTAGGTCCAAACTGTCCTGGCATTTTGGTGCCGGATGAAGTAAAAATTGGCATTATGCCTGCTCAAATTCATAAAAAAGGACGCATTGGAGTGGTTTCTCGTTCAGGTACGTTGACCTATGAGGCCGCAGAGCAACTGACCCGACTAGGCTATGGCCAATCAACTGTTATTGGTATCGGAGGTGATCCGATCAACGGCTTAAAACACATTGATGTGTTGCAACTCTTTAATGAAGATCCTGATACTGATGCCGTTGTCATGATTGGTGAGATTGGAGGATCTGATGAAGAACAAGCCGCTCAGTGGGTTCGAGATCATATGAAAAAACCGGTTGTTGGTTTTATCGCTGGCGTAACTGCTCCGGCGGGAAAGAGAATGGGACATGCTGGTGCGATTATCTCCGGCGGTCAAGGTGGAGCTGAAAGTAAGTTAGCCATGCTAGAGGCTTGTGGCATTCGAACCACACGAAATCCATCACAAATTGGCGAGCTACTCAAAGAAGTCCTTGAAGCGCATAAGAGCAAGGAGAAATAAACGTGGAAATGGTATTAACTTGGCTGTCCGAGATCCACTGGGCAGCGGTTTTCCAGATCATCCTAATCGATATCCTTTTAGGTGGTGACAATGCCGTTGTTATCGCTTTAGCTTGTCGAAATTTAGATTCACCTTTGAGAACTAAAGGTGTTGTTTATGGCTGTGTCGGTGCAATTGCACTTCGTGTCGTTTTGATTGCGTTTGCAGTATCCATTATGCAGATACCGTTCTTAAAGTTCTGTGGTGGCGTTCTTTTACTTTGGATCGGTATTAAATTAATTGCTCCTATGCATGAAGAAGAGCAAGAAGTTCATGCAAGTAAAAAACTCTGGGGTGCGATTAAAACCATTATTGTGGCTGATTTGGTAATGTCGATTGATAATGTGATTGCGATTGCCGGTGCTGCGGAACAGGCCCCAGGGCACCATCAGATGGCCTTGGTTGTTTTCGGCCTTTTGGTTAGTGTTCCCTTTATTTTGGGCGGTAGTCAAATCGTATTAAAGGCGATTGACCGTTTCCCAATTATTGTCTATGCGGGTGGTATGTTGCTTGGCTGGATTGCGGGTACTTTAATGGTGGACGATCCAGGTGTGTCCCCTCATTTTCCCAATATGCCAGAGTTGCATACTGAGGGGGGTATCGCAGGTGCCGTCTTTGTGCTTATGGTGGCTCTAGCTCTAAAAATGTGGCGAAAAAATAAACAAGCTTGTTAAGTAGAATCAAAAAGAAATTGTTTTTTAATATAAAAACGCCCCGTTGGTATCACTCATACTCACGGGGCGAATATTTGTTTGGTTGTTGTCGTTATCTATTCGATAATAGCGCCACCTAAACAGATGTCTTGGTCATAAAGGACTGCGCTTTGACCTGGAGTTACAGCCCAAAGAACATCAGAACTTTGGACCTTTAAGCAATTTTGGTCTGCAACAAGAATTTCAGCTGGAACATCAGGCATACGGTAACGTGTTTTAATCGAGATGTTCTTCTGTTGAGGTGCGACTCCAGCAACCCAACTCGGTTTGGTTCCAGTTAATTGATGGGAGGTCAACCACGGATGATCGTGCCCCTGAACTACATAAAGAGTATTGTTTGGGATATCCTTTCGAGCTACGAACCACGGTTCTCCATTTCCTTCTTTACTACCGCCGATTCCGATGCCCTTGCGTTGTCCTAATGTATAGAAGGACAAACCAATATGCTCTCCGATGAGACGGCCTTCAGGCGTTTTGATTGGGCCGGGTTTGTTAGCAATATAACGATTTAAGAATTCTCTAAAAGGACGTTCTCCAATAAAGCAAATTCCGGTACTGTCTTTCTTTTTTGCATTAGGAAGGCCGATTTCTTCAGCAATTCTTCTGACTTCCGTTTTATGGAGTTCGCCCACAGGGAACATTGCTTTAGAAAGTTGTGCTTGGTTAAGACGATGAAGGAAATAGCTTTGATCTTTATTGGGATCAAGTCCTTTTAATAGTTGAAAGCCTTGATCAGTTTCTCTTACTCGTGCGTAGTGACCTGTTGCAATTTGCTCGGCTCCGAGTCGAATTGCATGGTCTAAGAATGCTTTGAATTTAATTTCAGAATTACAAAGAACGTCTGGATTAGGAGTGCGTCCTGCACGATATTCAGTTAAAAATTCAGAAAAAACTCGTTCTTTGTATTCTTTGGCGAAATTAACTGCTTCAATATCGATGCCAACCACGTCAGCTACTGCTGTTGCATCAATTAAATCCTGTCGGGAAGAACAATATTCGCTATCGTCATCATCTTCCCAATTCTTCATAAATAAACCGATAACTTCATAGCCTTGTTGCTTGAGCAAATAGGCACTGACTGCGGAGTCGACACCTCCTGATAGCCCAACGACCACAGTTTTCTTTGACAATTAATCTCTCCTAGAGTGATTTCGATTTGATGGCTTCTATTGTACATAAGCCAAAGCCCGTCGTTGTTTTTACTCGTTTTCTTGTTTTGAAAAGAGTTTTTTCCAACGGATAAAATCTAAGATAGTTTCTAATGTACAAGGTCCTCTTAACTGATCTTGTTTCTGAAGAATTTCTTCTAAGCTGAGCCAATGCCGTGCAATGATTTCCGGAGAGTGATGTTCAAAAGGGAATTCTTCAGTAACTTCAGCGATAAATGCATGTCGTTGATAATGGCGAACGAGACCTGGTTCGGAGTGTTTTCCCACTTTTTTATAAATTCCCAACAATTGGATAGGTAGGATTTCAACACAAGCTTCTTCTCGAGTTTCTCTTATTAGAGCTTCGATGATGGTCTCTCCTTTTTCAACGTGACCAGCAGGTTGATTAAAGCGAATTCCTTGAGACGTTTGTTCTTCGACCATTAAAAAACGTCCATTTTTGTAGATAACAGAGGCAACTGTGTCAACACTCATTGCGTTTCTCTCCCAACTTTTAGGAAATATTTTATGCTAGTGTGTTCAAAAAACACACATGGAATTGGATATGTCAAAAATGAATCCTAAGGCTCATTTCTTATTAAGAACCTTCGGTATCACAAAACCGATCTTTGCAATGCCCTCAACATTGACGGCAACTGTGGAACAGGTTGCTGAAGCCAGTAATGCTGGAGCATTGGGTGTGTTTCCGGCGGGGTATTTGACTGCTGATGAAATTGAAAAAGTAACCGTTTCAATTCGACAGCTAACCAACAAACCGTTTGCATTACAGATTTTCCCAGAACAATCCACTCAATATGACGATAAAACGCTACAGGTTTTAGATAAAGCGTTATCTCCAGTGCGGGAACATTATGGTATTAGTCCTCAAAGACCATTAGTGCCAGTTGAGTTTGAAAAGCAATTTGAAGCAATTTTAGATTTGAATGTGCCGGTTGTTGGCTTGATGTTAGGTGGACTCAGAGAACCCTACATGGAGGCGTTAGAAGCCAAAGGAATTAAGACTTTTGGTGTTACTTCAAATCTAAAGGATGCAAAAATTCTTCGTGCTAGTGGCGTAAACGCAGTTTTGGCTCAAGGCTGGGATGGTCCTGGTCTCATTTCTCACAACGAAACAGAAGCGAATCGAGCTTTTGTGGGTGCGATGACATTAATCGAAGAATGTGTTCGTGCAATTCAAGTGCCTGTGTTAGCTGGTGGTTCCATGATGTCTCAGGGAGCGGTTAAGGTGGCTAAAACATTGGGAGCTACAGGACTAGTGTTAACCGATGCGCTCTTAGCCGCGGAAGAATCTGCTCTTCCTAAAGAATGGATATCCGCTTTAGCCTATATGACAGATGGCTCTTCTCAGGTTTCTGATTTTATTTTTGGACGAAATGCACGAGTTCTATGGACTGGGTTATGTGCTGAGATGCAACAAGCTGGTTTATCAACATTGCCATTTCCGTATCAGTGGTTAGCGTTAGAGGATATTTTCCGAGCTGCGATGCAGAGCGATATCATCGAAGACTGTCCATTGGAAGTCGGACAAATGGGCTACTTATTAACGGCAGATAAAACCCGGGATATTATCGATCGATTCTATCAATGGTATGAGGAATAAGATGAAGTTGAATCAGTGTCTTATCATTGTTGATGTACAAAATGATTTTCTTAGTCATGGTGCATTAGCTGTTCCGAATGGAGAAGAGGTGATTGCTCCTATTAATGAGATCGTAGATCTATTTGATACGGTGGTATACACACAAGATTGGCATCCCGAAAATCATATTTCTTTTGCTAGCAATCATCCGGATCGAAAGATCTTAGATGTCATTGAATTAGATTATGGAGCACAGGTTTTATGGCCAAACCATTGTGTTGAGAATACAAAAGGCTCGGAGCTTGCCCCAAATCTTAAACTTGTCACAAAGGCTCATTTTGTAAAAAAGGGAATTCATTCTCAAATCGATAGTTACTCTGGTTTTTTAGAGGCAGATCGCAAAACATCAACAGGATTATCTGAATGGCTTAAAGCTAGAGGTATTGAACAAGTATTTATTTGTGGTTTAGCAACAGACTTTTGCGTTTCATGGACAGCGTTAGATGCTAAAAATTTAGGATTTGATGTGTTTGTTATTGAAGATGCTTGTCGTGGCCTCGATATCAATGATTCGATTAAACAAGAAAAGCTGAAGTGGCAAGCAAATGGAGTTCAAGTAACAAGTACCGAAAAGCTCCCTCACATTGCATAAGAGAATTATAAAATGCGAAGGAGTGTTTATGAATTCAGTTTAACGAAGTCATCAGAACCATGATGCGATAAACGGGGTTAATAGTGGCGCTAAAAATGCTGTTGTTAATCCCGTTAATCCTATGGCTAGGCTTGCATAAGCACCGGCTTCGTCGTTGTATTGAAATGCTCTTGAGGTTCCAATACCATGAGACGCTAAACCTAAAGCGAAGCCTTTTGAAGCGTTATCCGTAATATGTAGAACAGAATAAACAAATCCGGATAAAACGGCCCCTAAGACTCCCGTAATTACAACTAAAGAAGCCGATAATTCAGGTATCCCTCCCAACTTTTCTGTGATTGACATTGCAATCGGTGTTGTAACGCTCTTTGGTGCCAAGCTGACAAGTGTTTCATATGAGCCTCCAAAGATTCCAGCAATGATCATGGCTGAAGCCAGAGCTACGATACTGCCACTAATAAGTCCAAGCAAAATAGGAAGCCAGTTTTTTGCTAATTGTTTTCTAAGATCGAAAAGCGGAATCGCCAACGCAACGGTTGTTGGACCTAGTAAAAAGTGAATAAATTGGGCGCCATCAAAGTAGGTTTGATAGGGCGTCTTTGTCAGAGTGAGCAAAACAATCAGAAAAATGATGGATAGAGCTACCGGATTACAAAGCGAATTTTGTTTTGAAAATTGATGAATTTTTTGAGCTAGGGCATAGGTTAAAAGCGTGATTGCCAACCAAAAAATGGGATAGCTCGTTAGGAACGTTCCAATATCGCTTAATTTAGTCATTTAGTGATCTCCTTGTTTTTCAAGGAGTGTCTTTTGTTGCCTTTTCTCTAACCAACGAGAGCTGTATTTAATTACTAGAGCCGTTGTAGCAATTGCCAACACGGTTGAAATAACCAGAGATGAACAAATCGCAATCCACTCATGTTGAATGCGTTCTAGATGAAGCATTACTCCAACGCCGGCGGGTACGAAAAATACGGCTAGATACGAAATTAGTAATAAAGAAATTGGGCGAATGTACTTGGCAAGATTTTCATTACAGATAAGCATTGTTAGCAGTAAAAACATACCAACGACGGTGCCAGGGATTGGCAAAGAAAAGTAGCGTTCAAGAACATTACCTGCGATCTGGAAGACGAGCAGTAGCGCAAATCCAAGGATCATAATGACAATCGATAGATAAAAATAGAAATCTTATTCTAAGAGTCTCTATATGAGAAAAAAATGAATTTTATTTTTAATTCGTAGATGAAGGAAAGAGGTAGAAAATAATTTAAAGTAAGAATTCTGATGATTAAAATAAAAAAATGTGTGTGTCTTTTATCGAATCTGGAGATCCATCAGTGTCTAATCAACCAACATCTATATTGGAATCTTATCTTGAAGATTTAGCATCACTAGTTAACTTTGATTGTGGAACCGAGAATCCGGAGGGTGTGACCCGAGCCGCCGGGATCATGAAGGAGCACTTTGATTCGATTGGGTTTAAAACTGAAATCGTCGATTTTGGACCAGCGGTTGGTAATGGTCTTTTAGCCACGAATAAACCAGGTGCATCTCGTTATGATGTGTTGCTTAATGCACACCTTGATACGGTTTTTCCGGATGGAACCGCCGCGATCCGTCCATTAACCATCAAAGGTGATCGGGCTTATGGGCCTGGATGCGCCGACTGTAAAGGTGGTGTTTTAGCAATTTACTATGCGTTAAAGGCGGCTCGTAAAGAGGACCTTGATCGTTTATCCATTGCGGTTGCTTACAATCCAGACGAAGAAACAGGGTCAAGACACTCTCAGAAGTGGCTTTCTGAATTGTCCTCAAAGTCAGATCGCGTTTTAATTTTTGAACCGGCTCGTGCCAATGGTGAGTTAGTGCGCTCTCGCAAAGGAGCGGCTCGTCTGAAAATTAATTTCCATGGACAATCTTCTCATGCGGGGAATGCTCCGTACAAGGGCGCTAATGCAAACTTAGCAGCGATTCGCTTCGCTTCGGCTGCAGCGGGGCTCGCCGATGTAGAACGTGGTACAACTGTGAATCCAGGATTAATTCACGGTGGTGAAGCTGCAAATATCATCTCTAGTCACTGCGAAGTCGTTCTAGATTTGCGGTATTGGAATAATGTTGACTGGAAAATTTTGACATCAGAGGTTGAAAAGCTTGCTCAACAAACGTGGGCTCCTCGTGTCACACAAGAGTATGTGTGGTTAACCAACGATCCGTCAATGCCTTATTCTGAGTCCAGTAAAGTCTTAGTGGACCAAGTAACCGAAGCTGCTCGACTCGAAGGTTTCGAAGTTAAATGGTTGGACGTCGGTGGGGCATCAGATGGTAACCTCATGGCTGAACACGGTACCCTGGTGGTTGATGGTTGTGGACCAGCCGGCGGTGACTATCACTCCGATAAGGAATTTTTACGTTTAGATACTGTAGAGGAGCGAATCCGCATGGTTAGTCGTTTTCTGACACTTATTTAGTGATAAGTTTCAGAGTAAACAACCCATTATCGGCCTTATTTGTAAAAAAACAAGGGAAATTACTGAAAAATTTCCTGTCAAGTCCTGAAAATTGGTTAGTAGTAGAAGTTACAATGGGTCCTGAAGTATTTTTTTAACTTTATTTTTAAATTTTTATCATGACTGATACAACCGTTAACAATACGGAACAGCATGCTGAAAAAGTAGGCGTAGGTGCATACGTTGCGTTTGCATTCGCTATCTGCTTTTTCTCAGGTGTGTTCTATAAGATGCCAGAAGCTTACAAGTGGCTCGGCGCTTTAGACTTTACAACTTTGATCGGTAAGTTTGGTACGATGGCTGGAACCAAAGCTAACTTTGTTGGTTCTGGTGGTTTGAGTGCTCGTGCTGGTTTCTTATTCTCCTTGTCCTTGTTCCCAGGCGTTATGCTTGCAATGGGCTTGATTGAAGTTTTGGCTCACTACGGTGCTCTTCGCGCTGCTCAGCAGTTGATGACTCCAATTCTTAAACCAGTTTTAGGTATTCCTGGTATTACTAGTTTGGCTTTGGTTACTGACCTTCAGAGTACTGACGGTGGTGCCGCTCTGACCCGCGCTCTTTGGGATGAAGGTAAGATTACTAAGAAGAATCTTATCGTGATCGCCGCATGGCAGTATGCTGGTGCTGGTTGTATCGCCAACTACTATTCCACTGTTTCCGCACTTTTCTTTGCATTCCTTTGCCCAGTGTGGGTTCCAGTTATCATTATTCTTAGCTTGAAGTTTGTAGGCGGCGCCTTTATCCGCTTCATCCTCAGTACGCTTTACAGAAAGGATTTTGCAAATGAGTAACGCACCGACTAAAACAACTTCTAAGAACCCATTTGATATCTTTATCGTGGGTTTACGTAAAGGTTTTGGTATCGGCTGTAACAGCCTTTTGCCAAACGTTTTGATGGCTTTTGTTCTTACCTATGTTCTTCAGCTTTTCGGCGTTATGGATTTCTTGGGTAAGTACTGTGGTGGTGCTATGGCTCCATTCGGTCTTCCAGGTGAAGCTATCACAGCTTTGTTAGCTACATGGCTTTCTTGTGGTGCTGGTGTTGGTGTTGCTGCCAGCTTGGCTGCTAGCGGTACCTTAGACGGCACACACTTGACCATTATGGCTCCAGCTTTCATTTTGATGGCTTCTCAGATTCAGTACATGGGTCGTCTCTTGGGTGTTGCTGATGTACCGAAGAAGTATTGGCCAGTTTTGATGTTCAATAGCGTATTGATGGCCTTGATCGGTATGATCTTAATGCGCATGTATTTGGGTGCATCATAATTCTGTTGACTAAATAACAGAGAAAGGCGGAGGTTCAGAAAAGAATTCTCCGCTTTATTTTTTCGTAGGAATCTATGACTGAAAAACAACTGCAAATAGGTACTAGTGAATTTATTCGTTTAGGTGATGCGCTGAAGGCCGCTGATATTGTATCTACCGGCGGACAGGCAAAAATATTGGTACAAAGTGGTCAGGTTTACGTTGATGGTAAACCGTGTACTCAACGAGGAACGAAGCTTCGATGTGGACAGTCCTTTATGGCAATGTCAGTTCTCGTGAAAATTTCAGCTTAATTTTAAAAAGCAAAAGCCCTGTTATTGATAATAAACAGGGCTCTATATTTAAGCATCTTGGTCTAATTTTGATAGAAGAAGATGCTTAAGTCTTATTTGCGACGTGTGGCAGTTGTTGCTGTAGCAGGAGCTGGACGTCCCTCAATGTGACGGAACGTGATACGACCCTTGCTCAGATCATAAGGAGAAAGTTCTAGAGAAACTTTATCGCCAGCCAAAATGCGGATGTGGTGTTTACGCATCTTTCCGTTGGTATAAGCGACTAATTCGTGACCATTGTCTAAAACTACGCGATAACGAGCGTCAGGAAGCACTTCGCTAACGACACCACTCATTTCAATTAGATCTTCTTTTGCCATATATTTGTTTATTTATCTTCATCTTACGCCCAAAGGGCAATTTTTAAATTTTACAGGAAAAAAAGTTATTCCTTCAAGAAATCTAGCTTTGAGATGAATAAATTAGGATAATTTCTCCATTTATTTCGGTTCTATCGCAAGGTTTTTACGGGAAATTACTTTTTTTTAAGTTTACTTGTCGCTTATAAGGTCAAACTTGGACAACCTCGTTTAAAATCACAGAAATAATCGGTCTTATTAAAGGTTAAAACGGTAAGCCTTTAGCGTGACCTGGAAATGGAGAAAAAATTGAAGAATATTCTCGTGATCTATTATTCTCGCCATGGACATACAGCTCGCATGGTGCGTCGCATTGTTGAAAAACTTAAGGAGCTCGGTAATCATGCAGAAATGATGCCGGTAGCAGAAGCTCTGCGAGAAGGTGTTGATTGGGATAATTGGGATTTCGTTCTTTTCGGAACTCCTGTTGTTTATGGTACTTACCATCCAAGCGTTTTTGAATTTGTTCGTAATAACTGCACACGTTTGGATCGTAAACCTAATGCGATGTTTAATGTTACGGTTGTAGCTCGTACCCCATATAAGGCAACAGTAGAAGGTAACCGCTATATGCAGAACTTCCTAAAGCGTTCTCCATGGCGTCCGAAAGATCTCAAGTGCTTTGCCGGCAAGATTGACTACCCTAATTTGAATTTCTTTGATAAGCGTTGCATTCAGCTTATTATGAAGATCACCAATGGACCAACAGATCCTACTGTATGTATCGATTACACCGATTGGGATGAAGTGAATCGTTATGCGGAACATATTTCCCGTCTTGCTGAACAAGGTTAATTAATTTTTAAGTAGTAAGCAGAGAACCGCTCAATGTCGGTGGTTTTCTGTTTGTGCTTTGAGAAAAGGATTTAAGAATGGCAGAAGACCTCGGATTTCCATGGCTTAGAAATTACCCAGAAGGACTTCCTCATACGATCGATCCCGACCGTTATCTTTCTTTAGTTGATTTTCAAGCGAAGTTCTGTGAAAAGTTTGCAAATTTGCCTGCATTTACAAATTTTGGCAAAACCATTTCATACGCAGAGTTTGATCAAAAAAGTACTGCATTTGCTTCTTACTTGATGTCACTTCCTGGAGTTAAAAAGGGAGATCGAGTTGCTTTAATGATGCCTAATTTGTTGCAATATCCAGTTGCTCTTTTTGGTGTTTTGAAAGCGGGTTTAATCGTTGTTAATGTTAATCCTCTCTACACGTCTCGAGAACTCTTGGGAACTTTGAAGGATTCTGGTGCTAAAGTTTTAGTTATTGTCGAAAACTTTGCCAAGACATTTGAACGTATTCAAAAAGAATCAGGTGTTGAACATGTCATCACGACTCAGGTTGGTGACTTGTTAAGTGCTCCGAAGCGTCTCTTGATTAACTTTGTTCTCAAAAAAGTTAAGAAGATGGTGCCGGAATTTCATCTTCCGAAAGCCGTTTCTTTCTTAGAAGCCCTTCAGAAGGGTAGCTCTACTTCTTTTAATCCTCCAGAAATTGATCGAGAAGACATTGCTTTCTTGCAATACACAGGAGGTACAACAGGAGTTCCTAAGGGAGCGATGTTAACCCATCGTAATGTGTTGGCCAATGTATTGCAAACAGGTGCTTGGGTTAGTCGAGATTTTGAAGAGGGTAAAGAACGAGTAATGACCGCTTTACCGCTTTATCATATCTTTAGCTTAACAGCGACATGCTTCTGCCTACAGTGGGGCGCTCACTGTATCCTCATCACGAATCCTCGTGATATGAAAGGATTAGTTAAAGAATGTTCTAAGTGGAAGTTCAGCTTAATCTGTGGTGTTAATACCTTGTTTAATGGCCTATTGCATACACCTGGATTTAAAGACTTAGATTTCTCTGATTTAAAACTAACCGTTGGTGGTGGAACTCAGGTTCAAAAAACAGTTGCCGAAGAATGGTTTAAGGCTACTAAAGGCGAAATTATTGAAGCTTATGGTCTGACGGAGTGTTCTCCGGGGGTCGCAGCGAATCCGCTTAACACACCATGGAATGGCTCGGTTGGATTCCCATTCCCTTCGACTGAAGTCACGATTCGTGGTGAAGGCTTCCGCGATTTAGGTACTTGGGTAACAGCTGGGGAAATTGAACAAAAGACCGGAGAAATCTGCGTTCGTGGCCCTCAAGTTATGAAAGGTTACTGGCAAAAACCGGAAGAAACGGCTAACGTGCTTCATGATGGTTGGTTAAGAACTGGAGATATCGGAAACATGGATTCCAATGGTCGTATTACGATCACGGATCGTCAGAAAGATATGATTTTAGTTTCTGGCTTTAACGTTTATCCAAATGAAGTCGAGTCCGTTCTCCAGAGCATGCCCCAGGTTTTAGAGTGCGGTGTGGTTGGTGTGCCAAGTGCTAAATCGGGAGAGACTGTTAAGGCTGTTATTGTGAAGAAAGATCCTTCTTTGACTAAGGAAGAAGTGATTAAGTATTGTCGACAACAGTTAACTGGCTACAAAATGCCAAGAGAAATCGTCTTTGTGGAGTCAATTCCTAAGACACCGGTCGGTAAGATTCTCAGAAGAGAACTTAAGGATCTGGTAGAAAAGGTGTGATTGACCTAAATTAATCAAAAGATAGGGCAGTTTGTTTAAATAAACAGACTGCCTACTTATTTAGTTAAAGGCTTTTTAAATAGAGCAAGGAGAAAGTAGAACATGTATTCTCAGGAAGAATTGAGCAGACTGTGTCATCAGATTCATCAATATCCCGAACCAGGTTGGTGTGAATTTGTTACTACCGCTCGTTTAGTGAAGCATTTAATGCCAATGGGGCTTGAAGTACTCACAGGTACCAAAATCATTAATCCGAAGTACGTTGCCGGTCGAAACTTAGAACAAGTGAATTTATTCTTAGAGAAAGCCAAAGAGTATGGTGTTTCAGAACTTGAATTAAAGAGCTTTGAGGGCTACACCGGTTGTGTAGCTATTCTCAAGACAGGGCGTCCCGGTCCCGTACTAGCGATTCGATGTGATATCGACTGCGTTGAAGTCAGTGAATCAACAGATCCAGAACATCGTCCAGCCAAAGAAGGATGGGTAAGCCAGAACGAAGGTTGTATGCACTCATGTGGACACGATGCACACCAGACCATCGGTATTGGTCTTTGTTCATGGTTGGCTGACCATCGTGATGAACTTTGTGGCACGATCAAGGTATTATTCCAGCCGGCCGAAGAAGGCGTTAGAGGTGCTCGTCCAATGGCCGAAAGCGGTATCTTGGACGACGTTGATTATTTCTTTGCAAGCCATATTGGTATTGATGTTCCAACCGGAAAGATTTCAGCTCATCCAGGTTGCTTTTTAGCGTCTAAAAAATTAGATGCAGTATTCACGGGTAAGGCATCACATGCGGGTGCGAACGCAGAACGAGGTCGTAATGCGCTCTTAGCGGCTTCGACCGGTGCTCTTGCTGTTACCGCAATTGCTCGTCACGGACAGGGTCGCTCTGCTGTTAATGTCGGTACTTTACATGCTGGAGTAGGTCGTAATGTGATCGCTTCTACAGCTAAGATGCAACTTGAAGTTCGTGGTGAAACCGAAGAAATCAATAGCTATATGTATGAAGAAGCGGTAAGACGTCTTGAGGGCGCCGCTGCTATGTACGGTTGTACGCTTGAAATCCTTCCTCAGGGTGAAGCAACAGAATTTAATCCAGATGAAAAGGCAATTCTTCTTGCTGAAGAAGTCGCTAGCGAGATCGTTGGAAAGGAAAATACAGCTCGCTTACATCAGCCTATGGGAAGTGAAGACGCCACCATCATGCTAAAACGAGTTCAATCTCATGGTGGAATTGGAACTTATCTCTTGTTTGGTTCTGATCTTAAAGCTGGTCACCATCAAAATCTCTTTGATTTCGATGAAAGAGTAATCGGCATTGCTCTTCGTTTCTATGAAGCATTGGTTACCAAAATCAGTGGCACTAAACAATATTTGACGACTTAAGATATCTAAACTGCCCTCTTATGAGGGCGGTTTAGACACTGATAAGAAAGGATTGATATTAGCAACAGCGTTGACGACGGTCGCGTACGGATTTTGCTAATGTTTCGAGAACCTTTTCTGTATCTTCCCAACAGATACAAGCGTCTGTCACGGACAAACCATATTGAAGATTCTTACCATCACCAATAGGTTGATTTCCTTCGACTAAATTACTTTCAATCATGACACCCATGATGTTGGAATTGCCGTTAGCGACTTGCTTGGCAACGTTATTGACAACATCAATCTGTTTTTTGAATTGCTTTTCGCTATTGGAGTGACTTACATCGATCATCAGATTTGGTGTAATACCAGCATTTTTCAGTTGTTCAACGGCTGAAGCAACACTGGCCTCATCGTAGTTTGGTTGTTTTCCACCACGCAAAATAACGTGACAGTCTTCATTGCCATTAGTAACCACAATAGCGGAGTGACCACCCTTAGTGACAGAAAGGAAAACGTGTTCGTGGCGAGAGGCTTTTACCGCATCAATCGCAATTTTTACATTGCCATCAGTACCATTTTTAAAGCCAACTGGACAAGACAAACCACTTGCAAGTTCTCTATGAACCTGACTTTCGGTGGTTCTTGCACCAATGGCGCCCCAGGCGATAAGGTCAGCGATGTACTGAGGAGTGATCATATCGAGGTATTCGGTCGCAGCGGGGACACCCTTTTCGTTAATATCTAGGAGCAATTCTCTAGCCAATCTCAAACCGTGATTGATACGGAAGCTACCATCTAAGTCTGGGTCATTGATGAGTCCTTTCCATCCCAGAGAGGTTCTTGGTTTTTCAAAATACACACGCATAATGATTTCTAAATCCTGCATGTGCTTACGACGTAATTCAGCAAGTTTGTCTGCGTATTCAAGAGCAGCTTCTGGATCGTGAATAGAACAGGGGCCAACAATCACGAGTAGACGATCGTCACGGCCATGGATGATGTCTGAGGCGGAAGAGCGTGCATGATGAACGGTGACTGAAGCAACCTTTTCACAAGGGAACTCTCGAATTAAGTGAGACGGCGGTGTCAGTTCACGAATTTCTTTGATTCGTAGATCATCGGTTGTGTAATTCTGCATAGATATTTTCCTTTCTTATCATGAAGACATCCATAAAAAAAACCGCCTGAGGTTTGAACCTTAGGCGGTTAAGGAATGTTTTGAGTTTTATTCGGTACGCATCAACACCTTCCGCCTATTTATGGAATAGTAAAAATAAAACGAAAAGCTAAATCGTACGTTAAACATATCTGTCAGGTTCATAAAATGATTGAACTGTTAAAAATATAACTCAAAAATTATGAATAAACGAAAATAGAAAAACTTTTTAAAAATCACTCATAAAGAAGAAAACGGTACAGTGATAGAAGACGGGAGCGGCGAAAAAGAGCATTTCCATCTTATCAAGTACACCACGTGTGAGCATATAACTAGTATCTAGTCTTTTAGCTCCCAGTGAACGTTTTATTGAAGTCATCACTAGCCCCCCTAAGGTACCCGAGATGATGATCACCAATGACATGAGTGGAGCTTGCCACGCTCTAAATGGAGTAAGCCAAAAGAGTGCAGAACCCATGAGAAGTGCACCAAAGCTACCAATAAAGATTCCTTTGTAGGTCTTATAGGGGTTACTGAATGTAGGACGACCTTGCCAAATAGCACTTGCCATGATCTGGAAGAGATCTGCAAAGTAAAGCACTAATAAGAAGTAGAGCATTAACAACAGTCCGTTTGAATGGTACCGTTGTAAGTTAAGCGTTGCAATCGCAGGAGCATGGCTGATACAGAACACAGTCAACATAATGCCCCACTGTACCTTTGCAACACGCTCTAAGAAACGATCCATGTTTTTCCCGAGTGCCATCACAACAGGGAGTGTCAGGAAAAGATAGATTGGAATAAATAATGTAAAGAGACCAATCGCATCAAATCCTAAAAAGATGTATTGCAAAGGAATAGCGATGTAGAACGCAATAATCAGGATGAGGTGATCTTGCCTTCTAGTGGGCGTTAATGCAATAAATTCTCGTAATGCAAAAAACGACATTAAAGCGAAAATGAAAAGGAGCGCAATTTCACCAACGCAAAAAGCGATTGCAAAGATGATAATCAAAGGCCAAGAAGAACGAACTCTGGAATTGACAATACGGATACTGTTGGCTCGTACTTCATTTCCTGTGGCCCGTCTTGCTAACCAACTCCCTACAAACGTACCAATGGTAGAGAGCAAAATTAAAACAGCGAGAATCGTAAAAAACGCTTCTTGAGTAGAAAAGCCTAGACGCATGATTAAAGCTCCCGTGCCAGACGGATTACCGCACTTCTGGCTCTTTCTAAAAATAAGTCTTTGGGATCTTCAGCGGAATGCTGTAATGGGGTTCCAAATCGAACTGAGCAAAGAGTCGGAACGGGTAAAAGAGCTCCTTTAGGCATCGAACGATGAAGATTCTCTAAGTAAACAGGAATTAGTTCAACTTCCGGAAATTCACACATTAGGCGCCAGATACCACTCTTAAATGGACCAGGAAGTGGTTGAGGTGAGCGAGTACCTTCCGGAAAAATGATTAAGGAGTCACCGTTGCGGAGCGCATCACGCATTGGATCGAGCGGATCTCCGTTAGATGATCTTCGACGGTCCACTAAAACACAATTTAATTCATCAACGGCAATACGCTTACGAATACCACTTTGCCAATAGTCACGAGCGGCGACGGGTCGAGTAACCGCTCTTAGCTCTCGAGGTAGCGAAGACCAAATCACAATCGTGTCCAAATGACTCGTATGATTAGCAAAATAAATGCGTTGTTTCTTTTCCGGTAAGCAACCGACCCATTGAGGATAAGCACCAACCAAAAGCCGAGTTAACCACGTGATACCCGGCATGAATTTAAAGGCCTGAATCAATTTCAGCTCCGTCCCATATGCGATTTTCTAATTATGCCTTCTCTGTAGTCTTTGTGGTGAATACAAAATAGAGTAAAAACCACAATTTTTAGGCCCTAGAACAGAAATTTGCTTTGTTATCACAATTTTTTTTCTAGGAATCCGTCCCTCCGACTGTTAAACCGTTAATCAGAAGGGTCGGCATACCCACTCCAACCGGAACACTCTGACCGTCTTTACCACAAGTTCCTACACCTGGATCCAAGGCTAAATCATTTCCAATAAGCTCAATCTTTGTAAGTGCATCCTCGCCAGAACCAATGAGTGTTGCTCCTTTAATCGGAGCCGTTACTTTCCCATTTTCAATTAGCCAAGCATCACTCATTGTGAAAACAAATTTGCCACTGGTGATATCCACTTGTCCACCACCAAAGTTTTTGGCATAGATTCCATAGCGAACGGATTCAATAATTTCTTGAGGATCTAATGAGCCTCCCAACATGAACGTATTGGTCATTCGGGGCATAGGAAGATGGGCAAAACTTTCTCGTCGTGCATTTCCAGTAATCGGAAATCCGCTCAATTTAGCGTTCATTTCATCTTGTATATAGCCTTTCAGAATGCCATCTTCAATCAACACGGTTCTTTGCGTAGGATTACCTTCGTCGTCAATATTCAAGGATCCTCTACGGTTCGGTATCGTGCCATCGTCAACGACGGTGACCCCAGGGCTTGCGATACGTGTTCCGATTTTGTCGGAAAAAACGCTTGTACCTTTACGGTTGAAATCACCTTCAAGTCCGTGTCCGACGGCTTCATGAAGAAGAATTCCCGGCCAGCCACATCCTAAAACAACCGGAAGTACTCCTGCTGGAGATGGTTTTGCTTCTAAATTTCGAAGAGCGGAATCTACGGCTTCATCGACATATTGCTTCAATATGTCGTCTGTAAAGTAGTCCAAAGAAAAGCGTCCACCACCTCCCGAATGAGCTTGTTCTCTTTGGTTATTCTTTTCAACGATGACAGACAACCCCATTCGAACTAAAGGGCGTACATCACCGGCGAGTCGCCCATCGGTTGCAGTTACTAAAATCGTGTCGTAGGAAGCGTTTACGTAAGCGACGACCTGAGTTACTAGAGGACTTTTGGAACGAGCTAGCGCTTCAATTTTCTTTAATAGATCGATTTTATTTTCTGTTTTGGCCAGTTCGATCGGATTTTGCGCCATGTAAAGAGAAGGCTTTTCTTTACAACACGAGATTTTTACCTCTGTTTCGGTCTGAGTCGCTGAACCAATACTTTTTACTGTTTGAATCGCTTTTTTTAAAGCAGGCAAGGAAATTTCATCTGAGTAAGCTAGGGCGCTTTTTGAGCCACTAACGGCTCGAACACCAACGCCACAATCGATACTGAAATTTCCTGCTTTGACAATACCTTCTTCAAGGATAAAGCCTTCATTCAAGTTTTTTTGAAAATAGAAGTCGCAATAATCAATATCACCACGATCCAATTGTTGGAAGGCTTTTTCTAAATCTTCAAGAGCAATGTCATTTGTATCTAAAAGTTCTTTGATCGCTAAAGCTGTGTTATTCAAGGTCGTACTCTGTTCTATTAAGTAAAGCCGGTAACGTTGCTCGTACCTGAGCAATGAGTGTCGGATTTACTGTAGCGATCGAAACACCAGTTTGGGTCTGATCGAGCTTGGAAACAACATTGCCCCAAGGATCGACGATGGTAGAGTGTCCCCAGAAACTGCGACCAGAGTCATTCGTACCGGCTTGGCCCGCTGCGGCGACGTAGCAGAGGTTTTCTACCGCACGTGCACGCAATAACAATTCCCAGTGAGCTCTACCCGTATTAACCGTAAATGCAGAAGGCAGTACGATTAGGTCAGGTGTATCCATGTATCTAAAAAGTCTCGGGAATCTTAGGTCATAGCAAACTGCTAAACCCACTTTTAACGTGACTCCATTAACCAAAGGCAAAGAGAAATGAACAGGCTTAGTGCCCGGTTTAAAGTATTGGGTTTCGTCGTGAGATTCAGTTGCGT
The DNA here is from genome assembly GCA_964491655.1 of uncultured Burkholderiaceae bacterium. Taxonomy (GTDB): domain Bacteria; phylum Pseudomonadota; class Gammaproteobacteria; order Burkholderiales; family Burkholderiaceae_F; genus JAFTYR01. The sequence continues at coordinate 23,670 of CAZBHT010000003.1, forward strand.
GTGAATAAGCAAAGAGGTGAATCTTATCGTAACGAGCTAAAGTGCCTCCGAACGAGTCATAGACAATCGAGCTATTGTAGATTCGATCTGGAGTATCACTTTTTAATGGAATGGAACCAGCAACAACCGTGATTCCGTTCTGTTTGGCCACATTGGCAATCTCTTCTTGGATAGGACCGGATTCATAGTCTTCGGCAATCTTAAAGAGTGCATCTGTATCTCCCATCAGTGGGAACATTTCTGGAAGTATGGCTAATTCTGCACCCTGTAGAGCCGCTTGGCGAATAAGACTTGAAGCCTTTTTGAGGTTTTCTTGAACATCAGAGCCTGATGTCATTTGGCAAGTAGCTATTTTCAACATAATTCAATATAAAAATTACATATTTAAATCGTACAAAATCTCATTGGGTTTCTCTGCTTGTCGTTCAATCTTTTGAACAACTGGATCGGACCATGTTCCTGTTACATGGTACTCAAATGAGAAAAGCTTACTGAGTGGGTTCTTAAAGAGTAATTGTGCAATAAAACTACCCACACCAACAATAGGATTCGCAACCGCAAGTGCAATCGAAGCACCCCCCGCATTAATATCCGGAAGAACTAGGATATCAAGATCTTGAGTTTCTTCTCGTATGTTAATCAGACCACTAATCACAATGGAAGCACTGGTTCCCACAACAGTCAATTCTTTTAAGTCCATATGACCATTATCAATCGTTGTTTTTCCGATGATCGTATCGAATGTAAAGCCTTTTGAGTAGAAATCTCTGAAGTCGAGGGTGAGGTATCGAGTTAAGGATTGCAAACTCAATAGCGATAAAAGTTTGGCTCCAGCACCCGGTTGGATCTTTTGAATATCACCCTTGCTTAGGTTTATTTCTAAGGCACCGTCAAAGCTTTCTCGGTTAAACCCTAAAGGTGTTCCTTCCCAAGAAAGTTCTCCTTTAACGACTCCTCGACCATTTCGAATCAGGTTAGACATTCCGATTCGACCGAGTACTCCACCTAAGTTTTTAATTCGATTATCAAACAGTAGTGTAGTGCGGTTATTACCATCAAAACCTTTAAGCCAACTTCCTGACGAAGTAAAAACTTGATCGATATTTTGAATATTAAGTTTTCTGATTTGCCACAGATGACCTTGCATTGAAGGCGTGTTAATCGCATTAAGTTCAATTCGTCCTAATTTGATGTCACCATAGGCAAAGTCTTCAACAATAGCGTCAATTGCAGGCCATCCACCTTGAATATCAACGGGTTTTGCTTCTTGTGCGACCGCATCTAATGTATTTGGAACGAGAAGCTTTGAAAAATGAGCAATTAATTGAGGCGTTTTGCCTTTCTGATTTTGTTGCCATTCCAAATTTCCAGAGGTCTGTTGACTTTCAACATGAGCAATCCAACCCTGTGGGCTTCTTTGAGCATTTAAATGGAATTGATCTTGGTTGAAATTGCGAATAAAAAGATGATCAATATCAATCTTTACCGTATCAATCTCAGGGAACGTAATGTAAGGAGTCTTGGTATCAGAAGAAAAATCTAAAATCTTTGGTACTAAATCAGTCCATTCTTCCAAAGAGAAGACTGGGAGATCGGCATTAACCGAAATACCTCGTGAAGGCATGGGTAAGGCAATCGGGAATCCAAAGGTACCTCGTTCTAACAAATTATTCTTTAAGACTAATTGCGTTTGACCAATCTTTTGTACATCAACGTGAACTGCAAGCGTATCTTTCTTTGCCTGTACTTTAATAGCTAATGGATTTTCAGAGGTTTGTGATTTTGTTAAAGGTGTCGGTAATTTACTCGACATACCAACTAGTGAACTTTGGATGTCGACGTCGATAACACTATCTCGTACATTGGCAACCACCTTAAATGGAGCCTTACCTGCGAAATATCGGTTCGTTAATTCAGGTGTCCAAGTGCCAGGAAGGACTTGGTGTAAAGCACCGGCTGGTAGAGTTCCTTTGGCATTGACTTGAATCGTTCCATTTTTTAGCGTTGTAAGCGTCGCAGAGACGGCCTCCCCCAAAATGTTTGCCTTAAGTTCCTTACTATCAGCGCCTTTTTCAGAAAAATGAACCGTTCCATTAATTTTTCTTAAAGAAGGGATACTGAACTGGTTAAAGGCAAGATCATTGTTTTGAGCCGTGAAACTACCATCGACTGAAGCATCATAGTTGCTATCAAATGGTATCTTGAGCATCAACGAAAGAAGACCATTACCACTACCACTTGCTTTAGTAAAAATTCCTCCTGTATAGTCAGTAACAGGCGAGTGATTCGCATAGTGAAGGAAGGAATTAATATCACCAGAGGCGTTTGCATCGATATTTAGCCAAATGGGTTTTGCTGAAAAAGCAGGAATTTCAGCTAATACATTTGAAATAGATGCCTTTTGATAACGCCCAGATTTAGCTTCAATCAGCATGCTTTCTCCAGCAAAGGTACCGATTCCTGATACACGTTCAAAAACGGGCCAAATTGCACCATGCTTCCAAGTACCGTTGCTGTTTGTCTTCTTTGTCGGGAAAACATCTAAGGTTACGTCTTTGAAATTAAAAACCGTTTTGAAGCTATGTTCATTCGATAGAGTCCACGGAAATTCGTGTAAAGGCCCCCGAACGGTTGCATAACCGTTAGAAGCTGTACCAGAAAGAAGAGCACGTTTTAACCAAAGGATAGTTTCTTTACCTGCGATATTAGGAACATACTTCCAAGCACTCGTGGCCTTGCCTTGAATGTTTTTGAGATTTAGATCTAGATATCCAAAGGGGCTACCATCTCTTATATAAGAACCTGCGCCATCGAACCGAATCTCGTCACTTGAAGCATGTATTCTTTTCAATGTAATCATGGTAGGGGTTAAGTCTTTACCGATTGACCAGCTACTTTCTGCGTCTAATTGATTAAGTCGAAAACTAGCAACTGGGAAAATGCCAGGGAAAGATACTTGGGCATTTTTAGACTTAATTCGAATGGTTCCACCTTTACTTGTGGCTTGAAGGTTCCCTGTGAGGTGACGGAATCCAGGTAACCAGGGTTCATTGTTTTTACCAGAAGCACCATCCGATTGAAGATCAATGAAATCTAAAGAAGCTTCATAGCGAGTGGGTTGAGAAGTCGAACCATCCCATAGAACAGATAGATTTTGGATCGTTCCCCCGAGATTTCTTTTGTTAACGAATTTCTTTAATTCATTCGGCAACGGTAAAGACGGGAATAATTTAACAACCTCAGAAATCTTCACAATATTGGCTTTGATTTTCGCAGAAGAAAGATCATTGTCTTTTGTGAAAATCTGACCACTGATTTCTAAACTCGGACTCGGTTTTTCGTTAGCGACTTTATAGACAAATTCGTTAGTTGAAAAACGATATTCATTTTGAGTTAACGATCCCTTAATTTTCCCCTTGAGATAGTCAAAATGCAGTTCCTTTAATTCAGGTGAAAAATGTAGTGATAAATTCGATAACGCTCCAATAAAGGAAAAACCTTCTGGTTTCCAATGATTGAGTTCAACCCATAGGCGACCGGAACCTTCACCTTGTAACTTCAGAGCCGTTTGAGGAAGCCATTCCTTGAGTTTTTGGAAGTTAATGTATGGTAAATCGCCATATACAGTTCCTTTCCAGTTGTATGGATTGTTGGGTGAGGAACCGAAAGAAGGTTTGAATTTTGCTCGGATATCTATAGGCTGAGCAATTTCAACTGGAGGGGTTACCTGTAGTCCAATCTTTTTAAAGATCGGTCCATTTTTGATTCCGATGTTAATGTCCTTCAAAGACAGTTGACATTGTTTGCCAACATTATCAACAAAATCAATTTGTCCTTGGGTAATGAGGATTTCTCTTTGTTTGAAGTACCAATTTAACAATGTTTCAAAAGAAGAATTTTCAGTAGAAGATTGAGCATTTGGATCAATCTCGAACCCCAAAACAGAAAGTTTATTCTCAACAGTTCTCGTAATACTAAGCTGAGGCATATCCAACTGTAAGCGAGCAAATACTGGAGTTAGATGGATTAGAGAACGGTAGGAGAGGATACCGATCGCTTTTTGAGCGGTAGCTTTATTTGAAGTCTCTCCAATCTGAATATCATCAATTTCAAAATAAGGATTTAGACGGTACCACCCCGTCTTTAAAGAGCCGATATGAACGGGTTGATTTAGTAGTGTGCTTAATTTTTGCTCGATTAACGGTTTCGAGTCTGCAATCTTGGGAACAACCACATAGCGAGTTGTCAGTATAACGGCGACAATCAGGAAGAAAACAATAACGAAAAACCATCCGATCCAAGAAAGGATTCGATTGAATCGGCCGATTTTTGCATCGGCAACTGGTTTTTGATTCATTGTTTCATTCATTTGATGCGCAAAACGAAAATAAATATATCCGTTAATGTATTCTCAACTGTAACATATGTCATAACAGTGTAATCCTATACGTCTTTAATCATGTCTGAAACCGTTTCGTTCACTTTGCGTCCAACCCAAAAGAGATTGTCTTTTTCGGAAGTGCCTCAGTATTCTCAGTATGTAGCTCGCGCCATAAAAGCAAAGTTTGGTGAGGATGAAGTTCAAAAAGAAGCCTATCTACAGGAACTACAAGAAACTTGTTGGACGGAAGAAGCAATTCGAGAACGGCTAGAAAAAATTCAAACTTCTGAGGAACTTGAGAGTGAAGCCCGTAGATTACGTCGGGATGTTTTGCTTTCACTGATTGTTCGCGATATTACGGGCGTAGGTGGTTATGAAGAAGTTGTAAAGGTAATCACGGCTTTGGCTGAGGTTGTGGTTCAAAGGACGGTGTGGGTCTATTCACGAGAACTTGCTTCACGTTTCGGGGTTCCGATGTCGGCGGAAGGGGTTCCCCAGGACCTTTTAGTGGTCGGAATGGGAAAACTTGGTGGTGCAGAGCTTAATGTTTCAAGCGATATTGATCTTATCTTTGTATATAACGAAGATGGAGAATGTTCTGCGACAGCGGAATTTCCGAATCCACGGAAACAACTGTCAAACCGAGAGTTCTTTGAACGTTTATCGAAGAAAATTATTCCTGCGATTGATAATATCACTTATGACGGTTTTGTTTTCCGTGTTGATATGAGATTACGTCCCAATGGAGATTCTGGTCCGATTGTCGACTCTTGTGCCATGCTAGAGGAGTACCTTACGACACAAGGACGAGATTGGGAGCGATTCGCTTGGTCTAAAGGGCGTGTTGTCAGTGCTCCAGTATTTGCTTCAAAAGAGCAGTTCGAACAACAAGTCAAAGAGTTGGGTGACCTAGTTCGTCCTTTTGTGTATCGAAAATTTTTAGATTTTTCTGCGATTAGTTCTTTAACCGATTTGCACGCACGAATCCGAGCTACGAGTCGTCAAAGAGAATTTGAATCCCTTAAAAAAGGGATCAATATTAAATTGGGGCGTGGCGGTATCCGAGAAATAGAATTTATTGTTCAGACCTTTCAAGTAATTCGTGCAGGACGTATAAAACTGCTTCGAGAACGATCTACCCTAAAATCACTCCAATTACTGGCAAAAGAATACGTTATCTCACAAGAAGAGGCGCAACGTCTTTCAGAGATTTATGTTTTCTTACGTGATTTTGAACATGCGTTGCAGTATGTCGACGATCAGCAAACACAACTTTATCCAGATAATCCGGCTGAACAAGTCAAGATTGCCACAATGTTGGGATTTAGCCGTGAAGAACTCAATGAGATCTTACGCAAGGCTAATGATTACGTGGCTGAGTCGTTTGATTCAATTTTCCAAACAGATAAAGAAGAAGAGCATGACGAATGGCCTATTGGTTGGGAAACCGGTAAAGAATCCACACTTGATACATTAACCGAACTTCTTGCTACTTATGGTTATGGTAGACCAGGGGAAATGGCAAACCGTATATTGACCCTTATGAAACTAAGGTCAATGAAGCTCATTAATTCGTCTGCTCGAGATCGAATGGTGAAGTTGGTTAAGCGAATTGTACGTGACATACCCCAACAAATCGGAAACTTTAAAGCCAGTATTTCTGCGGATGATCTCTTAGATCGTTATGCCCAATTTTTAGAAGTCATCGCAGGACGTCCTACTTATGTAGCGTTATTGATGCAATATCCGTCCACGTGCGTGCAGGTGTCTCGACTCCTCGCTGCGAGTCGCTGGGCTACAAGTTATCTTATTCGTCATCCTTTACTTTTAGATGAGTTATTAGACGAACGTATCGACCGTATTGATGATTACACACCGGTTAATTACTCGGACTATATTGAAAGAATGCGCTGGAGACTCGAAGGTCTAGATGAACAAGATCAAGAGGCTCGAATGAATTTAGTGCGAGAGTTTCATCACGCCGCGCTCTTTAAACTCTTAGTAGCAGATTTAGATGGACGCTTTACAGTTGAACGATTAGCCGATCAACTTTCTGCCTTGGCCGATGCAACGTTGGAAGTGGTTATTGAAGAGGCATGGAAAACGGTTCCGAATCGACACCGAGAAGATCCTCGTTTTGCAGTGATTGCTTTCGGAAAATTAGGTGGTAAAGAATTAGGTTATGCTAGTGACTTAGATCTGGTGTTCCTCTATGAGGATGACTATCCCGATGCAGAAAAAGTCTATGGTCGCTTGGCAAGACGCTTGTTGAATTGGTTAACGGTGACAACCACTTCAGGTGTTTTATTTGATGTTGATATGCGATTGCGTCCTAATGGAGAATCTGGGATGCTGGTTTCTAGCCTAGATGCATTTAGACGTTACGAGCGCAATGAAGATGGTACGGGTGCATGGACCTGGGAACATCAGGCTCTAACTCGGGGACGTTTCTGTGCCGGCAATCGAGATATTGGTGACGAATTTGAAAAAGAACGGAAAGAAATCCTTTGTCGTTATCGAGATCCTCAGAGAACTGCGCAAGAAATTTTAACAATGCGTCAGAAGATGCATGATGGTCACGTTAATAAATCATCTTTGTATGATATTAAGCACGATTCCGGTGGCATGGTTGATGTCGAATTTATGGTGCAATATCTCGTTCTGACGGCTTCGCACGAACATCCAGAATTAGTTAATAATTTTGGGAACATTAAGCTCATTACTATGGCTTCAGAAGTGGGGCTGATTGATTCCGATAAGGCATTATCTGTAGCAAAAGCCTATCGAGACTACCGTTGCCTACAACATCGGTATCGCTTAAATATTCCAGAAAACATGCCTGTTCGAGTGGATCCGGATTCTTTAGGGATGACTCCAGAAGTTGTACGATCACTTTGGAAGGATGTGTTCGGTCCTTATGAAGATTTACCTTTAGTGGAATTAAGGTAATGATGAAATTTAGTGCGTCAGATTATCAGGCTCCAAGGTGGCTTCCTGGAGGACACTTGCAGACGATTTGGCCTGCTCAATATATGGCTCGTCCTCAGGTACCTTACCTTCGAGAAATTTGGGATACGTCTGATGGTGATGTAGTGGCAGTTGATTTGGTTTGTTCGCATTTGCCAGGTAGTTCGCCAACATTGGTTCATTTTCATGGACTAGAAGGGTCGTCGCAAAGTCACTATGCCCTAGCTTTGATGCAGACTTGCCAAAACCATAATATTCGAGGTGTAGTAATTCATTACCGAGGGTGTGGTGGTATAGAGAATAGAAAACCTCGTGCCTACTTCGCTGCGGATGCTTCCGAGTTGGATTGGATCTTTCGACGTATAAAAACGCGCTGGCCTGATAGTTCTATCTCTGCGATGGGTGTGTCGCTTGGCGCTAACAATTTACTTTATTGGGCGGGAACCCGAGAAGAAGAGGCTTCTAAATGGTTGGATTCTATTGTGGCGGTTTGTTCTCCACTTGATTTAGTAAAAAGTAGTCAATGTTTTTCTTCTGGTTTTACTCGCCTTTATGAATGGAATTTTTTACGCACATTGCGATCTAAAGCGAAAAGAATGAATCAACAATTTCCAGGATTGTTATCTGAAGAAAAAATAGATTCGATTCGTTCATTATGGGATTTTGATAACTGTGTTACAGCGCCTTTGCATGGTTTCTGTAATGCATTAGACTATCTAACTCGTTGTTCGAGTAAGTTATATTTGGGTGGAATTCGCGTTCCAACCTTGTTGTTAAACTCTCGAAATGATCCGTTTCTCAAAGCGGAATGTTTTCCAAAATCAGAAGAATTATCTGATTTTATTAAAGCGGAATTTCCAAATGAAGGTGGTCATTGTGGATTTCCGCAAGGTAGTTTTCCTGGTAGCCTTGGGTATCTTCCCATGCGCACGCTGAGATTTATTACTTGTGGCGAATAATGTTTAAACGCTGGCTTGTGTCGCTGGTAGTGGAGATTGTATGCAAATGAACCTTTCAAAAGACCGAACGTATGGTCTACTGTATTTTGCTTTATTCATCCTAACCATACCCGCAATGAATTGGGTTGTAATGAACGTAGGATTGTCCTGTACGGAAAACGGTCCTTGTTTAATTCCAGTTTGGTTTGGCATACAAGCTCCAAGTGGTGTATTGATGGCTGGCTTTGCTCTGGTTTTACGAGACCTCGTTCAGTCTAAGTTGGGGGTTCGTTGGTCTTTATACGCTATTGTTCTAGGTGCTTTACTTTCAGCGGTTTTCTCGGACCCTTCCTTAATTTTTGCTTGTGTCTTAGCTTTCTTCTTTTCTGAATTAGCAGATTTTTTGGTCTATACACCATTGAGAAAAAAGTGGCCAGCATGGGCTATTTTGGCAAGTGGTCTTGTGGGTTCAGTGGTTGATAGTGCAATATTTTTAACCATTGCGTTCGGAGATACTGAATTCTTATTTGGTCAGGTTCTCGGAAAGTTCTGGATGTCTTTGATTGTGGCGATTTTGGTGGGCTGGTTGCATACTCGCCAGAGACGATTAAGTCGTGTTGCGATACAGGGGCGTTTGATTCGTTAATTTCTTATGAGTACTGTAAAAACCAGTGTATTGCTGATCAATCTAGGTTCCCCTGAGGCACCTGAAGTACCTCAAGTACGCGCTTATCTTAAAGAGTTCCTTTCTGATAAACGAGTCATTGAGATTTCAGACTGGATTTGGAAACCTATTTTGTACGCTTTTATTCTAAGAAAGCGTCCAGCGGTAACGGCTTTAAAGTACCAATCCATATGGACCGAAGAGGGGGCTCCTTTACTTGTTTATACGCGTCATTTAGCGGAATCTTTACAAAAAATGCTTGATCCAAAAGTAGAAAAAATTCGAGTGGATTGGGCTATGCGATACGGTTTCCCATCCATAGATGCGACTATAAAAAGATTGCATCAAAAAGAGGGTGTTGAAAAAATTCTTTTAGTTCCTCTTTATCCCCAGTATTCCGCTACTACTACTGCTACCGTGATGGATGTGGTTGGAAGTACGTTGGCTTCCATGAGAAGTCAACCGGAAATTCGCTTGATTCGAGACTATCACCGCCATCCTTCTTACATTCAGGCTATCACGAAAAAAATTCAGCAATTGTGGAAAGAAAAAGGAACATTAACGGGAGATGCTCGCCTTGTTCTATCGTTCCACGGAATGCCTCAGTCCTATAGCGATAAGGGAGATCCTTATCGTAATCAATGCGAAACAACTGCTGAATTAATTCGGAAAGAGTTAGGACTCGATCAAGAAAAACTCGTCCTATCTTATCAAAGCCGATTTGGTAAGGAAGAATGGCTTAAACCATACACCGATAGGACGCTAGAGCAATTGGCTTGTGACGGGGTCCGTCGGGTTGATATCCTTTGTCCGGGCTTTTCTGCGGATTGTTTAGAGACGTTAGAAGAAATCAATCAAGAAGTACGCGACATCTTTTTGAATGCGGGTGGTAAAGAGTTTAATTACATTACGTGCTTAAATGACGATTCGGATTGGGTGAAGTCACTATCAGAAATTCTTACACCGCATCTATTCGGTTGGATTGATTAAAAATGCTGGTTTAAAAATCTATTAAAAATCCCTTTTGCATGAATCAGTTTACTTCACGTATTAAGGGATTTCTCTTATTTTGCTGAATATTTTTCGTTTTAAAGGTTGAAAAAAAGTAAGTTGCCACCATATCTACGTCCTAGATGATTCTTCCGCTCGTTAGCGGATTTTTTGATTCTCTAAATTGGAGTGCTAGATGCAAGAAAACGAAAACCAGCAACAGGTTCAACCTGAAGAGCCAGTTTGTGAAAAACAGGAACAGACTGAAACCGCAGAAAAAGTGTTGTCTGGAGAAGATCTCAGTGAAGAACTGAAGAAGAGCCAAGAGAAAGCAACAGAGAACTACGATCTTTACATTCGCGCGCTTGCTGAAGCAGACAACGTTCGTCGTCGTGCTTATGAAGATGTGGCTAAAGCACGCAAGTTTGGCATTGAAAAATTTGCAGAATCTTTATTGCCTGTTGTCGATAGCATGGAAAAGGCTTTAGAAGCGACACAAAATGAAACTGGTCCGATTCGTGAAGGTTTAGTTGTTACACAACGTCAGTTATTAGCCGCCCTCGAAAGCAACGGTATGCGTTGCGAGGATCCAGTGGGCGAAAAATTTGATCCAAACAAAATGCAGGCAATCGCTGCGGTACCTAGCGATAAAGTTGAATCAGGCTATGTCGTTGAAGTATTTCAAAAAGGTTGGATGATTGCCGATCGCGTACTTCGCCCAGCAATGGTTGCCGTCGCTCAATAAAAATCCACTTGGATTTTTCAGAATCGTCACCATATTGAAGAAAATGAAGAAAACAATGTCAGGTTCGTGTTGAGTCTGACTAAAGAGGAAAAGGAAAATGTCAAAGATTATCGGTATTGACTTAGGTACAACAAACTCTGCAGTTGCAGTTATGGAAGGCGACAAGGTTCGCGTGATTGAAAATAGTGAAGGTGCTCGCACTACTCCTTCCATCGTTGCTTACATGGAAAATAGCGAAATTCTCGTTGGTGCTCCTGCTAAGCGTCAGGCTGTAACAAATCCTGCCAATACACTTTTTGCGATTAAGCGTTTGATTGGTCGCCGTTATGACGACAAAGAAGTTCAAAAGGACATTTCCTTAATGCCTTATAAGATCGTTAAGGCTGGTAATGGAGATGCTTGGGTTAAGGTACTCGGTGAGAAGGATTTAGCTCCACAGCAGATTTCTGCAGAAATTTTGCGCAAGATGAAGCAAACTGCAGAAGACTACTTGGGCGAACCGGTTACAGAAGCTGTTATTACTGTTCCTGCTTACTTTAATGACAGTCAGCGTCAGGCTACTAAAGATGCTGGCAAAATCGCCGGTCTTGAAGTTCGCCGTATTATTAATGAACCAACCGCCGCAGCTCTAGCCTTCGGTATGGACAAGGGTGGTAAGGGTGACCGTAAGATCGCTGTTTATGACCTCGGTGGCGGTACATTCGATATTTCTATTATCGATTTAGCTGATGTTGACGGTGAAAAACAGTTTGAAGTGCTCTCTACAAATGGTGATACCTTCTTGGGTGGTGAAGACTTTGACCAGAGAATCGTTGACTTCGTTATCGGTGAATTCAAGAAGGACACAGGCTTAGATCTCAGTAAGGATATTTTGGCTTTACAACGCTTAAAGGACGCAGCGGAAAAGGCTAAGATCGAATTGTCTAGCCGTCAAGAAACTGAAT
>CAZBHT010000004.1:0-30679 GCA_964491655.1 uncultured Burkholderiaceae bacterium
TTTTAGAAAAACGCCAATATACGGAAGGACATATGGTTCAGGCTGGAGACGTACTTTTTACCATTGATCCGAAACCGTTTGAGGTTCAGTTAAAGCAGGCAGAAGCGGCGTTGGAGTCAAGCCGAGCGGCTCACCTATCAGCGCAACAAAACTTAAATCGAATTCGACCATTAGCTAAGATCAAGGCTTTAAGTCAAACGGACTTAGATAACGCAGTAGCTCAATTTAATACGACAGAAGCTCAAGTTTCTATTTCTAAAGCCCAAGTTGAAAGCGCCAAATTAAATCTTTCTTATTGCACGATTACATCTCCTGTTACAGGACTCGTTGGCTCAGCCCTTCAAACCGATGGAACCTATATCAATATGAGTAACTCTCATCTAACCACGGTTTACACCGTGTCTCCGATGTGGATTGTATTTTCGATGTCAGAAAATGAAAGACAAAAATTAACTCAAGAAGTCCAAGAGGGGCGCTTGGTTTTACCTCAAGATTTACGCTTCACTACTCAGATTCAAATAGGAAATGGTGAAGTTTTACCGCAAGAAGGTGTAGTGACTTTTCAAAGTCCCAATTACAACCCGAATACAGGCACATTCGAAATACGTTCCTCAATCGAAAATCCTCTAGGAACCTTAAAACCACAGCAGTATGTACGAGCGATATTAAAAGGTGCGTACTATCGTAATGCCATTTCAGTTCCTCAAGTTGCAGTTCAGCAAGGGGCTCAAAGTCATTATGTTTGGGTGATTAATAAAGACAAGCGCGCTGAATATCGACCGGTATCGGTCGGGGAGTGGGTTGGTAGTAATTGGGTCATTACTTCAGGTCTTAAAGATGGAGATCAAGTGGTGACTTCCGGAATGTTGATGCTTGGTAATGAAGTCCCCGTTACGGTACTAAGCAATAAAGATCAAGAAACAAAGACCAAAGATTCCGTTAATCAGCAATAAGAGGTCTTATATGATTTCCGAATTTTTCATTAGGCGACCGATTTTTGCGATCGTTACCTCACTGGTTATTGTGATTGGTGGTTTGCTTTCTATGTTGCAACTACCTGTTGAACAATATCCGAATATGAGTCCTGTGCAGATTACTGTATCTGCAACTTATCCTGGAGCGGACGCTCAAACAGTGGCTGAAACGGTGGCTTCACCGATTGAAACTCAGATTAACGGTGTTGACAACATGATCTACATGACAAGTTCCAGCTCATCGTCTGGAACGATGTCGATTACCGTCTTTTTTGGTATTGGTACCGATCCTGATATTGCCCAGATTCAAGTTCAAAATCGAGTCAACTTAGCGCAACCACAGCTTCCTGAAGAAGTAATTACCAATGGGTTAACCGTTGAAAAACGATCTTCTTCTATTTTGATGCTCATTGGTATTTACGGTACTGACGATCGGTATTCTCGCGAGTACATCAGTAACTATGCCAATGTTTACGTTTTAGATGCGATTAAAAGAGTCCCCGGTGCTGGTCAAAGCGCTGTGATGGGTTCAGCAAACCAAGCGATGCGTATTTGGTTAAATCCAGATCGAATGGCTTCTTTAGGCATTACTACGAGTGACGTTCAAAATGCTGTGTCAGTTCAAAATCAGCGTTTTGCGTCCGGAAATTTAGGTGCCTCTCCATCAGTTCCCAACACAATTCAAACATTTCCGATTGTCACCCCTTCACCGGCGGTTACTGCACAAGGTTATGAAAACATTATCCTGCGAGCCTCACAAGATGAAAGTGCTATTGTTCGAGTCAAAGATGTCGCCGATGTTTCTTTGGGACGCCAAAGTTATGATGTGAATTCCAACATGAATGGTCGTCCCACCACGTTTATCGCTGTGTACTTACAGGCAGGTGCCAATGCATTAGATGTCGCTAGCGATGTAAAGGAAACTCTAAATACTTTAAAGGCGAGTTTCCCTGATGGGTTGGATTATCGCATTGCGGTTGATACAACAACGTACGTCAAAATTTCAATTCAAGAGGTTCTTAAAACTCTGTTAGAAGCGGCTCTTTTAGTCATTGCTGTAATTTTCTTATTCCTACAAAACTTTAAATCCACTGCAATTGCCTGTTCAGCCATTATCGTGTCCTTAACCGGCACTTTTATTGGTATGTATACACTAGGTTTTTCAATTAACCAATTGACCTTATTTGGCCTCGTGTTAGCCATTGGTTTAGTTGTCGATGATGCCATTGTGGTAGTTGAAAATGTGGAACGTAATATAGCTGAACACAATATGAATTCGGTTGATGCAACGATTTCAGCGATGCGTGAAGTCACAGGCCCCGTGATTGCAACCGTTCTCGTTTTAGGTAGTGTATTTATTCCGGCAGGATTTATCTCTGGAACCATTGGGATGTTGTATAAGCAATTTGCAATCACGATTGCAATCTCAGTGACGATTTCTGGTTTTGTTGCACTAACTTTAACGCCTGCATTATGTGCAACATGGTTAGAACACCGAGAACCACCAGTCAAAGGTTTCTTTTATTGGTTCAATAATTGGTTTACTCGTTTAACTCAACACTACGCGAATTGGATCCGAACTCTTTTCCGTCGAACTTTTTTAGTGGTTGTTTCGTTAGTAGCGATGGTATTAGTCATCGTACAACTTTTTCGAATTACTCCTACAGGTTTTGTTCCAGAAGAGGATCAAGGGTATTTGATGGCGGCTCTCATCATGCCGAGTGGTGCTAGTTTAGAAAGAACTTCTGAAACAATGGATATTCTGGCAAAGAATATACAAGCGGTTGATGGAATCGAGACAGCTAATTCGATTGCAGGTTTCTCACTTTTAGATGGTGGAATCAAGTCTAGTGGTGGAACCTTCTTTATGACGTTAACGCCTTTTGATGAACGTTATAAAAATTCAAAAACATCCCAATTGCTGAGTGCTTCCACGATTAAAGGGGAAATTGGACGAATTGGTTTTACACGTCAGTTAAATGGAATTTTTGTTCCGATTACACCACCAGCTATTCCAGGTCTAGGCACAACAGGCGGTTTTGAATTCTGGCTTCAAGATACCAATGGTTCAAATCCCGAAGCCTTACAAACAGTTGTCGATCAATTTATGGCTGAAGCCAAGAAACGTCCCGAATTAACCGGATTAACGACAACTTTTAACGCTAATAATCAGCAACTGAAAATTCATTATGATCGAGATAAAGCCCAATTATTGGGTCTGACGTCTAAAGATGTTTTTGGAACCCTACAGGCTCAGTTTGGATCCTCCATTGTGAGTCAATTTAGTCAGTTCTCGCATATCTGGTACGTCATTATGCAGGCTCATCCTCAATATCGAATTCAACCAAGTGATATTGGTCGCCTGTATGTTCGAAATACTTCGGGAGACATGATTCCTTTGTCTTCAGTAGTAACGGCTGAATATGTTAGAGGTCCAACACAGTTACCTCACTATAACGGGTTCCCCGCGGCTCAGATTATCGGTAATGCTTCTGCTGGATACTCATCTGGAGATGGAATGAAAGCGTTAGAAGAGGTAGCTTCTGAAGTACTTCCTAAGGGCTATAGCTATGGATGGAGTGGCATCAGCTATGAACAACAGTCTTCGAGTGCTTCATCAGCTGTTGCATTTGCCTTCGGATTGTTACTCGTGTTTTTAGTCCTCGCGGCTCAGTATGAAAGTTGGACTTTACCTGGTTCTGTTTTGCTGGCGGTCCCTTTTGGGTTGATTGGAGCGCTGATTGCGACTTGGTCTCGAGGTCTCATTAACGATGTTTACTTCCAAATTGGTTTGCTGGTCATGATTGGGTTAGCGGCGAAGAACGCTATTCTGATAGTGGAATTTGCAGTTGAATTACGCAATAAAGGGTTGGGGCTTCTGGACGCTTCGGTTAATGCGGGAGAAATCCGATTCCGTCCCATCATCATGACGTCTTTAGCCTTCATTGGTGGCACATTACCATTGATGTTTGCTACCGGAGCGGGAGCAGCGTCGCGTCACTCTCTCGGTACCGGAATTGTCGGAGGCATGATTGGTGTTTCTACCTTGGCACTGTTATTTGTTCCTATTTTCTATGTCTGGTTTGAACGCTGGGCAGAAAAACGAGCTGGGAAGAAGGCAGCTCAAAATGCTATTCAGCTTGCCAAACGTAATATTCCTCTGACCGAGAAAATTAGAAAGGCCATTTTATGTTCGAGTGGTAAAGCCTACGACGTCAATGCCAAGGTTGAAGTGACAACAGAGGGACAAATAACCATCACCAATTCTCCATCTAAAGATTCTGATTTAAGTGCATCGGCCTCGAATCAAGAAAAAAATTTAGGAGAACGTCAATGAAAAAAACGCTAACATTGTCGGTATTGTTTTTATCTTTGTTGACTGCTTGTACGGTTGGCCCCAATTATCAGCGTCCTTCTTTAGAAATCCCTAAAGAGTATCGTCCAATTTCGGGACAAACCCAGGATGCATCGCAATGGTTACAAGCGAGATGGTGGACGCAGTATGATAGTCCTGCATTGAATCAATTGGTTAGGTCCGCTTTGTCTAATAATCGATCAATTCAACAGGCTATGGCGAATGTTGAAAAGGCGGCTTCCGTTCTTACCGTTACGCGTTCGGATTTATTCCCTCAATTGAACTATTCGACTGAAGCATCCAAAAGTCGTGCAAGTGAAAATACCTTACAAGGTGCTGAGTTAAAGGGAAAAACGAATTCTTCCTATGAGATGCTTGGGGCCTCTTCTTGGGAACTAGATCTTTGGGGCAAAATTCGTCGACAGACCGAATCTGCCCAAGCCTCACTTCGAGCCGCTCAAGCGTCGTATCGTGGAGCCATTGCTTCCGTGATTGGTTCTACTGTTATAACGTATTTGAATCTTCTCCAAGTAGATGAACAAATCCGTATTGCTAAAGAAACGGCTCAAAGCTATAAGAAAACGTATGATCTTTTTAATAAACGATTTCAGTATGGCAATCTCTCGAAAATGGAGGTGATGCAGGCTAAATCACAATGGCAAAGTGCAAAAGTTCAAGTTTCTCCACTAGAGCAAAATCGAGTCGAACTTTTGAATTCCTTGTCGATACTAACCGGGATCTCTGTAGATCAAATGCCTCAAAGAGAGTCTTTGTCCCATTTGAAGTTTCCCGTGGTAGCCCGAGGAATTCCAAGTCAACTATTGGTGGATCAACCGAATATTGTGGTGGCAGAAGAACAGTTGATCGCTGCGAATGCGAATATTGGTGTGGCCCGAGCTGCTTATTTTCCCTCTATTTCTCTATCAGCCGGATACGGTTTTTCTAGTGATGAATTAAGAAGTCTTTTCAAGTCACCATCACACTTATGGAATTTTTCAGGATCTATTACAGGACCTATTTTTCATTGGGGCGCAGTAGAAGCTTCAGTACGTTCAGCCGAAGCAGAGGAACAAGCACTTTTAGCTTCTTATCAATTAGCCGTTTCTCAGGCCTTTGCTGATGTGGACAATGCGCTTAGCGCTCGAGCTAATTTATTGCAAGAAATAAAGGATAAAACCGAATTGGTTGAGAGCCTAAAAGCATATAAGCATCTAGCCTATGAACAGTACAGTGGTGGTTATACAGGGTATGTGACCGTTTTACAGGCGGAACAATCTCTTTTGCCCCAGGAGTTGAATTTAGCTCAGGTCAACGCAAATTTATTAGCCTCAATTGCTCGTATTTATCAATCTTTAGGTGGTAGCTGGATTGATCAAGCTTTGATCGAAGAATTTCAAGAAAATAAATGAGTGACTCCCGAGTTATAGAAAGAACTCTAGTCTTGCCGTAAAGACTAGAGGGACCTTATACCACTTGTTTAAAGATAAATAAGACAGAGGAAGAAAACTTATTTTGTCTTTAACAACTAGGCAGACGAATCGTCAAAATCCTATGAACACAAACCTTTTTGTGATAAAAATAAATTTCTTTTTATTTGTTTATTATGTTGTCAACACTACTAGATCGTCTGTGTGTAATTGTGAGAGTTGAAACAAAGTAGTACGGATATAACAAATGAATACTATTTAAGTAAGCATTTGACGACTTTGAATTAAGAAAGAGGTATATGGGGCATATGATAAAAAAGTACCGCTTCTTTATCGTATTGGTTTTGATTTTTATCGCAGGGTTTTCGTATTGGTATTGGACTCCTTACGGCGTTGTAAAGACTATAAAAGAAGCGTTCTATACAAAAAACGATGTTGTTTTGTCTCAATATATTGATTTCAATTCTGTACGACAGTCCTTGAAAGCGGATGTCTCTGAGGCTATTGAACTTAAGTTGTCCAAAATTGATGATAAACAGGGGTGGAAAAAGTTAGGAATTTCTTTGATACAAGGACTCTCCAACCGTCTAATTGATGACGCTGTAACTCCCGTCGGTATTAAGAAGATGATGGAAGGTGAAGATACACTACAGAAATTGTCCGATGCACTGATGTTAGATCGGAATCGATCTAATACAAAAAAACAAAATTTAGATTCCGTTGCTACGGAGCAGGGATCCACCCAAAGTAAAGAAAAAACTCAAAAGAAAGATCGGAAATATACGCTTTCATTAGGTTATCTAAATAATTTAAATCATTTTGAAATCAAAGCATTATCCAAAAAGGATCCCAATCAAAGCTTTTCTGTAGAGATGACTCGCGTTGGTCTATTTGATTGGAAGATTACTCGGATTAATATGAATCACTTTTAATTTTGTCTAAGGAGATATCTATGTCCTTTGTTTTTGCGCCGTACTGTATTCCGGCTGTTCCGGTTTGGGAAAGAAAGAATGAATATTTTCCGGTACATCGAGTTTATTGCGTTGGTGCTAATTACACAGATCACGTGAAAGAAGTGGGTGCTGAAGGTCGTGAACGTCCATTTTTCTTCTGTAAGCCTGCGGATGCACTCGTCATTTCTCATGAAGGCAAAGAAGTAGAGATGACGTATCCAAGAGACACGCATAACTTAAACTTGGAAGTTGAACTAGTTATTGCGATTGGCAAAAATGCTCCGGAAAAGGGCATTATTACTCCGGAAGAGGCGATGGATTATGTTTGGGGCTACGCTGCAGGGGTTGAATTTACTCGTCGTGATTGGCACTTAACTTTACGTGAAAAAAGACTCGCTTGGGAAAAAGCAAAAAGCTTCGATCAATCTGTGCTTATTACCGATATTCGTCCAAAAGAATTTGCTCCAGATCCTGAAAAAATGGATTTATGGCTTTATGTTGATAATCAAGAGCGTCAACGTGGTAAGTGTAATCATATGATTTGGAACGTTGCTGAAATTATCAGTGAACTTTCAACATCCTGGCAACTTTGTGCTGGCGACTTGATTTACACAGGAACTCCAGCAGGAACCGGTCCTATTGAAGCAGGACAAGCTTTTGAAGGTGGTGTTGGTGGCGTAGGGGTATTCAAAGCCAAAATGATCGCTTAACAAATCAATCCTGTTTGATTGAGCCGTTTGGCAATCGTCGAACCGAGTTCTGCGACTGCTCTCGCATAAAAATATGATGAGTTGTAGCGCAGGACTGTCGAAAAATTAGAGGTCACCAGTCTATATAGGGTACGACTTTCCGTAGACCCAGAGGGGTAATAAGGGAAGTCGGCAACAAATACTCGTGTTTCAGGTGAAAGACTAGTATTCGAAGGATGGAGTCGAATCCCAGAATCTTGTAACTGAGAGAGTGTGAAACGAGCTTTTCTTCCGCCACCGAATTTTTGAGCGACTCTCAAAGGAATGTCAGCATTAAGAATCATGGGTAAGTTCGATTGCCATCCATTTTTGAAGAGATAGTTTGCAATGGAGCCAACGGCATCGGCAAATGATCGATGAATGTTAATCTGACCGTCTCCATCAAAATCCACACCAAATCGATTGATCGAACTAGGCATAAATTGAGGTAATCCGATTGCTCCAGCATAGGAACCTAAGATCTCTTGCGGATCTAATTTATTTTGATGAACGATAGCTAGAAATTCTTCCAGTTCTTTTCTAAAAAAGTCGGCACGTCGTTTGTAATCAAAACTTAGAGTAACCAAAGCATCAAGAACCTTCCACGATCCCGTATTTTCTCCATATCGGGTTTCAACTCCTAAAATTCCGACAATGACAGCTGGATCAACACCATATTCGTGTTCGGCTCGATCTAAAAGATCACGGTGTAGTTTCCAGAAATTAATACCAAGACTGATACGATAAGGACCTAGAAAATTAGAACGATAACGATTCCAGTCTCGAACTGATGTTTTTTTCCCGGGGACTGCTTTGGGTGGAGTCATTAATCGTTCAATTCTTGACTGATAAGTGGCTTGATCGATAACATTTGCGATCCACTGAGCATCGATACCATGACGAGTTGAAACCATTTCTATGAATTTCTGTACTTCTTCTCGTTGACTATAAGGGGTATTTCTTCCAAAAGCTAAGACCGGAAAATTTAATCCGGTTAAAGCAAGTGCACTTAATGCACTAATAGAAAAAATACGTCTATGCATAAACAATCTCCAAGTACAGCTTCATAAGAGTACCTGAAAAAACTTTAGAGAAGAAGAAATAGAGTGCAATTAAAGCAATATTGATAGGTTTGAAAAGTTAAGATATAGAAAAAAAAGAAAGAACAACAGTATTAATTGGTTCGTAAAAAAACAAAAGGCCAGCGAATACTGACCTTTTGAATCAAAAATAATTTCTTGAAGACTGATCAAATTTATTTTTTTGATTTTTTGCAACATTTTTTGCACTTAGGTGCATTAACAGCTTCTTTGAAGGCTTTACCTGGAACAAAACGAGGTACCTTTTTAGCCGGGATCTTAATAGTCTGACCCGTTGCAGGGTTACGACCTTCACGAGCGGCACGCTCTAGTACACTAAAGGAACCAAAGCCGATCAATTGGACAGAATCACCAGCGACAATGCTTTTGATTACGTTGGCCGTAAGAGCATTAACCACTTTTTCAACTTCAACTTTTGGAAGTTCAGTGTCAGCGGCAATGGCAGAGACTAATTCTTGTTTATTCATGTTGCGCATATCTCCCTAAGAAACAAGTTGAGTTACTTGTCGTTGAAATTGTAAGTCAGTTTTATGTTGATAGGGCTAAAAAAAATAAATAAATCGCCTACTGTGGCAGAAAATACTCACTTTTATATACAGAAAAATATCTGTTATGTATCTCAACGGGATAAAAGACGGAAATAAATGGAATTCATTCAATCTATTGATAAAATCCGAAAAGATACCTTGGAATAGGTGATTCAATACTTTATGAAAAAAATTGCAAAGGTAGCGTTTTACACACATCCAATATTTCAAAAGCATGTGATGAGTGAAGATAATCCTGAATGTCCGCTACGATTAGAAAAGATTAATGAAATTATGCTAGCTACAGGAATCGATCGTATGGTGGTTCCTGTTACAGCACCTGTGGTGGCGTATTCGGATCTGTTAGCGGCTCATGATGCCGATTATCTATCTTTTTTATCTCGCTCAGCACCCAAAGAAGGATCGGTTCGTCTGAACATGGATACGTCGATGAATCCATATAGTTGGGACGCAGCGCAACACGCAGCAGGAGCTCTAACCGATGCCGTGGATCGGGTCGTTTCTGGTGAATTTGATCGAGCTTTCTGTGCCGTGAGACCTCCAGGGCATCATGCTCATCGAGATCATTTCGGAGGTTTTTGTTTAATTAATAATGTTGCGGTTGGAGCTCTTCATGCTTTAAAAGTTTGTGGTCTAAAAAGGGTAGCTGTGGTGGATTTTGATGTTCATCACGGAGATGGTACGACTAATATTTTGGGTGGCAGGGAAGACGTTTTGATTATCGATGGATTTCAAAATGCATTATTCCCGTATGCACACTTGCATGAAAGTCCAAGTAATGCGGTTTACACACCTTTTGATGAAGGTATGGGCGGAGAAGAATTTATGAAAGTGGTTGATACCATTTGGATTCCTCGCTTGCTGGAGTATCAACCTGAATTAATTTTGGTATCAGCTGGCTTTGATGCCCATCGAGAAGAAGATCAAGCACAACTTTTAATGGTTGAATCTAACTATGCTTTTATTTGTCGACGTCTTAATGCGGTCGCTCAGTCCATACCGATATGTCGAGGTGTTATTGGTGCACTAGAGGGTGGTTATCGAACTTCTAGTTTGGCAAGAAGCTGTGCTTCCTTTATTGGGCAATTAGTTTGCTCGTAATTCAATAAATCAAAAATTGTGAAACTTTCATTTTTTCAAAATCAATTAAAACCAGGAGTAAAACCTTCCGAGGTTTTCTCTTGGGCTAGTTATGATTTTGCTAATTCCGGATATTCAACGGTAGTTCTAACTGCTATTTTTAATGCGTATTTTGTTGGTGTTGTTACAAACAATGAGAGTTGGTCTACATTGGCCTGGACTCTTGTGATAACACTTTCGAATTTGATTTCGATTGGTGTTATTCCACTTATTAGTGCTAGAGCCGATAAAAATGCCAATAAAAAGCAGTGGCTATGTTTAGTCACTTTAATTTGTGTTACATCGACGGGAGCCCTGGGTTGGAGTCAATCAGGTGATTTTTTATGGGCTTCGATTTTTGTCATTTTATCTAACATTGCTTTTAATGCGGGTGTGGTTCTGAATTCTGCTTTTTTATCAGAACTAGCCTTACCGAAAAGTTTCGGACGAATATCGGGATGGGGTTGGTCTTTTGGATATTTAGGCGGTATTGTCTGTTTAGGTTTGTGTTTAATGATGGTTGAAGCCCAAAAACATGAGGGAGCAGAAGTTTATGTCGGTAGCTGTATGCTAATCACAGCCCTTATCTTTTTGTTGGGTTCTCTTCCCATGTTTTTTTGTGTTAGAGAGCGGTCCAAACCTTTGGTCGTACAAGAGAAACATCCATTTGAAGAGCTGAAAGATACGGTCAGGGAAGTGATTAAAGAAAATAAAAATTTTGCCTGGCTTTGTTTATCGGGTGTTTTTTATCAAGCTGGAATTGCAGTTGTGGTGACTCTGTCGGCTGTTTATGCTCAGATTGTTATGAAGTTCAGCACCGCAGAGACGATTTTATTAATCTTGATTGTTAACTTCACCGCGGCTTTCGGCGCTTTCGCCTTAGGTTTTCTCCACGATATTATTGGCCACAAGAAAAACTTGATCCTAACGATATTAATTTGGATCCTTACAGTGGTACTAGCTGGTTTTTCTGAATCTAAAACAATGTTTTGGGTCTCGGCTAATTTTGCCGGTATTGCAATGGGGTCGTCGCAATCTTCAGGCCGGGCGATGGTAGCATCCCTTGTATCTAAAAATAAACTGGCTCAGTTTTACTCTTTATGGAACGTTGCTGTATGGGTTGCTAATGTTCTTGGGCCAATTACTTATGGAGTGATTACCTGGATGACTGGCGGAAATCACCGAATGGCGATTTTGGTAACGGGACTTTTTTTCGTAATGGGATTGTTGGCTTTGTGGCCAATTAAACTTCAAGAACAAAAAAAGATCCCATCACATTAAAAGAGATGGGATCTATCGTCGCTTACGATTAACTAATATTGATTAGCTTAATCCAGTGATTTTTCCGTCAACGACATCGATTGTGTACGCGGCGGGTTTCTTAGGAAGACCCGGCATACGCATAATGGCACCGGTTGTGACCACAATGAACCCAGCACCAGCATTTAAGATCAATCTTTGCACAGGAAGAGTAAAGTCTTTAGGAGCTCCCTTTAGTGCAGGTTCGTGTGACATGGAGAATGGTGTTTTTGCAATACAGATTGGTAATTTGTCAAAGCCGAGTTCTTTTAGACGAGCCAAGTCTTTGAGAGCGGCAGGGGACAAATCAATATCCTTTCCACCATAGATTCTCGTATTAATGCTTTGAATTTTGTCGGTTAATTCATCTTCGAGTTGATAAGCGTAATCGAGTGGTTCAGAGCTTTCGTTCGTGGCTTCGATAACAGCACGGGCTACCTCTAAAGCACCGTCACCTCCCTTAGCAAAACCATCGGAAACTGCAAAGCGAACACCCAAAGCGAGACACTCATCTCGAACAATCTGAATTTCTTCTTCTGGATCGTTGTAGAAGTGATTTAGAGAAACTACGACTTTTTGGCCAAAACGTTTCAGATTTTCAATATGAGCATGCAAGTTAGGAAGACCCTTGATAAGAGCTTCTTTGTTTGGTTTACCAATTTCAGGAAGAGCAACACCACCGTGCCATTTCAGAGCTTTTAAGCTTGTAACCAGTACGGTTGCATCTGGTTGAAGTCCTGCCATACGGCACTTGATGTCATAGAATTTTTCAGCACCTAAGTCGCTACCGAAGCCGGCTTCTGTAATTGCCCAGTCCGCAACGGTCATTGCGGCTCGGGTCGCCACAACAGAGTTACATCCATGAGCAATATTGGCGAAAGGACCACCATGAACAAAAGCAGGAACGCCTTCTAAGGTTTGAACTAAATTAGGAAGCATTGCGTCTTTAAGAAGTGCCATCAAAGCACCAGTTGCACCTAATTCTTTGCAAGTAAATGCGGATCCATCAGTTTTGATACCAACGACTAAGCGATCAAGACGAACTCGTAAGTCATCTAAATCGTTGGCAAGGCACAATACGGCCATCAGTTCACTAGCTGCGGTGATATCGAATCCTGTTTCTGTTGGAATGCCATTGGCAGAACCACCCAAACCATCAACGATGTTACGTAACATGCGATCGTTAACGTCTAAAACACGGCGCCAGGTGACCTCTTTAAGACAAACTTGACCTTGGTGACGGGCATTGTCGATCAGAGCGGCTAACAGATTGTTCGCTGCAGTGATCGCATGGAAGTCACCCGTGAAGTGTAGGTTGATTGATTCCATTGGAACTACTTGAGAGTAGCCACCGCCAGCAGCACCGCCCTTCATACCGAAGGAGGGTCCTAAAGAAGGTTCACGAAGAGCAAGACAAGCAGAATTACCAAGTTTCTTTAAACCCTGTGCAAGAGCAATCGAGGTAGTGGTTTTTCCAGAACCGGCTGGCATACCAGAAGTTGCTGTAACAAGAATCAATTTTCCGTTTGCCTTACGGTCTTTGGAAAGATCAACTTTTGCCTTATCTCGGCCATAAGGAATATATTCTTCTTCTTTCAAACCAATAGATTCTGCGAGCTGATTAATTGGGATTAATTTGGCTTGTTGAGCAATCTCAATATCCGTTAGCATGTTAACTCCTTGTTGAATATTCAAAATAAATCCTTAAACAGAAAACCGAGCTTGACGCTCGGCTTCCTTAATTCTTTTTAGACACAACAGTAGTGTCTTTGACGTTTGATCCCTTTTTCTTTTTGATTTTATTTTGCTTTTGAAGGTGATCTAATCCTTTTTCTACGCCTTGGATCAAAGAAAATAAATAGCGACCAATTTGAAAATCGACAGCAACTTGATGACGAGTGCTGTTCAAAACCGCAGGATTGGGATCCGTTGCATCAGGACCAAACAACTTGTACATAAATAAAGTTGACAATCCACTTACTAAGGGACGAATGGTATCGTTTTGCTTGGCAGTTTCTTCTTGAATCAAACGCCAATAGCTATCGAAAGTTTTTTGTCGATCAGCTGAAAGCAATTTTTTTTGCATCCGCTCCATGAGCATCTCTTCTGGGATACCAAACTGTTTGGTCGTTGCACTACGGATTGCCTCTACGAGCATGGCAACGCTAAGAGGGGCGTACTGGTCTTCAAATTCGCTTAATCGCTCTTTGCGTTTAATAAACCAGGGAACATGAAAGTCACTCGCCTTCAGTAATGAGTGGTTTACCATTTTGTAGTAATGTTGAAAGACCTGATTGATAACAGAGGTCATTTCATTGAGTTCTTCTTGTGAAAATTCGGTTTTATGTTTCAAGAAAGAATCTCCGTTTAGACGTTTCCAAGAGGTCTTAATCATACGGTATTTTTGAAGCTTACATCGATTATGACGGTAAACAAAATCATAAAATTTAAAGAAATTTAAAAATATTCAAGATAAGATGAGTTTTGAAGCGTATTTGTTAAGTTTATTAACCAGTTCCTTTGTTTCATCAACCTTGTTGCCAGGAGGTAGTGAAGTTTTACTGCTGTGGGGCGTTCATGAATACCCAGAGTCCTTATGGCTAATCATTATTGTTGCAACTATTGGTAACACTGTCGGAGCGGTTGTAACTTATGGTATTGGTCGGTGGATTCCGAATCGGGTTCAGTCGAAAACGATTGAATTTTTTAAACGTTGGGGTATTTGGAGTTTATTGTTTTCCTGGGTTCCTTTAGTCGGTGATGGGTTTTGCCTCGCTGCGGGTTGGTTAAGAATTTCTTGCATGCTTTCGATTACTTTGATTGCGATCGGTAAATTAGCTCGTTACGTTATTCTTGCCTACGGTTATGGAATATTTTTCAATTAAGACACATATCAAGACAATATTTCTGTAAATAGCCAAAAAAGGGTCAGTTTTTTTCAACTGCATTCCCTATAATTCCGAAACAGGATTTTGAGGATAATTTGTCGATGAAAGTATTAGTCGCTGTAAAAAATGTTGTCGATGCCAACATTAAAGTTAAGCTAACTCCTGAAGGTAAGTTGGATGTTAGTGCATTGAAAAAGTCAATGAACCCATTTGACGAAATTGCAACCGAAGAAGCCGTAAAACTGAAGGAAAAGGGACTTGCAAAAGAAGTCGTCGTAGTTACGGTAGGAGCAGGGAAAGCTTCTGATGTACTTCGAGTTGCTTTGGCAATGGGTGCTGATCGTGCAGTTTTTGTTGAAACAGAAACTCAGGTCGAACCGCTTTTAGTCGCTAAATTGTTGCAAAAAGTGGTAGACGAAGAAAAGCCAGATTTAATCTTAACGGGTAAACAAGCTATTGATGATGATTGTAACCAGGTCGGTCAGATGCTTGCTGCCCTGTGCGATATGCCTCAAGCAACCCATGCTTCCAACCTTGTACTAGAAGGCAACAAGGCACGTGTTACTCGTGAAATTGACGGTGGTTTAGAAACAGTTGAAGTGATTTTACCTGCTGTAGTTACTACTGATTTGCGATTGAACGCACCTCGTTATGTCACTTTGCCGATGATGATGAAAGCAAAGAAGAAACCAACACAAACTAAGAAAGCGACTGATTTAGGTGTAGAACTTAAGTCTCGTATCGAATGTGTTGCAGTTGAAATGCCTCCATCTCGCAAGACAGGTGTCATCGTGAAAAGTGTCGATGAGCTTTTAGAAAAATTAAAGAATGAAGCCAAAGTACTTTAATTAGGGGAAGTTTAAGAAATGTCTGTATTAGTTGTTGCTGACCATAACACATTAGAATTAAACCCGGCTATGCGTTCCGTAGTCGCCTGTGCTTTGGAAATTTCTTCAGAAGTTGACTTTCTTGTCACTGGACACGAATGTCAGAAAGTTGCTGATGATGCCACTAAGTTGCACGGTGTCCGTAAAGTACTGTTGGCTCAAGCAGAATTTTTAGCAAAAGGGCTTCCTGAAAATCTGTCCGCTCAAACGCTTACACTTGCTGATCAGTATAGTCATATTCTCTTTTTGGCTAATCCGGGCGGTAAGAGCGCAGCGCCACGAGTCGCAGCTAAGCTCGACGTGGCTCAAATTTCTGAAGTCATCGCGGTTATTGATGGTGATACCTTCAAGCGTCCGTTGTATGCAGGATCGATTATTGCAACTGTGCGTTCTAGCGATGCTAAGAAAGTCATGACCGTTCGTCCAACAGCATTCGAACCTGTCGCATTAGACAATACTGTTGCAACCGTTGAGGTAATCGAAGCGGTTAAAAAAGATGAACGAGTTGTTTTCGTTTCTCACGAAACCGTTCATTCAGATCGACCTGATTTGCAGATTGCTAAGCGTGTTCTCGCTGGTGGTCATGGTTTGGCTAACGAAGCTGAATTTGTAGAAATGGAAGCTCTGGCAGACCAGTTGGGCGCCGCGGTCGGTGCAACTCGTGCCGTGGTTGACGCTGGTATCACACCTAATGACTGGCAAATTGGTCAGACGGGTAAAATTATCGCTCCTGATTTATATATCGGTTTTGGCATTTCCGGTGCTATTCAGCACGTTGCCGGTATCAAAGATGCCAAGGTTATCGTGGCGGTTAATAAAGATCCTGAAGCTCCAATTTTCGAAGTGGCCGATTATGGTCTCGTTGCCGATGCTATGACAACGATTAGAGAATTGAAATCAAAGCTCTAATAGTAAGTTTGATTTAAAGGAATGCCCCGTCTAGTAGTTCAATTGAATTATTGACGGGGCGTTTCATATCTTGAGGCGAGATCAATAAAAATTCAAAAAACACTTGACAAAAAAATATTTTTTATAAATGGTGTGTTTGAGATTGTTTTTATTGAAGATTTAATATAAAATGCACGCCTTCTGTGACGTGATTTACGTCAAACGTAAAAGATTATTTGAATACATAATAAGTAGAGGTTAAAAAATGGTAGTTATTCGTCTGTCTCGTGGTGGCTCTAAGAAGCGTCCTTTCTACAATATCGTAGCGACAGATTCCCGCAATCCACTTGGCGGTCGTTTCAATGAACGTATCGGTTACTACAACCCAATGGCTTCCGGCGCTGCAACTCGTTTATTCATGAACGAAGCCAGCTTGAATGCTTGGATTGCCAAGGGTGCTAAGATGAGCGATACAGTTGCTCGTCTTTACAAAGAATTCAAGAAGACTTCTGCTCCTGTTGCTTAATTGATATTTTCTTGTGAAAAACAATTTTGAACAAAACGCCGAGCCGATTGCGCTCGGCGCTTTACGTGGTGCGTACGGATTAAAAGGTTGGGTGCGTATCGATCCATTTCAAGATGGTGAAGCATTGCTTGCATCCAAGAAATGGTTGCATATGTTCCGTGATGGAACCTTTAAGGAATTAGCTGTCCAGCAGGTAAAACCACACGGTAGTGGCATTGTTGCTAAGTTTGCCGGTATTGAAACACCTGAAGAGGCTTCAATGCTTAAAGGTGCCGTTGGTTTGATGCGAGCTGACTTTCCAGCACCTGCTGAAGGCGAATTCTACTGGGTTGATTTAATCGGTTGCCAAGTTATCAATACTAAAGATCAAGTTCTAGGAAAAGTTGAGGCATTAGATTCGAACGGTGTACAAGATATTCTTGATGTGCGTAGTTCAGAATCTCGTTTCTTAATTCCTTTTATTGACCACTACGTTCTTTCTGTCGATGTGACAGAAAAGATGATTAGGGTAGATTGGGAACTTGACTGGAAGTAGATCATGCGTTTTGATGTCGTTAGTCTTTTTGGATCCATGTTCTCTGCGGTGTCTGAGGAAGGAATTACCTCTCGAGCTCGTAAAAGAGGACTTTGGGATCTAAAAATTTGGAATCCACGTGATTTTGTCTCTGACGTACATAGAACGATTGATGATCGTCCCTTTGGGGGTGGACCGGGTATGGTTATGATGGCCGAGCCACTCGCTTGTTCCGTTGAAGCGATTCGAAATTCGGGAAATCGGGGTAAGGTCATTAGTTTTGCACCAAATGGTAGAAAACTTGATGACGAATGGGTTCGCCAAACGGTAGCCAAAAATGAAGACTTAATCCTCATTTGCGGTCGCTACGAAGGGATTGATGAACGTTTCTTGGAAAGCTATGTCGATGAACAGATCTCTATCGGTGACTTTGTTTTATCGGGTGGGGAGCTCGCTGCGATGGTCTTAATTGACTCTGTAGTTCGTCAGCTTCCAGGGGCTTTAAAAGATATGTCAACCTTAGATGAGTCGTTTGCTACGGGACTATTAGATGCTCCACACTATACAAGACCAGAAGTATGGCGTGGAAAATCGGTACCAGAAGTCCTTTTAAGTGGGCATCATCAAAAGATCCAAAGTTGGACGCGTGAAAAAGCTCTAAAAATTACTTACACAAAACGTCCAGATTTGATTACAATAGCGCGCTCGAAGAATTTGCTTTCTGAAAAAGATGAGCAGTATCTTCGAACGATTAATCAGTTGGCCGAACTATAAGGTTCGGTTTTTAAAATCCATCCTCTCTGTAGATTAAGAAAAACAGAACTACATGATGATGGTCATTTGGAGTTAAAAATGAATATTATTGAAACACTTGAAAAAGAAGAAATCGCTCGCCTTTCCGAAGGTAAGGCTTTCCCTCGTATTAATCCTGGTGACACCGTTGTTGTTAATGTAAACGTTGTTGAAGGTAACCGTAAACGTGTTCAGGCTTACGAAGGTGTTGTTATCGCTCTTCGTAACCGTGGTTTGAACTCTGCTTTCACTGTTCGTAAGATCTCTAGCGGTGAAGGCGTTGAACGTACTTTCCAACTTTACTCTCCATTGATCGCTAGCATCGAAGTTAAGCGTCATGGTGATGTTCGTCGTGCCAAGCTCTACTACTTACGTAGCCGTTCTGGTAAGGCCGCTCGTATTAAAGAAAAGTTGGTTCGTAAGGCTTAATACGATCAATGTTTCAGCCGGATTGAATACCAATTCTGGTATTCAATCAAAAAAACGCAGAAATTCTTTTGGAACTTCTGCGTTTTTTGTCGTCTATTTTTAGATTTTTTCTACTAATTCACGGTAAAACATATAGCGTCTCTGATCGATTTCACCGTCCTCAACTGCTTCTTTGATGCTACAACCCGGTTCCTCTAGATGTCGACAATTGTTAAATCGACACTCCCCAATCCGTTGATAAATTTCAGGCATACCTCGCATGACGTCATTAATCGTCAAATGAGCAAGACCAAATTCCTGAAATCCTGGAGAATCTACGATTGCGCCATCCTGTAAGTAATCGAACCAATGAGTCGAAGTAGTCGTTTGCTTACCTAAATTTAACGCAACAGAATATTCTTGAGTTCTTTGTTTAGCTTCTTTGATTAATAAATTAAGGATGGTTGATTTCCCCATTCCAGATTGTCCAATTAGAAGCGTTACTTTATGTTCAAAAATAGGTTGGAGAATTTCTTCTGTTTCTTGCGGATTATTGACCGCAGAAACTTCAATGACTTCAATACCTAAATTTTGTAAATGCTGAATAAAGGGGCGAACTTCGGGCTCATCCTCTATGAAATCACACTTGTTTCGAATAATGATAATGGGAATATTGGCTGTTTCTGAAGCAAGAATCGCCTTCCAAATAAAAACAGGGTTATAGGTTGGACGAGTCGCAAAGACAACCGCTACTTGGTCAATATTAGAGGCGAGTGGTTTGGTACGTATTTCATCACTTCGGAAAAGGAGTGATTCACGAGGTAGGATGGATTCTACAACGGCTTGATGATCCGAACTCAATTGACATGTAACTCGATCACCAACAACCAAATCTTTTTTCTTTCCTCGTCTACGTGCTTCCATAGTTGAAGCATCATCAAGTTGAATCAGGTTATGGTGACCGTGAGTAGCGATCACTCTTGCTTGAAATGTTTTATTTTGAGACATGAGTATTTCGTGTTTCGTTTCTGCGAATTGCTTCAATACGGGTTGATGCATCTGGATGAGATGAATAAAACAACGAATAGAGTGAATCCGGAGTTAGAGTCGAAGCATTGTCATTAAACAGCTTTACCAGTGCACTAATAAGGGAATCACCATTGCTATTACAAACAGCAAAATGATCGGCCTCAAATTCATGTTTACGAGATAGTTTATTAGTAAGAGGAGTTAAAGGAAATAGGAAAACGGGAAGAACAAAGAAAAATAACAATAATGCGCTTGCCTGGAAATTCTGAGGCTGATAGTTGATTCCTAAACCTTCATAAAACCATGCACACTGTGCCAGGTAGGCTAATAGGGCAAAGAATACAAAACTAACCGTAAAGGATACGAGCATGTTTTTTTGGATATGTTTTAATTTGTAGTGTCCTAGTTCATGAGCGAGAACCGCTTCGACTTCTGCGGGCTCTAATTTAGAGAGCAATGTATCGAAAAAGACGATTCTTTTATTGCGACCAAATCCGGTCATATAGGCGTTACCTTTAGCACTGCGCTTCGAGGCGTCCATTACAAAAAGGCCATTATTTTCAAATCCAATACGATCTAAAAGGCTATCTACTCGTTTTTTTAATTCCCCATCAGGAAGTGGTGTAAATTTATTGAAAATAGGGGCAATAAAGGTAGGATAGATCCAAAGTAACGCAAGGTTAAATACGACATAAAAGAGCCAGGCCCAGATCCACCAAGACGGTCCTGCAACTTCCCAAAGATAAAATAGAAGTGCTAAAAATGGTAGACCAATAATTGCGAATAGAACGACATTGAGTCCGAGATCTTTGAAAAAACGGGTCTTAGTCTGAGTATTAAAACCGAAGCGTTCTTCAATACTAAATTGACTGTACCAGGAAAAGGGAAGAAAACATAAGGTATTAATAATCGAGAAACCAATGATAATCAGAAGTTGAGAGACAATTCCTGGACCGACTAAATTTTCACAAGTCTGAGATAACCAGTTAATAAGGCCTCCGAAGGTTGCAATCATTAAGAAAACCAGCGATGCCAAGCGTTCTTTTTGTCCGAAACGAATGGAAGTTACGGTGTAGTCCGCAGCCTTCTGGTGTGAAGATAATGAAATTTTGGAAGTAAATGCTTGAGGAACACAATCTCTATGAGATTGTACGGAACGAATCTGTCGGTGATCCAACCAAAATTTGATAGAAAAATTAAGTGCTATAAAAAAAAGAAAAGTAAATCCAAATGTCGTAAACATAATAGTGCTTTAAAATTTTGGAGAATTTTAACTCAAGCTAAAAAATTTAATCTGAGTCTTTTCATATTAAATAATTTGATTTATTTTTCTTTTGATTATTCTCAGTTTAAAAAGGTTCAGGTGACGGAGTCAGATAAGTATGAGTACCGAAAGAAGTGAAAAATATAATGAAAACAATTTAATTTGGATGGATCTTGAAATGACAGGTCTTCAGCCTGAAGTAGATAGAGTCATTGAAATCGCTGCGGTCATCACTGATTCAGAACTGAACGTTATTGCTGAAGGTCCTGTAATTGCCGTTCATCAAACTAAAGCGACTCTAGCTAAAATGGATGCGTGGAACACAACAACTCATACCCGTTCCGGTTTGGTTTCTCGAGTAGAAAAAAGTGAGATAGATGAAAAAGGAGCAACAGAACAATTGCTTCGTTTTTTTGAGCAATATGTTCCAGCCGGTAAGAGTCCTTTGTGTGGTAACTCTATCGGTCAAGACAGAAGATTTATGGCTCGCTGGATGCCAGAGTTAGAAACCTATTTCCATTATCGAAATATCGATGTTTCATCTATCAAAGAACTTGTTCGTCGTTGGTCTCCTTGTACTCTTAAGCGTTATCAAAAGAGTAGTCGGCATGAAGCTTTATCAGATATTTACGACTCGATTGAAGAACTGAAGTTCTATCGTCAGGAAGTGATGAAGATTTAGGCTTGGAGTGAAATTGAAAAACCGAGTTTTAGTTACCGGGGCTAACGGTTACGTTGGAAATGCTCTGATTTTATCTTTATTAGAAAAGAAGTCTGAATTTATTGTCCGTGCTTCTGCTCGTAGAGGCAGTGTACTTAAATCCAAAGAGCTTGAAGTATTTAAGGTTGGGAATTTAGAAGATAACCCAGATTACAGTAAAGCGTTTGAAGGCTGTGATACGGTTGTGGACTGCGCAGCGATGGTTTCACCTCGTAGAAATCAAGGCTGGATCGATCAATCTGCTTACCGAAGAGTTAATGTCATTGGAACTGCTTATATGGCTCGTCAGGCTCATCTGGCTGGAGTCAAACGTTTTATTTTCTTAAGCTCTACTCAGGCTAACGGGGAGACAACTCCTCCCTATAAAAAGTTTTTTCCAAACTCTTTACCTCGTCCTAAATTAGCTTTTGGAATTTCAATGCTAGATGCAGAAAAAGAGCTAAAGAAGATTGCAAAAGAAACAGGAATGGAGGTTGTCATTGTTCGTATCCCAACGGTCTACGGCCCGGAGTGTAAAGGACTTGTTGGGGTAATTCGAACCATGGTTCGTTATTGTTTACCACTGCCACTGCGTTGGGCTAGTAAAAATCAAAGAAGTCTTGTTGCAATTGATAATCTTACGGATTTTTTAGGTCTGTGTATTAAGAGCCCAAAGGCTGCTAATCAACTTTTCTTCGTCAGTGACGGAAAGGATTTGTCGACTTTAGAAATCTTTAAACTTTTTGCTCGGACTGGCTCTCGACCATGTTGTCTTTGGGGATTCCCTATTACGCTCCTTAAGCTCTTTAATAGCTACATTGGACGACAAGCTTGGGAAGATTTCTTTTTTGGCAGTATGGTGGTTGACACGCAAAAAGAAAAAATGGAACTCAATTGGACTCCTCCTGTTCCAATTGAAGAGTGCTTTAGACGTGCCTGGGGAAAACGTAAGGTGCTCGGTGGCAATTCATAAGTCGTTCCTTAAAATGTGAAAAAAAAGACATGACTGTTTTATTTGAAATCATACTGGCAACGCTGTTTCTTACAGTACTGTCCATACTTATTGCTGGATTAGTCAGTTTTAGACTTGTAGATCGCCATTTTGCAAGTATGATCTGTGTATCTGCAGGACTGCTTTTAACGGTTGCATTTACTCACTTAATCCCAGAAGCCTTTGAAATACACGGGAATTTATCGCCAATCGGTTGGACTATGTTGATTACGGTTCTAGCTGTTTTTACTATAGAACAACTAGCTCACAAAGGAGGCGAAGCGAAAGGCTGGATGGGT
This sequence comes from uncultured Burkholderiaceae bacterium, assembly GCA_964491655.1. Lineage (GTDB taxonomy): Bacteria > Pseudomonadota > Gammaproteobacteria > Burkholderiales > Burkholderiaceae_F > JAFTYR01. The sequence goes on from CAZBHT010000004.1 coordinate 22,690, forward strand.
AGAGGTGGTCAAGCTATTTTGATCGGCGATGCTTTCCATAATTTTACTGATGGTCTTTTAATTGCTAGTTCTTTCATGGTGGATAGTAATTTAGGATGGGTAACAGCACTAGCTATCATGACCCATGAAATTCCCCAAGAAGTCAGCGACTTTTTTATTCTTTTACACTGTGGTTACAGTAAGATTCGTGCGATGGTCTATAACCTAATTTCGGGTATGACATCGATTATAGGGGGAATTGCAGGTTATTTTATTTTGGACCGAGTTGAATTTTTGATGCCGTATGCTTTTGCGGTCGCCGCGTCGAGTTTCATTTACATTGCACTTTCTGATTTGATCCCCGAGATCAACCGCAAAAGTCAAAAAAGATTTGGCTCCCAATTCCTCTTTATTTTAGTTGGTGTGGCACTAGCCGTCATCGCAACCGGAGGATTTTGTGTTGGTCACTCACACTAAACTTTAAGGTACTTCAATGGGGTTCGATGGATCATCGATCCATTGACTCCAGGAACCTGGATAAAGTTTTGCGCCGTGAAGTCCACAGTAAGCCATTGCTAAAAGATTTGCGCAGGCATTAACACCGGAACCACAAGAGTTCACAACTTGATCAACCTGCCAAGAGCCAATTAAATCAAGCCATTCTTTTCTCAATGTAGGAGCGGGCTTAAATTTACCTGTTTCATCCAGATTAAGAGAGGCACTTCTTGTTAAAGAGCCAGGAATATGTCCTGCTTTGTGATCTAAAGTTTCGTTTTCTCCATGGAATCGAGCTGTGGGGCGAGCGTCAATAACAAGATAATTTTTCTCGGTTAAATTTCTTTGAAGCGAGAGCATCTCAACGGGAGTTTCCAAGAAAACAGAAGAATCCCAATTGCCTTTGGTCTTAGCAGAAGGAATTTCTGTTGAAGTAGGACGCCAGCCGTTGTTCCATGCTTTAAAACCACCGTCCAAAACGGCTACTTTTTCATAGCCAGCCCATCGTAACTGCCACCATAGACGAGGAGCAAATCCAAGACCACCTTGGTCGTACACAATAACCTGTCGGTTATTTCCAACACCTAGTTTTTGCATTTCATCTACAAAAGCTTGACGATCAGGAAGGGGGTGACGTCCGGTTCCTAACGATGCTTTTCCGGAAACTACTTCGTCAAAGTCTATGAAAAAGGATTCTGGAATATGGGCACTATCATAGTTACGTTTTCCAACCGTTCGATCAGTAAGGTTACACTGACAATCAATAATGAGTAAATTGTCTTCCTGGCTGGCCTTGTGATTAAGAATTAAAGTGTGTAGTTCTGACGGTGAGATCAAAGTTGTGTAAATCATAGTGCCTCTCCATAACTAATGATGAAATTTTATCAGTTATCGCATCAAAGACTACGACTACAATGCAAAGATCGATATCGTCGATATGAAGCTGTTTGTTTTGCTTTTTTAGTGGTGTTAAAGGCTAAATTTCTGATTAGAATCTTAAGACAACAGCGAAAAGAAGAAAAAGTTGTTTTATTGCTGGAAATGACTCAGAGGGTGTGGTCAATATTAATCGAATCGGGTAAAGTTCAACATTAGTGTTTTTTTGTGAGTTGGTAGATGGGTACAAAATCGATTCAAAATATGACATTTGAAGAAGCTTTGGCTGAATTAGAAGAACTTTCTTCTCGCATGGGCCAAGGTGGTTTATCTTTGAACGACTCGGTTGAAGCCTATGCTAGGGGTGTTGAATTAAGTCGACATTGCCGAAAATTATTAGATACGGCACAACGAAAAATTCAACAACTGGATGGTGAACTCTCAGATCTTACAGAGAATAATCTTAAGTCAGATAGTAATGATGTTAGATTTTAAAGAGTGGATGAAAGTACATCAGGCAAGAGTTCAATCTGTAGCAGAAAGACTCTTACCGAGCGAAAATCTTGTTCCAATTGCGTTACATCAAGCGATGCGATATGCCGTTATTGGAGGGGGAAAGAGGGTTCGTCCTTTATTGGTTTACGCGGCTTCTGAAATCACAGACGGATGTGAAGACGTAGTTGACTTCACGGCTCTTGCCGTTGAGTGTGTGCATTCGTATTCACTCATTCATGATGATCTTCCCTGTATGGATAATGACACGTTGCGTCATGGTAAGCCAACGACACATATTAAATTTGGCGAAGCTACCGCTATGCTCGCAGGTGACGCTTTACAGCCTGAGGCAGTTCTTTTATTGCTTAGATCCGGATTACCAGCTGAGCAGTGCATGGAGCTTGTCCGCTTATTGGCGGAAGCTTCTTCAACAACAGGAATGTGTGGTGGGCAGGCAATCGATCTGTCTGTAGTGGGACAATCCGTTTCATACGAAGAACTTCAAAAAATGCATGCTATGAAAACAGGCGCACTCTTAAAAACCTCTGTTTTGATGGGAGCGATGAGTGGTCAACCGAAGTTTATTTCCTCCGATCTTTTAGAAAACTTAAAAGAATATGGAGAGGCGATTGGATTGGCTTTTCAGATCGTTGATGACATTTTAGACGTGACAGAAGATACAGCTACTTTAGGTAAAACGGCTGGAAAAGATGAAAAAAATGATAAACCGACTTATGTTTCCCTATTCGGTTTAGATCGATCACGTCAACTCGTTGTAGAACAACATAATCGTGCGTTAGATGCGCTTTGTGCTCTTGGTCCCCTTCAAAGTAAATCAAAGCATCTTGCGGATATCGCTGACTATATAATTAAGCGCTCATACTAAGGCGGTCATGTATAAGTTATTAAAAACAATTAATAGTCCTGCAGATTTAAAAAAACTTCGGCTACCGGAGCTTAAACAACTCGCTGTAGAACTCCGTCAATACATTATTGATGTTGTTTCCCATACGGGAGGACACTTATCGTCTTCGCTTGGTTGTGTGGAGTTAGCAATTGCGATTCACTACGTATTTGATACCGAAGATGACAAGTTAATCTGGGATGTTGGTCATCAGGCTTATGCCCATAAGGTTTTAACGGGTCGACGTGATGAAATGTCGACATTACGTCAGTATCAAGGGATTTGTGGCTTTCCTAGAAGATCGGAAAGTATTCATGATTGCTTTGGAACAGGGCATTCTTCGACTTCAATCTCCGCAGTTTTGGGCATGGCGGTCGCTTCTAAGCTACAAGGCAATCGAGAAAGAAATCACATTGCGGTTATCGGCGATGGTGCCATAACTGCGGGTATGGCCTTTGAGGCCTTAAATAATGCAGGCGATATGAAAGATATTCGCCTATTGGTGATTTTGAACGATAATGATTGCTCGATTTCTCCACCAGTTGGTGCGCTAAGTAAACATTTTACAAGGCTGATGAGCGGTCGCTTTTATGCTCAAGCCCGAGATTTAGGTAAATCAATTGTAAAACCGTTCCCGAAGTTGTGGGAATTCACACGTCGTGCAGAAGAGTACAGTAAGGGGTGGGTGGCACCAAATTCAACGTTGTTTGAAGAATTTGGATTGAATTACCACGGTCCGATTAATGGACATGATCTGGAAGCATTGATTCCAGTTTTGCAAAACTTAAAAAATTTACAAGGTCCTCTTGTGTTGCATGTTGTCACTGAAAAGGGACATGGTTATGAATTAGCCGAAAAAAATCCAACGAAGTATCACGGTATTTCGCCATTTGATGTCAAAGTTGGTGTGACTTCAAAACCTCATGCGAAGACTTATACCGAGGTCTTTAGTGATTGGATATGCCAAGTAGCGGAAAAAGATGACAAAGTAGTAGCCATTACTCCTGCTATGAAAGAAGGATCGGGGCTTGTGGAATTCCAGAAAAACTTCCCGGATCGTTTTTTTGATGTTGCGATTGCTGAGCAACACGCTGCGACCTTCGCTGCTGGACTTGCCGAATCCGGTATGAAACCTGTTGCAACGTTTTACTCTACATTTGCTCAAAGAGCATATGACCAAATTTTGCATGATGTCTGTATTCAAAATTTGCCGGTTCTTTTTGCAATTGATCGAGGCGGTCTTGTAGGAGCTGATGGAGCGACCCATCACGGAGCTTTTGATCTGAGTTTTTTACGTTGTGTTCCTAACCTGATCATCATGACGCCATCTGATGAAAATGAATGTTATCGTATGTTGCAAACAGGCTTGGAAGCTAATTGTCCATCAGCGGTTCGTTATCCTAGAGGCCGAGGTCCGGGAGTGGCGATTGATTCAGAAATCAAAGCATTAGAAATCGGTAAATCAAGAACACTGCGTAGTAGTGGAAAACAAACGAATAGGGTTGTTTTTCTTGCCTTTGGATCTATGGTAGAAGTAGCGATGCAAGTCGCTAATAAAATCGATGCAACTGTAGTTGATATGCGCTTTGTAAAACCACTCGATGAAGAAACGATTAAGAGGGTGGCAAAGGACCACGATTTACTTGTAACAGTAGAGGAAAATGCCATCTTAGGTGGTGCTGGAAGTGCTTGTTTAGAAGTAATTTCTCGTTTGGGTATAACGGTTCGTACCCTTCAAATTGGTTTACCAGATCAGTTTGTAGAGCATGGTGACAAAGTCAGGTTATTCCAAGATTGTGGAATGGATGAACCAAGCATCATTAGACGCGTGGAATCTGCATTGCAGGTTTGACATAACTGGAGCAAAAATGGTACCGGAAATCTTGCAGGATTTTCAACTTAAACGCTTTAATACATTTGGTGTTAGTGCCAAGGCATCGGAGTTCGTGAGGATCAATTCACTTGAAGATCTCCGGGGGATTCGAGACTATTTATCTCAAACTCCTGAAAAACCTTTTATGGTTTTAGGCGGTGGATCGGATGTCTTGTTTCGACAGGATTTCTCGGGACTCATTCTCTTAATGGAGATGCGTGGAATAACGGTCTTGAAGGAGGATGCTGAGTATCACTATGTTCGTGCTGGAGCGGGTGAGAATTGGCATAGTTTTGTGCGCCGTATGTTGGATGCGGGGAAAACTGGACTTGAAAATTTAGCGCTTATTCCGGGAACTGTCGGTGCATCTCCGATACAAAACATCGGGGCTTATGGAATTGAAGTTTCTGAGCGAATTGTTTCGGTTGAGTGTTTTGATATGCAAAGTGGAGAAGTCGTTGAATTTTCCGCAGAGCAGTGCGAATTTGGATACCGTTCATCCATTTTTAAAAAACCAGAAAATCACAAATATGTGATTATTTCCGTACTCTTTAAACTTCCCAAAGATTGGAAGCCTTTGTTGGAGTATGGTGACTTAAAACGTGAAATTGATTCATATAGACCACCACGTCTTAATGTAGAAGATGTATTCGCTTCTGTTGTGGCATTAAGATCTCGGAAACTACCTAATCCTCAAAGAATCGGAAATGCCGGAAGTTTCTTTAAGAATCCGATTGTTAGTAAAGAGGAATTCAGAGAAATTCTCAGAGTTGTTCCGGATGTGGTTTCGTATCCAGTCAATGATGATCAGGTTAAGCTATCTGCCGCCTGGCTAATCGATAAAGCCGGCTTAAAAGGACTTCGTATGGGAAATGTTGGTACATACGAACGTCAACCTTTAGTTATTGTTAACTATGGGCAGGCTAGTGGTGAAGAGGTTTATGCCATGGCACAGGATATTCGACGCCATGTTAAGAATTTTTTTGGCATCAAGCTTGAACCTGAAGTCGTGATTATCTAATCGTAAATTGAATAATTCACAAAAAATAGGAAGAAAGAAATGATGAAAGATTTTTTTCTTCCTATTAAAAACTGGGAATTTAAACTCTTAGTGACAGAGTAAAAATTCCATAATCGCTTTTTGTACGTGAAGGCGGTTAGCCGCTTCGTCCCAAACCACAGATTGTGGTCCGTCAATTACTTCGGCGGTGACTTCTTCTCCACGATACGCTGGAAGGCAATGCATAAATAAGGCGTCTGGTTTTGCCTGCTCCATGATGGCCTCATTGACCTGCCAACGAGCTGAGCTTGGTTGATTTTTTTCTTGCCTTGCACCATACCCAGAAGAATTCCAAGTATCTGTTGTGACGAGGTCGGCGTTACGAGAGGCTCCCTCTGGTGTTAAGAAAAAGTCATAACAACGTGTAGAGGGCATGCGGGTCGCATCGATCTTAAAACCGACAGGAGCGTAGATATTAATATGAAAATCAAAAATATCCGCAGCTTCCAACCAAGTGTAAAGCACATTATTAGCATCCCCAATCCAAGCTACGTTACAGCCTTGAACCGTTCCCCTAAGCTCCTTGAATGTGAATAGGTCTCCCATAATTTGACAAGGGTGCCATTCATTGGTTAAACCGTTAATGACCGGAACTTCTGAGACAGAAGCAAAGGACTCTAACCTCTTTTGTTCGAAGGTACGAACCATAATCAGATCAACCATGCGAGATACAACACGAGCCGTATCTTCAAATGTCTCATTATTAATGAGATGTGAATCCTTAGGATTTAAATCAATAACAGAACCACCTAATTGAGAAAAGCCCGATTCAAAAGAAACTCGAGTACGAGTACTGGCTTTTTCAAAAATCATGGCAAGAACTTTACCAACGAAAGGTTGATAAAGTTCTCCTGATTCTTTTTGTTTTTTGAGAACACTAGCTCTGGCTAAAATGGAACGAAGTTCTTCCACACTATAGTCAGACAGTCTTAAAAAATGTCGAAGCTTAGTCATGAAGTCCCCGATTAAATTTTCGGCTGTGCAAGGAATGCACGAATTACGGGTGTAATTCGAGAAACGATTTCATCAGCTTCTGATTCACTTAAGTTAAGCGGAGGTACTAAACGAATAACGTTACCTGCAGTAACACTAAAGGTTAGGCCTGCATTAAGACCTAAATCTAAGATATCGTGAGCATTACGATCCAAAACGATACCGAGCATCAAACCTTTACCTCGAATACCGCGAACTCCTGCGAAGCCATTTAAAGACTTGGAAAGAGCCTTCTTTAAGCGTTTACCGACTAATTCAGCATTTTCTACAAGTTTTTCATCTTCGATGATGTTGATGACTTCCAGTGCGGCTCGCATCGCAAGAGGATTTCCACCAAATGTTGTGCCATGATTGCCCGGTTTGAAAATCTGTTTGGCTTTTTCGCTACAAACAACGGCTCCAACCGGTACACCTCCAGCTAAACCTTTAGCAAGTGTCATGACGTCAGGTTTAACCTCGGCCCATTGATGAGCAAACCATTTACCGGTTCGGCCCATACCACTTTGAACTTCATCGACCATGAGTAACCAGTCGTGTTCGTCACAAATTTGACGTAATTCCTGTATGACGTGTAAATCAATAGGAATAACACCGCCTTCGCCTTGAACCGGCTCAAACATGATAGCAACAACGTTAGGATTGTTCTGAGCGATTTCACGAACGACTTCAATGTTTTGCTCTTCTACATGGATAAAACCTTCTGTGTATGGAGCAAACCCAGAGCGGACTGATGGATTGCCTGTTGCCGATAAGGTTGCAATGGAGCGACCGTGGAAGGCATGCTTCATGACAATGATGTTTGGAACGTCAATTCCTTTATCGTGTCCATACTTACGAGCAAGTTTAAAGGCACATTCATTAGCTTCTAAACCACTGTTACAGAAGAAGGCGGCGGAGAGCCCTGAATATTCAATTAGCTTTGATGCAACCGCTTCTTGTAACGGGATTTCAAAGTAATTTGAACAATGAATGAGTCTAGAAGCTTGGTCTGCAATAGCTTTAACCAAACGGGGATGAGCGTGACCTACAGAACAAACTGCGATTCCAGCTAGAGCATCAAGATACTTATTTCCGTCCTTGTCCCAAAGCCAGGAACCTTGTCCATGTGTAAAGCTGATTGGGAGACGACCATATGTGTTAAGCAAGTGGGTCATTGCAGAAAACTTCCTTTTTGGGATTAAAGTGATTAAATCTTATTTTGCGTCTAACGCATCTAGTCAATTATAGGAGACGACTGGGTGATAAGGATTGGTTACAAAAGAATTTGTATTTTTTTGAATGTCGTTTGAGGTGATCGAGAAAATAAAAAGAACTT
>CAZBHT010000005.1:0-29830 GCA_964491655.1 uncultured Burkholderiaceae bacterium
TTGTTCATTTAGTTAAAATAAATTCTGATCGAAATTGTAAGAATTACGATATTTAATTTAATAAACAATGGGTTACAATCTTTAATAGAAATATTTATTTTGTTGTTCTATAACAACAAAACGATCGCTTCATGCGTATAAGACACTTTATAGTTCATCTATACCCAGTAATAGATAAGATAAATAACCTATATCGTTCTCTCTAATCCGTTTTGATTAGAAATTTCAACAAAATCAATACCCCCGATAGATTGATACTCAATCTGAGTAAAATTTTTGTTTTCATGATGAAAGTGGGCTATTCTGTAACCACTTAGGTCACAAATTCATCATACAAATGAAAAAAGACATTTCTTGTTTAGTACTAGGTATTGGAAACATTCTTTGGGCCGATGAAGGATTCGGGGTCAGGGCGGTCGAAAAATTCCATGAAAAATGGGCTCTTACTGAACCCGGTACCTTTGTTTGTGATGGTGGAACGCTCGGAATGTATCTTTTTGATCTCATTTGTAGAACACGTAACCTTCTAATCTTTGATTGTTGTGATTTTGGTGAAAATACATCTGAAGTAAAAGTGCTTCGTGATGAAGAAATTACCGTTTGGGCCAGTACCAAAATTTCACCCCATCAAACGGGAATGAATGATTTGTTAGCTTCTGCTCTTCTCAAAGACTCGTATCCAGAACATATTTCAGTCATAGGAATTCAACCGGTTGTCTTAGATGATTACGGCGGCTCGTTGTCTCCAACGGTTAAAGAGAAGATAGAACCTGCAGTTCAGATGGCTTATGAAGAATTAAAGAATTGGAATATTGCAGTTAGAACTCGATTAGAAGGTGAGGAGTTTAGCCCTCTCATAAATATTGAAGGAATTAACTTAGAAAATTATGAAAAATTCCGTCCTCAGATTGAGGGACAAAGAGCACCCCAGACTCGTCTAAATCCCAAGGAGTACTAAATGTGTATTGGTATCCCAATGAAAGTTACTCAAGTATTGAATGAATCCAGTGCATTTTGTGAATCAAAAGATCAGAAGGGGTTACTCAATACGCTATTGATTGGTTCTGTTTCAGTTGGAGACTGGGTTCTTGCTTGGAATGGTTATGCCACGCAAAAACTAACAGAGGAAAGAGCGCATAGTGTTATCAACGCTTTAGAAGCTTTAACGGATGCAAATGAGGGGCGCTTTCCAGATATAGAAAGTTCTTTTGCAGACATTATTGAAAATACAGGCAAATTACCTGAACACCTAGAGGCTCAATTAAAAGGGAGAAAGTAGATGCTATTTACACCAACACCCCAAATTGATCTACTCACGCACCCTCTTTTTGTGCGACTAACAACTGAACATCAATTTCAAGTTTTAACACCGGAAAATTTTACGGAAACAGCAAAAAAAGAAGGAACAACTTTACTTCTTTTTATTGAAAATCCAAATCGGATGAAAGAAACGATGGATGCTCTTGTCATTACACCTGAACTCGTTGCTGTATTTCCAACCATTAAAAATAAAGCAGTCGTGATCCCGCCGGAATCTCGAAAACTTGCAATTCAGTATGGTTTTAAACGTTGGCCAGCTATTGTTTTGCTTCGAGATGGACGCTATCTCGGTGCTGTGGATGGACTTCGTTTATGGTCAGAACTTTTATCAGAAACGAATACCATCCTTCAGAGTCAACCTAAATACCCACCTTCTATCGGCATTGATGTCAAAGCCGTTTGATTATTAGGATTTTTGTTATGTCGATCAAACCTTTTTCTATTCCGATCTCAGTCGTTGGTCCCGGATCTCATCAGGAAGAAATAACGGCTCATACGATTGGCGTTCCCGATAGCGTGGAAACGTTTCAGATGCCCTCTATACCCGAGGTATCGGATCGCAAGGCTGCTCTAGACTGTCGGCAATTTTTTATAGACCTTTACAATGCTATGCTTTCCTGGAATGTAAATTCCGGCGAACCAGGTCCCGCATTAGCCGTCAATGGATATATTCCTGCCACCCTAGCTTTAATTAATCAAATGTTAGGAGAAGGTGAAGTTGCGATTCGAATTCAAATTCCTAATAAACACTTTGATGAAATTCGTATTCAGGAATCTGTTTTTGTTGGTATTTGGAGAGTCCGTTATTTCCATAAAAATGTTGCGATTGCAGATCAACTAGAAGTCAGTGCTCTTCCAAGCTGTGTAGCGGAAGCTGCCTACACGCTGACGCAACCCCGACTTAATGAAGTCAACATTACGCCTGAAGCCATGAATAGCCCAGCTATTTTGGCTGAAATTAAGCAAAGTCTATCAAAATGGGATCCAGGATCTGCACCTGTAACTATTAACTTATCTCATCTTCCGATGACACCTGCAGACGCCAAGATTATTGATGAGGCAGTTGGAAATGGGGCCATTCATATGGTTTCGCGTGGTCTTGGAAATTGTCACATTCTTTCAACGAATGTTAGACACATTTGGAAGATCCAGTACTTCAATAATGCTCCAATGAGTCGAATGATTTTGAATACGATTTCGATTTGTGGAATTCCAGAAGAAGCCATTGCCTCATCTGAAGACCTGCAAGATTCAATCGAACGAATTAGAGAGTTGATTGAGTGGATTACTAAGAGTTGGGATTTGCCACCTTCCTCTCACCTTTTTTAGAAGGAAAAATATATGCATACATTTGAGGGTACCTTTTTAGGAGATACAAGCAAACTCAAAGATGATGATTGTTTGGAATGTAAGGTTTGCCATTATGTCTATGATCCCCAAAAAGGAGACATTGATCAAAACGTTGAACCAGGTACACCATTTTCAGAGTTACCACCCTACTGGATCTGTCCGATATGTGGCTGTGAAAAAGAACTTTTTTTGATAGTAAAACACGATGAATCCTAAAACTGAAAATATTCCATGGGAAGAAAATCCTAGTGAAAAATTAGAGATTCGATTTCGACAGATCCAAAAAACCATGTCGAGTCTGCCGATCTACCATCCGAAAGTACGAGTGCAAGCGGTTGATTTTTCACCATGGAAATATTTTTGGTTAGGTATTATGGTTACTCCTTGGTCGATTAATTTAATTTTATTTCCAGGAGACCGATCTCATTGGAAATCTGTTCCTAAAGGAAAAAAATTACACTACAAATTTTCTGCTGGAATTTTTGATTTCATTAGTGTTCATGATCAAAGTTTGGGGGAATATCAGATGTGTTCCATGCTTTCCCCGTTATCAGAAATAACTGATCACGAAATGGCTATTTTGGTTGCCAAGTCTATTTTGAATGAACTCACTAAACCAGAAGCTGAAGAAGAAATAGGAACCCCGTTTAAACCAACTCAAATTAATGAAGAAAAAATTTCAGAACGAATCGAAAAAAATTTGAACCAGAAAATTAATCGTAGAAATTTTTTTGTTAAACCTATAAGAAGTATTGAGAATAAAGTTCAAGAGAGTGAAAGATGAGTTTTTTAGGATCTATTGATGTCACATTGACTGTTCACGATGAAAAAGTCACTCAAGTTGTCATGCTTCCCAAAAAGGAAATTCATGTTGAGAAGTTTTTCATTGGTAAGAAAGTTTCTGAAATCAAGCAATTGATCCGAAATCTCTTTTCTTTATGTCCAGATTCTCAATTAAGTTGTGCTTTGGTAGCCTGTCATTTAGCTCGTACCAGTACTCCTTCACAAGAAATTTTGACCCAAGCACGATGGTTAAATCACCTAGAAATGATTAACGAATCACTTCGTTATTTTGTTTTAGATGTGGGATGTGAAACGTATCGAAGTGACAAAATTCGAGCTTTAATTAAAGCTCGAGATTGCATCGCAAAACTCAAAAAATGTTCTCCTCAAGACTGGGAAGAAATCGAACATCTTTGGGTTGATTTGCGCTCGGTCTCAAGTTTCATCCTCTTAGATGGTTTCCCTACTAATTGGATGCAGGCTCTAATGCACGGCACATTAAAGAGTTCGGATGAGAGTCTGACCGAAGCATTAGTTCGTTACGGAAAAAATCGTACCTTAGGTTTTTGCCCTTCAGCGCTTGAACACAATAAAGCTCCGGAAATTTTGATAAATAATTTAGAGATTGATTCTTGGAAAAATTATCCCTGGAATATTCAAGTTAAAGGCTTAACTGGAGCAGTAGCGCGCCTATCCTCAGATCCTGTGGTAAGTGGTCTTTTAACCCAAGATGGGAACACGAACTACACCCGTATTGTGGCGCGCTTCTTACAAACCATTCATGCCATCGATATGATTCATGCAGATGAAAGCAGTGTTGATGCCGTTTGGATTCGTCCGGGTGTCGCTTCAGCTCTCGTTGAAAATTCAAGAGGCGTTTTGATTCATTCGGTAGAGCTGGATTTAACTCAAGGAATTGATGATCCAACGGTTAAACACTACCAGATCTTAACGCCAACGGAAATCAACATTACGCAATCTGAATTCTGTAAAGCGTCATTAAAGAACCTTTCTTTTAGAGGAGATGAAGACCTTAAAGAAAAAGCTTCTTTGATTTTCCAATCCTTTGATCCGTGTACTACCGTTCACATAGAGGTTAAACATGCATGAAATGTCGTTAGCACAGAGCATCAGTGAAATTATCGAACGCGCTGCTAAAAGCAACAGTGCCTCTAAGGTGCTTCGGATCAAATTAATGATTGGACAGCTTTCTGGGGTTGATATTCCAAGCTTGATGCAAAGTTTAACGATTTGTTCTCAAAATACAATTTTTGAAAAGGCTCAGTTTGAAATTGAACGAACCGATGGTTCAGCCTGGTGCATGGATTGTTCAAAAACGATTCCTTTAGAACGAATTGGGAATGCTTGTCCTAGTTGTGGAAGCTACCATTTATCGATTAATGGTGGAACCGAATTTAAAGTTTCTGAAATCATTTTAGAAACAAAAGAATAAAAATATTTGATAGGAGTTCGATATGTGTGTAACTTGCGGATGTGGAGAAATCTCAAAGAGCTCTCATTCTCATAAACATTCTTCGAAAGAGAGTACCTTGCCTCATGTTCATGATTGCCCTCAAAAGCAAACAGAAATTTCAGTTACCAATGAACGGCTGGTGCAATTAGAAGAAGATGTCCTCGCCGCGAACGACAAGATTGCAGTTGAAAATCGAAATTTCTTTAAAGCCAATCATATTTTGACGTTGAATTTGGTTTCTAGTCCGGGCTCGGGGAAAACATCACTGTTATGTAAGACGATTGAAAAACTTTCAAAGACCATTTCGGTTGGTGTCATTGAAGGTGATCAGCAAACTTTTAATGATGCCGAAAGAATCCAAGCAACTGGAGTTGAAGCGCTTCAAATCAACACTGGTGAAGGATGTCACCTTGAAGCTCAAATGATTCAGCAGGCCTTGCACCACTCGGCCGTAAAAAAAGACTCCGTTCTTTTCATTGAAAACGTAGGTAACTTAGTTTGCCCTGCTTCGTTTGATTTAGGTGAATTCTGTAAGGTTGTAGTTCTTTCTGTAACCGAAGGTGAAGATAAACCGCTGAAATACCCTTACATGTTTTCCGCTAGTAAGGTCCTGTTATTAAATAAGATTGATTTACTTCCTTACCTAAATTTTGATATTCAAAAATGCATTGAGTATGCCAAGCGAGTCAATCCAGACATTGAGGTGTTTGAAGTCTCCGCTACAACGGAAGAAGGTTTAGATCAATGGATTAGCTGGATTCAGCGCCATTATTCTGAAACAAAAGAATAAAGATGAAATACGCTAAGAACTACCGATTTAAAGGAGTGGTCCAAGGTGTCGGCTTCCGTCCGTGGATTTACCTTTTAGCCCTTGAAGAAAACCTAAAGGGATGGGTTTTCAACGATGGTGAAGGAGTTCTTGCGCATCTTGAAGGAAGTACTGAAGCACTAGAACGTTTTACTCAACGCACCAAAAAGGACATTCCTCCTTTAGCTCAAATTGAATCGTGTGAAATTTCAGAAGTACCTTTTGAAGCTTGTTCTGATTTCAAAATCGTTGAAAGTCAAAATAGTACGGTATTAACCTCAATTCCAGCGGATTCTGCGACTTGTAAAGATTGTCTTACAGAACTTTTTGATCCATCAAATCGAAGATATCGTTATCCGTTTATTAATTGTACGCATTGTGGACCACGATACACCATCACAAAGCACCTTCCTTATGATCGACCTCAAACAAGTATGCGTCTGTTTGCGATGTGTGAGCCGTGCGAAAAAGAATATCGTGATCCACTGGATAGAAGATTCCATGCACAACCAATTTGTTGTGATCAATGTGGACCAGAACTTTGGTTAGCTGATGCCAAAGGACAGAAAATAGATTGTTCCGATCCCATCGCAGAACTGACACAAAGAATTTTGTCGGGACGAATTGTCGCTGTTAAAGGGCTCGGTGGATTTCACTTAGTTTGTGATGCTCAAAATGCAGAAGTTGTAAAGAAATTAAGGACACTTAAAAATCGTCCCTCTAAGCCCTTTGCGATCATGACGTGTAACGTTGAAAGTGCACGCTCATACTTAGAGATATCAGATTCGGTTGAACAAACTCTTTTATCGAAAGAAGCGCCCATTGTTCTTTGTCCTAAAACCGAAGAAGCCGATAAAGTTCTTGAAGGAATTGCTCCGGGCTTAGATCGTATTGGCTTGATGCTCCCCTACACTCCGATTCATTGGCTTATTTTTTACGAAGCATCAAACCGACCCAAAGACTTTCCGAATCTAAAGAAAAAATATCCGCTTTGCCTAGTTATGACAAGTGCTAATCAAGGAGGCGAGCCCCTTGTTATTGATAATGATGAAGCACTTCGATCACTCGGGAATATTGCAGATACCTTTTTATTCCACAACCGAGAAATCTTAATTCGATGTGATGATTCAGTGCTTATTGCAGATAAATCTCCTCGGCTGATTCGACGAGCTCGTGGTTTTACCCCTGATTCTGTTGCATTACCTTTTTCTGGCGAATCCGTATTAGCCACAGGTTCTTGGTTAAAAAATACGACTTGTCTAACTAAAAATTCGCATGCTTATCTTTCTCAGCATATTGGTGATTTAGACCGCTCAAGCAATTGTTTATCACTTAAAGCTTCAATTCAACATTTAAAGGAAATCTTCCAAGCCACTCCAACTGCGGTAGCTTGCGATTTACATCCTGACTTTTACTCCACTCGTTTAGCTGAAGAAATTTCGACTCAATACGACATTCCTCTTTATACAGTGCAACACCATCATGCCCATATTGCGAGTGTGATGGCTGAAAATAGTCTTGTAGAACCGGTTTTAGGCTTAGCACTTGATGGAGTTGGACTCGGAGACGACGGCACTTCATGGGGTGGTGAAATTTTAAAAGTAGATCCTTTGGGATACCAAAGACTTGCTCACTTAGCTCCAATGCCAATGCCTGGGGGCGATCGCTGTGCCCGAGAAGGTTGGCGTTTAGCTTTGTCTCTTCTTTTACGATCTAACGTTAATCAAAACGATTTGATGCGATTTGATCCTAAAAAAGTTGATCAAATTGCATTTCTTCTAAAAAATCCGAACCTGCCACTAACCACCAGCTTAGGACGATTGTTTGATACCGCATCTTCACTTCTTGGTGTTGCTGATATCTCGACTTATGAAGGCGAAAGTGCGATGAAGCTTGAAGCCGTTGCTCGACGGCAAAGCGGTATGTACTTAAAGGATTTAGTCATTAGTAACGGAGACTCATTAGACTTTTCACCCCTACTCCTTTCTCTAATGAAGCGAAAGGATACCGTACGGGCTGCTTCTGACTTTCACACCACCGTTGCTGAAGCCTTTGCAGACAAAGCCATTGCTTTAGCCGAAAAACATAATATTAGAAAGGTGTGTGCTTCAGGCGGTTGTTGCCTTAATACTTTACTAATGAAGCAACTAAGACACCGATTTGAACTTAATTGTATTGAGTTTTTTGAAGCCAAAAAGATCCCGGCAAACGATGGCGGTTTATCTTTAGGACAAGCCTACGTGGTTCTGATGAAAAAACATTTTGAAGGAGTTTATCCATGTGTTTAGCCATTCCGGTCAAAGTCATAGAGATTCTTCCCGATGATAAAGCGCTTGTCGAAATCTCGGGAACAAAAAAAGAAATTTCTCTTGCTCTGGTTGACAATGTTACTGTGGGTGATTTCGTTATTTTGCATGTGGGGTATGCTCTTCAAAAGATTGATCCAGAAGAAGCAACTCGAACATTAGAATTATTTTCTGAAAGTAAAAAGGTGATTTAGTGAAGTACATCACAGAATATCGAGATGCAAAGCTCGCACAAGCAATTTCACAAACCATTGCATCAGAAGTTAATCCCGATCGCCACTATCGTCTAATGGAATTTTGTGGCGGACACACCCACGTGATTAGTCGATATGGTTTAGAAGAAATTTTGCCTAAAAACGTTGAGATGATTCATGGTCCAGGATGCCCGGTATGTGTGATGCCAATTGGAAGAATTGATTCTGCGATTGAATTAGCATTAGATAAAAAGGTCATACTTTGCACGTACGCAGACACCTTACGAGTACCAGCTTCGAACAATCTTTCCTTGATGAAAGCACGCTCCTTAGGTGCTGACATCCGAATGATTTATTCGGCTACGGATGCTCTGCAAATTGCAAAAGACAACCCCGATCAAGAAGTTGTTTTTTTTGCAATCGGGTTCGAAACGACAGCTCCCGCAACCGCTGTAATCGCAAAGACTGCCAAGTTAGAAGACATCAAAAATTTCTCGATTTTTTGTAATCATGTGCTAACCCCTTCTGCAATGCGACACATTCTCGATACGCCAAACGGAGTGTTGATTGATGGTTTTGTGGGACCGGCTCATGTTTCAACTATTATTGGATCGGCTCCTTACGAAGAATTCGCAAAAAATTATCAAAAACCGGTGGTGATTGCTGGATTTGAACCTCTCGATATGTTGCAAGCGATTTTGATGCTCATTCGTCAGATTAATGCCGAAAAAGCAGAAGTTGAAAATGAATTTATCCGAGCAGTAAAACCAGAAGGAAATACTAAAGCAATCCAATTTTGTCGAGAAGTTTTTTCATTACGAGATGCTTTTGAATGGCGAGGCTTAGGATCCGTACCTCATTCCGCTCTCAAGCTATCTGAAGAATATCGCCATCTCGATGCAGAAGAACGCTTTAATTTGATCTACCGTAAAGTCGCCGATAACAAGGCTTGTGAATGTGGCGCCATTCTTCGAGGAGAAAAACATCCAAGTCAATGTAAAGCTTTTGCTACGGTCTGTACGCCGGATCATCCGATTGGAAGTTGTATGGTTTCAAGCGAAGGAGCGTGCGCTGCGTACTTTACCTACGGTAGACATCAAAAAAATGGGAACTAACTATGTCAAAACACTATCAAAGACCCATTGATTTTAAACACGGACGAGTTGAAATGACGTACGGTGCCGGTGGTAGAGCCAGTGCTCAACTCATTGAAACACTTTTTGCCAAGTATTTTCACAACGACTACTTGGGTCAAGGCGATGACGGAGCCCTTGTTCCAATCCCATCGGAACGAATTGTTATAGCAACTGACTCACATGTTGTAAGTCCTCTATTTTTCCCGGGTGGCGATATCGGTGCTCTTGCAGTACATGGGACCGTCAACGATGTTGCAGTTTGTGGAGCTACACCTCTTTATTTATCCGCTGGATTCATTCTCGAAGAAGGTTTTCCTCTATCAGAACTTGAAAAAATTGTCGCTAGTATGGCTCGTGCCGCTCAGCAAGCCAACGTTACCATTGTCACCGGTGATACTAAAGTGGTAGAAAAAGGGAAAGCAGATGGTGTCTTCATTAACACTACGGGAGTTGGTATTGTACCTAAAGGTATTCATCTATCGGGTAAATTCTGCAAACCTGGCGACGTTATTGTCCTATCCGGCTATATCGGAGAACACGGTGTTGCAGTCATGAGCAAACGTCAAAATTTAGAGTTTGAAACAACTGTAAAAAGTGATTCAGCCAGTCTCAATTCTTTAACTGAAGTACTTGTGAAATCTATTCCTACGTTACGATGTATGCGAGATCCAACCCGTGGTGGTTTAGGAACGACACTTAATGAAATTGCTTCACAATCAGGCGTTGGTATGCGAATTCTCGAAGAAAAAATTCCCATTTCAGAAGCGGTGGAATCTGCCTGTGAATTTTTAGGTTTAGATCCTCTTTATGTTGCAAATGAAGGAAAATTAATTGCAATTTGTGGCTCTGAAGATGCTTCTCGCCTATTAGAAATTATGAGAGCAAATCCTTTGGGTATTCATGCCGAAATCATTGGTCAATGTGTTGAAGACGAAAATCATTTCGTTGAAATGAAAACCGCTTTTGGTGGAAGTCGTATGATTGATTGGTTAAGTGGAGAACAACTTCCTCGGATTTGTTGAACATTCGTACCAAATTTGTAAAAAACATAGTTTTGATAGCTATAATCCCAGGGGAGGTTAATAGGGTATTTTTTATGAATTCTCCACAAACGATACTTTTAGTAGACGATCATTCTCTTATTACCACAGCGATGTCTGCTCTATTAAAGAGCATGTATCCAAGTGTTCAAATTCAAATTGGTGTCGACGCCAAAGAAGCGCGTCGACTCGTTGCTGAGCACGGAGACTCTGCCGATCTAATGATATTGGATCTAGGTTTACCAGATTGTCAAGGCACGGAACTTTTAGTTGAATTATTACAAGATTATCCTGCCCTAAAGATTTTGGTGTTGTCAGGTAGTGTTGAGCCGGAGAAAATCCTCAAAGCCTTATCTGCGGGCGCTGCGGGCTACGTCCCTAAAACGCTGGATGCTCACCTCTTAAAGAATGCCATTTCTCTCGTTTTAGAAGGGGGTGTATATATACCTGCCAAGATTCTTTCCCAAGCTCAAAGCGAAGGGATGGCTCCACAAGTTCCCGTACATAATCCCAAGGCCAGTGTACGTTTGACGAACCGTCAATGTCAGGTTTTGAAACTGCTGAGTCAAGGGGATTCTATTAAAGAAATTTGTCGTACGATGAATCTTTCTGAAGGAACTATTAAGACACACGTGACAGCGATTTATCGCGCCTTTAATGCTCGAAATCGAACCGAAGCACTGATCGCTGCTCGTAAAAACGGTTTTAATATCGATTAATAAAATCCATTAACGAAAAGGCAATCCCATTGGATTGCCTTAACTTTATACATCACCAATAATCTTTAAGTATTCCTGTAAGGCTTCGGAACCAATGAGGTTTAAAGTCTTTGGATCTTTTCCACCTACTGCAACCCCATCAATGACAGATACGCTCTGACAGAAATTTGAAGATGATGTAATAATGACCTCATCGGCATTAAATAGCTCTTCTAGAGTAAAATCTCTTTCAATGACCGGAACACCACAACGATAGCAAGCTTGAATCAAGTGTGTTTTTCCAATGCCTCGAAGGATGAATTGATCATTAGGATGAGAATAAAACACGCCATCTTTCAAAATACTTACATTGCTATGAGCGCATTCGGTAACGATATCACCACGATGCAAAATCGTTTCGAACACACCCGCTTCCTTAGCATCTTGATAAGCCATCACGGAAGGCAACAAGTTAATGGTCTTAATATTGCAATGTTCAAAACGGGTATCTGGCTTTGTAATCGCCGATACAGGCTTCGGCAACGAGTGTTCGATATCGCTTTCTGCTCGAACATAGATCCACAATTTACCTGACATCGCAGGATCAAATGCATGGTTTCTAGGTGCAACACCACGGGTCACTTGCCAATAAACAAAATGCGTTTTGCCTTCAACTTTAGCTGTTAAAGTACGAATCAAATCAGCTAATTGATCCTTAGGCATCGGGATATTGATTTTGAGTTCATTCGCACTACTATAGAAGCGATCTAAATGCTCTTCGAGTAAGTAAACAACGTGATTACCTGCAATTGTGGCATCGTAAACACCATCCCCAAAAAAATGAGAACGGTCATTAAATGGAATGAAAACTTCTGATGGATCTCCATACTGACCATCATAATAAGCAAGCTCTTTCACGTAGAACTCCAACATCGTAAAAAGACATCTCAAAAAAAAGGAGGAAGTATCGACTTCCTCCCGCTATCATACTCTAGAACCTTTACGGAACCATTTGTTCCACTTCGTCTTTACGAACTTTTTTAACTAAATCTTCTCGTTTAACACCGAGATATAAAGCAATCGCCGCGGCAACGAAAACAGACGAATAAACGCCTAAAAGAATACCAATGGTTAGTGCCAGAGCAAAGTAATGCAGAGCCGGTCCTCCGAAGAAAAACATGGTCAACGTTACCATCAAGGTTGATGAGTGAGTAATGACGGTTCGAGAAATAGTCTGCGTAATCGCCGCATTGACAATTTCCACCGGAGTTCCTTTTCGCATCTTTCTAAAGCACTCACGACAACGGTCAAAAATAATCACAGATTCGTTAACCGAGTAACCGAGAACCGCAAGCACCGCCGCTAAGACTGGAAGTGAGAATTCCCACTGGAACATGGAGAAAATACCCACAACCAGGATCACGTCATGCATGTTAGCGATAATCGCTGCGACGGCAAACTTCCATTCAAAACGGAAGGCCAAGTAAATCATGATACCGGCAATCACTAAGGCCAAAGCGGTCGCACCGTCTGTTGCCAATTCCTGACCGACTTGAGGTCCTACAAACTCAGTACGACGCAATTCGGCCTTTGGTTCACTCTTATGGATAACATCCATCACTTCTGAGGACATTTCTGCAGAGGTCTTTTCACCCTTAAGAGGTAAACGAATCTGTACATCTCGAGCTGTCCCAAAATTGACAACTTGAACTTCTCCTCCGGTTGCTTTTTCTAAATCCACTCGGATTTGTTGTACGGGGGCTGCGTCCGGGTAATTAACCTCCATAACTAATCCACCCGTAAATTCAACGGAAAACGCAAGACCTCGAATCGCAAGAAAACCGACGGCGATAAAGAATGAAATAAACGAAATAGCATTTAAGATTTTCGAATATTTCATGAACGGAATCGTTCGATGAATACGAAATAACTCCATAACTACTCTCCTTTACCCAAATCTGATTTAACACCCTTAGGTGGTACCCAAACCGTACCAATGGAGAGTTTGGATAATTTCTTCTTACGGCCGTAATACAGGTTCACGATTGCACGAGACACCATAACTGCGGTGAAAATAGAGGTCAAAATACCCAAGCAGTGCACTACAGCAAAGCCTCGAACTGGACCAGAACCAAAAATCAACAAAGCGATACCTGCAATTAACGATGTGATGTTGGAGTCTAAAATCGTACCAAACGCCATATCGTAACCTTCGTTAATCGCTTGTTGCGGTGTTCTTCCGGCACGAAGTTCTTCACGAATACGTTCGTTAATCAGCACGTTTGCGTCAACCGCCATACCTAAGGTAAGCGCCATAGCCGCAATCCCCGGCAACGTCAACGTAGCCTGAAGCATCGAAAGAATTGCAACGAGAAGGAAAATATTACAAGTCAATGCGATCGCAGAGAACACGCCGAAAAGCTGGTAGTAAACAATCATAAAGAGAGCCACGCAGAGGAAGCCCCACAATGTTGATTGGAAACCAGCTTTAATATTCTCGGCCCCCAAACTTGGACCAACTAAGCGTTCTTCGATAATTTCCATCGGAGCCGCAAGTGAACCAGCTCTTAAGAGCAACGCAGTATCCGTTGCTTCAACCGCAGTCATACGACCTGAAATCTGAACGCGTCCGCCTCCAATTTCCTGACGAATTACAGGAGCCGTGACGACTTCACCCTTACCCTTTTCGAACAAAATGATGGCCATTCGTTTGCCAACATTTTCACGGGTAACATCTTTAAAGATACGAGCGCCCTTAGCATCAAGAGTCAAATTAACAGTAGGTTCCTGAGTCTGACTATCAAAGCCTGGTTGAGCATCATTTAAATTATCGCCAGTTAAAACGACTTGACGCTTTACTAAAATGTCACGACCTTCACGGTCTTTATAGCGTTCTGTACCGAAAGGAACAATGCCTTGAGAAAGTTGAGATAAAGCTTCTGCACTATCATCAACCATACGAACTTCAAGCGTTGCAGTTCGACCAAGAATATCCTTAGCCTTAGCAGTATCTTGAACACCAGGTAACTGGACAACGATACGATCGGCACCTTGCTGAGCGATAACGGGTTCAGCAACACCAAGTTCATTAATTCGGTTATGCAGAGTCGCAATATTTTGCTTTAAGGCATAGTCTTGAACGTCTTGCATTGATTTTTGAGTCATTACGCCAGTAATGATGTAACGACCATCACGTTCAGATTCTTCGAACTGAAGATCAACCTGATGATTTCTCAATGCATCAAAAGCCCTAGCGGCTTCATTAGCACTTCTAAATTGGATTTCAACTTTATCGCCAATTCGATTGATACCGGCATGACGAACTCGTTTATCTCTTAAGAAGGTACGAATATCACCAACAGAAGCTTCAAGACGCTTTGTAATAGCCGCCTTCATATCGACAGCTAAAAGGAAATGCACACCACCACGAAGGTCCAAACCTAAATACATTGGTAATGCATTAATGTCGAGTAGCCATTTAGGCGTATTAGGAACAAGATTTAACGCAACAATGTAAGAAGGATCAGCAGGATCTGGATTTAATGTTTTTTCAATCAAATCTCTAGAGCGAAGCTGTAATTCACCTTCTGTAGGAGCAAAACGGACACGAATAGAATTCTGTTGAGGATTCTGTTCAAAAAAGACACCATTTGGTTTGATGTCTGCATCCTTAAGCACTTTTTCTACAACCTCAAGTGTTTGCTCAGTCACTTTTGCTGTAGCTTTACCTGGGCTAACCTGAACAGCGGGTGATTCTCCATAGAAGTTCGGTAAGGTATAAATAGCACCGATCACAAGAACCACGAGGATCAGGATATATTTCCACAAAGGATAGCGATTCATGAGACATCCCTGCGAGTATTCAAACTCAACTGAGAACTTAAAAGGACAACGGGCGACCTCTTAGGATAAAAGGTCGCCACGGTTGTAAAAGAAATATTAGAACTTAACAGTTCCCTTTGGTAAAACTGCCTGAACAGCCATACGTTGGAATGTAATGGTCACAGCTTTATCTTCTACAGCAGAAATTTGCAATGTGACGTACATTTCGTCAGCGTCGGTGATCCTGCCAATAAGACCACCAACTGTGATCACTTCATCACCAACATTTAAAGCTTCAATCATCTTGCGATGCTCTTTCTGACGCTTCTGCTGAGGACGAATCAACAAGAACCAGAAAATAACAAAGATCAAAGCCATAACGCCAAAAGAAGACATCATGCTTTCCATTCCTCCTTGAGCAGGAGCAGCTGCAGCCTGTGCGTAGGCATCAGAAATAAAAAACAATTTTTTTCTCCAAAATATTTGAAAAGAGATCAAGCCAGACGTGATCCCTCACCATCAACGCCGTGATTATAAAGAACTTCTACAAATTACAGAATGCGTGATTTGCAATATTTCTTTATTTAATCAATTCCTCTGGCACGATCTTCGTAAAATTTCCGTTTCCACACTTCAAAACAGCCATCATCGAGTGCTTGACGAATTTCCTTCATAAGATTCAAGTAGTAATGCAAGTTGTGAATCGTATTAAGTCTTGCCCCTAAAATCTCATTTACTTTTTGCAAATGATGTAGATAGGAACGAGAGAAATTACGACAACAATAGCAATTACACGTTGGGTCCAATGGTCTTAAATCATCTTTATGTTTTGCGTTACGAAGTTTCACATCCCCATAACGAGTAAATAACCAACCATTACGAGCGTTACGAGTTGGCATAACACAGTCAAACATATCGATACCACGGCTTACCCCTTCAACCAAGTCTTCAGGAGTACCTACTCCCATCAAATAGTGAGGTTTATCCGCTGGTAATTTATCGGACAAGAAATCCATAATGCGAAGCATGTCTTCCTTAGGTTCACCAACTGAAAGACCACCGACCGCATAACCATCAAAACCAATTCCCTTAAGACCTTCGAGAGATTCTTCTCTTAGGTTTTCGAACATACCGCCTTGAATAATGCCAAAGAGCGCATTAGGATTTTCCAATCGATTGAACTCTTCACGAGAACGCTTGGCCCAACGATAAGAAAGTCGCATTGAATTTGCAGCTTCGGCCTCTGTTGCGGGGCGTCCATTAATTTCATACGGAGTACACTCATCGAAAATCATCACGATATCGGAATTGAGCACTTTTTGGATTTGCATTGAAATTTCTGGAGTCAAAAACAGACGTTCTCCATTGATTGGAGAAGCAAAGCGCACGCCCTCTTCTGTAATTTTGCGCAATTTCCCCAAAGAGAATACCTGAAAACCACCCGAGTCAGTCAAAATCGGTTTATCCCAACCCATAAATTGATGCAAACCACCGTGCTTGCTGATTACATCAAGACCTGGACGCAACCATAAGTGGAAAGTATTTCCTAATAAAATTTGTGTCTCAATTTCATGAAGCTCTAATGGAGACATCGCCTTAACGGTACCGTAAGTACCAACCGGCATAAAGATAGGAGTTTGCACGACACCATGATTCAAATGTAGTTCACCACGACGTGCTTTTCCTTCTGTTTTAAGTACTTTAAAAGTTAAGCTCATTTACGCTCCAAAAAACAAGCATCTCCGTAACTGAAAAATCGATATTTTTCCTGGATAGCATGTTCATATGCATATTTAATTTCTTTTCGACCACACAATGCACTGATCAACATAAGCAAGGTGGATTTTGGAAGATGGAAGTTAGTTACCATTGCATCACACACGTTAAAGCGATACCCTGGTGTGATGAATAAACGGGTTTCTCTCTGTCCGCTTTGAACCATACCGGTTTCAGCTGAAGCACTTTCAACCGCACGCAGACTGGTCGTTCCAACACAAATTACACGACGTCCAGCCTTTTTAGCCGTATTAATCTTGTCGGCAACTTCTGGATCGATGCTATACCATTCGGAATGCATATGATGCTCTGAAAGTTTTTCTACACGGACAGGCTGAAAAGTTCCAGCACCCACATGTAAGGTAACAAAAACCTCTTCACAACCTTTATCACGAATTTCTTTTAATAAGGCATCTGTAAAGTGCAAACCGGCCGTGGGCGCAGCGACCGCCCCTGGATCCTTAGCATATACCGTCTGATAGCGCTTTTCGTCTGACTTAGAGGCAATATGTGTAATGTACGGAGGCAATGGAACTTTTCCAAAATCATCAAGTACATCAAGAACCGGTTCATCAAAAGTCAATTCATAAAATTCACCTTGACGACCACCAACAGTAGCCCAAGCTTTCTTCTCTTCAGTTGGATGATCAAATACCAAGCGAGTTCCTGGTTTTGGAGATTTACTAGCACGCAACATAGAAATTGCGGTGTGTACGTCTGTAACACGCTCTAACATAGCCTCAATCACACCTCCGCTTTCTTTTCTACCGTTCAAGCGAGCCTTAATCACTTTGGTGTTATTGAATACAAGAAGATCATCAGGACGAAGCAAACTAGGAAGATCTCGGAAATGTAAATCTTCAAGTTCAAATCCGTTAACGTGTAATAAACGGGATGAAGTTCGATCTTCAAGTGGGAATTGAGCAATCAACTCCTCTGGAAGATCAAAGTCAAAATCAGATAAATATTGTTCTGTCATTTGGCTTTACCGGCCATAAAAAGTTATTGAAAATCATCAAAAAAACATCTTAAAGAAATTCCTCAAGATGTTTCGGGGCCTAATTATAACAATCCTTTTAATTCATCAGGTTAAGCCCCAATATATATTCCTCATTATCCGAGTTGATGAGGAGCTCCTGGTGGATTACCTACATAGGAAACTTCAAGGATATCTAAAGTTTTTACGCCCTTTGGTGTCGGTAGCTGTACGGTGTCACCTTCAAATTTCTTCAGCAATACTCGAGCAATCGGAGAAATCCAAGAAACATCGCCAACTGAAGCATCCGCTTCATCAATTCCCACGATACGAATGGTGTATTCTTGACCTGAATCATCAGAATAAACAACGGTTGCTCCAAAAAAGATTTGATCTGTTGGAGGACGAGTTTCTGGATCAACGACTTCAGCATTTTCTAGGCGTTTATTTAAGAAACGAATTCTTCTATCTATTTCACGCAAACGCTTTTTACCGTATAAATAGTCACCGTTTTCACTACGATCGCCGTTGGAAGCCGCCCACTGCACAACCTGCACAATCTCGGGTCTTTCCACTTTTACCAAATTAGATCGCTCTTCCAACATACGGTGATAGCACGCCGGAGTCATATAATTTTTAGTTCCATGAATCTCAGGAATTTTCACCTGATCGTCGTCGTCATCTTCATTATCGAGATTCAACAAAACAGTATCTTGTTCCATTATTAAATTTCCTGATTAGACACTTAAGGGGTTGCAATGCAACCCCTTTTATCAGTCATAAATAAATATTTTTATTATTTTTGATCCTCTTGCTGTTCAGTCGACTGCGCTTGAGTACCTGTATCTGCTTGATTAGAAGTTTCTTCTTCCACTTTCAGAGAATCCTCTTTAGGTGGTTCAGAAGTCTTTCTCTTAACATTACCAACTTGCTTAGGAGGACGAGGTTCCTTTCCTTCCATGATATCGTCGATTTGCTCGTGATCAATGGTTTCCCATTCCAACAAGGCTTCTGCCATCTTATGCATTTTATCCTTGTTGTCTTCAATTAACTTACGAGCAACTGCGTACTGTTCGTCAATAATTCTACGAACTTCCGCATCAACTTTTTGCATTGTCTGTTCAGAGATATGCTTTGTTTGCGTAACCGAGCGACCCAAGAAAACTTCATTTTCGTTTTCTGCATAAACCATTGGGCCTAAATTTTCGCTCATACCGTAGCGCATTACCATATCACGAGCCATCTGAGTAGCGCGTTCAAAGTCATTAGATGCACCAGTTGTCATCTGGTTCATAAAGACTTCTTCAGCGATACGGCCACCGAAGAGGATCGAAATACGGGTCAACAGATACTGTTTGTCGTAAGAATAATGATCTTCTTCTGGCAACTGCATGGTTAAACCTAAAGCACGACCACGAGGAATAATCGTGACTTTATGAACCGGATCACTCTTAGGCATTAAACGAGCTACTAAAGCATGTCCACTTTCATGATAAGCCGTGTTCTTTTTCTCTTCGTCATTCATAACCATGGCGCGACGTTCTGGTCCCATCATGATCTTGTCTTTAGCTTTTTCAAAGTCTTCCATGGCAACAACACGACCGTCACGACGAGCTGCAAACAGCGCTGCTTCGTTGACCAAGTTTGCTAAATCAGCCCCAGAGAATCCAGGAGTACCACGGGCCAAAACTTCTTCATCTACATCCGCACCAACAGGAATTTTACGGATATGAACTTTGAGGATCTGTTCACGTCCACGGATATCGGGTAGTGGAACAACCACTTGACGGTCAAAACGACCTGGACGCAACAATGCAGGGTCTAGTACATCTGGACGGTTCGTCGCAGCGATCACAATCACACCAGAAGACGTATCAAAACCATCCATTTCGACCAACATCTGGTTCAATGTCTGTTCACGTTCATCGTTACCGCCACCTAAACCAGCACCACGTTGACGACCTACAGCATCAATTTCATCGATAAAGATAATGCAAGGCGAATTCTTCTTGGCATTTTCAAACATGTCACGAACGCGAGCCGCGCCCACGCCCACAAACATTTCAACGAAATCAGAACCGGAGATCGTAAAGAATGGAACTTTTGCTTCACCGGCAATGGCCTTAGCCAATAAAGTCTTACCTGTACCTGGAGAGCCAACCAATAAAACACCACGTGGAATACGACCACCAAGTCTTTGATACTTGCTTGGATCACGTAAGAAATCGACTAATTCAGAAACTTCTTCTTTAGCTTCATCACAACCAGCAACATCAGCAAAAGTAATGTTGTTGTTAGAACTATCTAACATACGAGCTTTTGATTTCCCGAAACTAAAGGCTCCACCTTTTCCGCCCCCTTGCATTTGACGCATGAAGAAAATCCACACGCCGATTAAAAGCAACATTGGGAACCAAGAAATGAAAAGAGTTGCTAGGAAACTTTGTTCCTCATCGGGTTGACCGTAAACCTGAACACCAGCCTTACGTAAATCTTCAACCATCCAAAGATCGCCAGGTGCCGTTATTTTGTAAGTCGGTCCATCGGTTGGCGTAATGGTTAATGTACGACCTTGCACATCAACGCGCTTGATCTTTCCATCTTTAGCCGCGTCCATGAACTGGGTATAGCTCGTCGTTTGGTCTGCTGCGCCAACCCGCTTGGAGCTATCAAACTGCTTAAAAACGGTGAACAGCACTAAGGCAATAACCACCCAAACAGCAATCTTTGCAAACAGATTGTTATTGTTATTCAAATTTATACTCCGTTACATTAAGGCTCTTTAGCCCACTTCTTTATAACCATTATCCGGATCAATATACGCCCGGTCACTTGTTTTAACACAATACCATCAAGTATGGACTCTTGTTACAAGGACCACCGTATTTTTTCCATTGTTTACTAATTGTGATACATCCATCAGTCGAAAAAGCTTAATTCGGGATATCACGATCGCAAGGGTAGATTATATTGACTTGGCGAATGGCTGCAATTGCTCCTACCATGTCAATCGCTTCTGCACTTGCCGGTATTGAGTAATTAGTACCTAGTGGCATACTTGCACTCATACCAGGAAGATCAAAACGAATTTCTACCGGAATATCCAAGTCGTGTTTTGGACTCTGTGCCCCGATAATTGCATCTTGAACCTCATAAGGATTGGCATCAGGACGCACACATACTTCAACCTTACACTGATGAGCCGATCGCACCGAGGCTAAATTGCTAACTGAAGCGACATTAATTCGGCGATTATTACTATCTTTAATCTTGTAAACCGAAATATCAACGAAGGTTAATTCATCGATTTTTAGTTGTGTTCTAAATTTTTCCAAATTGTCATCAAAAAGGGCAATTTCAATCGAAGATTCTCCGTCGCTTAACACCATAATTCCCATGCGTCGCTGGGTCTTTGTCGTTTGAATTCTGAAGTCATCCAAAATACCCGCAATTCGAATAGTTTCACCAAACTGCGTTGGTTCAATCGCTGACAACGGCACAATATTGAGTTTTTCTCGCACTTCTTGTCGATATTCATCAAACAGGTGACCAGAAAACATAATGCCTAACGCTTCTTTTTCTTTCAGTAAACGAGCACTTGGGGACCAAGGTACGGCTTCGATCCAAATTTCGTCCGGTGCTTCTTGTTCATCACCGAAAAGACTAACTTGCATGGCGTTCTTCGCAGCCTCCTGCGCAGCGGTTATCGCCTGATTCGTATTAGCCATCCACATATTACGATTTGGATCAATCGAATCAAATGCTCCCGCTTGTGCAAAAGCTTCCAAAACTCGACGATTTAAAACGTGAGGCCCTACTCGACGAGTCAAGTCATAAATATCTTTAAAAGGACCATTTTTCTTACGCTCTTTTGCAGTTTCTTCACCAGGTCCTTGACCTACACCTTTAATCGCACCTAAGCCATATCGAATCGTTTTACTATCGGGAGCTGTAAAGTAAAACTCACTTTGGTTCACATCAGGTCCTAAAACTGTAATTCCGTGTTGTCTTGCGTCCTGAATCAAAGCCCATGTCTTTTCACTATCATTCATCGCTTCGCAAAGGTTGGAAGCTAAAAATTCAGCTGGATAGTGGGCTTTTAGCCAAGCGGTTTGATAGGCTACAAATGAGTACGCTGCCGCATGCGACTTATTAAAACCGTACCCTGCAAATTTTTGCATTAAGTCAAACAAATGTTCAGCGGTTTCTTTAGAAACGTCGTTTTTCGCCGCGCCCTCAATAAAGATAGCACGCTGGCGGTCCATTTCTTTAACGTCTTTTTTACCCATAGCACGACGCAAAATGTCAGCGCCACCGAGTGAGTAGCCTCCGATTACCTGCGCCACACGCATCACCTGTTCCTGATAGACCATGATGCCATAGGTTTCAGCGAGAACGGGTTCAATACGAGGATCTGCGTATTCAGCCTGTTTTTCTCCCTTTTTAATATCTAGGTAATCTGGAATAAGATCCATAGGACCCGGACGATACAGAGCATTTAAAGCGATAAGGTCTTTGAGTTCAGAAGGCTGAGCCTTAATCAAAAGATCCCGCATTCCAGGAGATTCGAACTGGAATACCGCAACAGTATCACCCTGCTTAAAAATCTCATAGGCTTTATCGTCATCTAGAGGAACATGTGCAATATCGGGCTTAGATCCAGTATTAGCCTCAATATATTCCAGAGCACGTTCTACGATTGTCAGTGTTGTTAAACCTAAGAAGTCGAACTTAACCAGACCTACCGCTTCAACGTCTTTTTTGTCATACATACTGACGACGTTTTCTGGCTTCATGTCTGCACTATATAACGGACAAAAATCTGTTAATTTTCCCGGTGCAATCAACACGCCTCCGGCATGCATACCAATACTTTTAACTACGCCTTCAAGTTTCAATGCCAGGTTAAAAATTCTCTTAGCAGTCGGATCTTCTTTAATCAATTGTCGAAAATCAGATTCTGAATCGAATACTTCTAGAAGTGTCGGATTCTTTCCTGGAATTGCCGGAACCAATTTAGCCAAACGATCGACTTCTTGGAACGGGACATCAAGAATTCGTCCACAGTCTCTAAGAACTCCCTTAGCCGCCATCGTTCCAAATGTCGCAATCTGACTTACTGCTTGATCGCCATACGAATCTTTCACGTACTGAATCACTCGGTCACGATTGTTCTGACAGAAGTCCACGTCAAAGTCAGGCATGGAGACACGTTCTGGATTCAAGAATCTTTCGAAAAGTAGGTCATACTCTAGAGGATCCAAGTCTGTAATTCCTAAAGAATAGGCAACGAGAGAGCCGGCCCCAGAACCACGACCCGGTCCTACCGGGCAACCATTATTTTTACCCCAATTAATAAAGTCTTGAACGATAAGGAAGTAACCTGGAAATTTCATCTTCGTGATAGTTGAAATTTCCATCTCTAAGCGTTCTTTATACTTAGGAAAAACCTCAGCACGCTTTGCTTCATTCGGATATAACTTTTCAAGTCTACGATCTAAACCTTCTCTTGAAAGCTTAGCCATGTAGTCATCAAGAGAAAGTCCTTCAGGCGTTGGGAATAAAGGAAGCTTTGCATCACCAAGCTTAAGCTCTAAGTTACAGCGCTTTGCAATTTCTAAAGTGTTTTCGCACGCAGAAGGAATATCGGCAAACAAGCTTCGCATTTCTTCAGTGCTTTTGAAATACTGCTCTTTTGTAAAATCTCGTGGTCGATTGCGATTAGCTAAAGTCCAGCTTCTTGCAATACAAACTCGAGCTTCATGAGCATCAAAATCTTCTTTTTCGTAAAACTGGATCGGGTGCGTTGCGACTACCGGTAACTTGGTATCGATTGCTAATCTAAGACTTTCTTCGACTAAAGAGTTATCTGAGGATCTTCCTGCTCTTTGCAGTTCAATATAAAACGAATCAGGAAATATTTTTGCAAGACGTTCAGCTTCTCGTTTAGCAGATGCGTAGTTTTGATTTCTTAAATGTTTACCTACAGCTCCGCTTTCAAAACCAGACAAGGCAATCAATCCCGAGCAACTTTCTACAGTTAAAAGATCCGGATTGATTTCAGCACGGCCCTTCCACTGATTTTTTAACCATGCTTGCGTTAGAAACTCGCACAGTGCATGGTAACCATCTTCATTTTTACAAAGTAGTAGAAGTCGATGAGGATCTTCGCGATTTTCAGGATTCTCGATCCAGACATCACATCCCAAAATAGGTTTAATACCAAACTCTCGTACCGATTTATAGAAAATCACGGATCCAAACATCACAGATAAATCCGTTGATGCAAGTGCCTTCATCCCCGCAGCGACGGCTTTATGTCCTACTTTCTTCAAATTGATTAGACCATCAACTAAAGAAAATTGAGAATGCATTCGAAGATGAACAAAATCTGCGGTCATAGGAAATGATTTTCTGTTTGGTATGAATGGATTGATATTATAAGGACGGCACCATCAACCGTCCTTAATCTCAAATTTTCGATTTATGGGTTACTTTAGAATTCGGCAAAGTAAATAGACTTCAGCCGACGTAGTACGAGAAGCTTCTGGTTTACGAACCACTACTTTTCTAAACGTTTTTTTACATACTTCAACGTACTGAGAAAAGCCACTTCCCTGGAACACTTTGCAAACAAACGTACCGTTTGGTTTTAAATTCTCTTTTGCAAAATCCAAAGCTAATTCATTGAGTAAGAGACAACGCGCCGCGTCCGCCACCGCAACTCCGGAAAGATTCGCTGCCATGTCTGACAACACAACATCAACCTTTTCTCCCTCTAAGAGTTCTTCAAGGGCATCCGCTACATCTTGCTCTCTAAAATCTCCTTGAAGGAAATTGACGCCTTCAATTGGTTCCATCTCAAGAATATCCATCGCAATGATGCGCCCTTCGACTTCACCGGTTTTTGGATTCGTTAATCTTTGTTTTACAACCTGAGACCAGGACCCGGGAGCCGCTCCCAAATCCACCACCTTCATTCCTGGCTTAATGATTTTGTCTTTATCATCGAGTTCAATCAGTTTGTAGGCTGAACGAGCTCTATAGCCATCTTTAACAGATTGCTTAACAAAAGGATCATTAATATGACGCTTAATCCATGCAGGATTAGAGCGAAGTTTCTTTTCTGATATCGGCATAGGCTAAACTTATGCAAACAAATTAAATTTAATTAGGAGACCATTAATAATGGCACAACTTAAACTTCCGCGCGATATGCGCATTATGCTACGAGCCCAGGCTCATCACCTAGATCCTGTTGTCTTACTCGGTGCATCAGGATTAACCGATGCCGTTCGCAAAGAAATTGATCGCGAATTGAACATCCACGGATTAATCAAAATCAAAGTTCCTAGCGATGACCGTGAAGAACGTGTTGCTATTTATGAAGAACTTGCTGAGACTCTCAACGCTGCAAAGGTTCAGTTAATTGGTAAGTTATTTGTTTTATACCGTCCAATTCCTGAAAAAGAGGAAGAATCTCAAAGCGCTCCAGAAGCACCTATCGCTAAAAAAGTTCGTAAAACAGGAGCAAAAGCTCGTAACGCCAGAAAACGTTTAACCGAAAAATTACAGCAGGATAAGAAGAATTCACGTGCAAAGAACTTGCCTTGGAATACTAAAATTAAAAAAGGAAAAACTCCAAAAGGACAAGTTAAAGAAGTTGGCGAAAAAGGCACCCCTCTTGGAAAGAGACTTGTACGTAAAAAATTCTAATTAAGCCGGATTTTTCTCGTAAGTAAATATACCTGGAATAAAAAAGACCTTTAACAGGTCTTTTTTATTACGGTGACAGAATATATCTTAAATGTATTCAACATCCATCACTTCGTATTCTGTAATGCCACCAGGAGCATTGACTTCAACGCAATCACCAACACGCTTACCAATTAAAGCACGTGCAATAGGACTTGCTACCGAAATACGATCTAACTTGGTATCACTTTCATCGTTACCGACGATTTGGAAACGCTTACGGCGACCGGTTTCAATATCTTCTAGTGTCACTGTAGCACTAAAGACGATACGGTCTGTTTCACCTAGAGTGGTTGGATCAATAATTTGGAACTGCGAAATCTTACTTTCTAGTTCAGCAATACGTCCTTCGATAAAAGCTTGAGATTCTCGGGCTGCGTCGTACTCAGCATTTTCCGAAAGATCTCCTTTTTCTCTAGCCTCTGCAATTGCTTGCACTACGGCCGGTCTGTCCTGAGTCTTCAGGCGAACCAACTCTTCTTTCAAAAGTTTTGCGCCACGCGCAGTAATAGGAATAGGCATTATTTGTTCCTACAAAAAACGGGCGCCCCAAAAAGGTCGCCCTATATGCAAATCATCAATGGCGTAATGATAAACCACTCAAGCCTCAATCGGCATTTTTTAATGCGAATTGAGGCTTTCTTACAAATTAATTGACGGGATGCAATTCCTGAAGTGAATAAACTTCCGTTTCATCCATGTGGCGAATACCTTCAATAACTGCCAAAGCATTAGCCATTGCAGTGTAGAAAGTCACATGGTTAGCCAAACTTGCAATACGAATAGCAGAAGCATCTGCGATTTCAGAGGTATTTTCCGCAGCCACGGCAATTACCATCTGAATCGTACCGTTCTTCAATTCGTCAACAATATTAGGTCTTCCTTCAGAAACCTTATTGACAACATCGCACTTAAATCCAGCTTCACGAATCACCTTAGCGGTACCGCCCGTGGCAACTAGTGCGTATCCAGCATCAATAAACTGTTTTGCGAGAAGTGGTAAGCGAGGTTTATCTTCATCTCTTACAGAAATAAAGACGCGACCGCTTCTTGGAATCGCAGAATCAGCTCCTAACTGACTCTTAAAGAGAGCCTGTCCGAAGTTCTTACCAACCCCCATCACTTCACCCGTAGAGCGCATTTCTGGTCCAAGAACCGGATCAACGCCTAAGAACTTAGCAAATGGGAATACGGCTTCTTTCACAGAATAGTGATCTACTTCGACTTCAACGGGACAACCTTGTTCTTTCAAAGACTTGCCGACCATACAACGAGCGGCGATCTTTGCCAACTGCTGACCCGTAGACTTGGAAACAAACGGTACGGTTCTAGAAGCACGTGGGTTTACTTCCAAGACGAAGATTTCTGGATGATCTGTAAAAGCATTCTGAACCGCAAATTGAACGTTCATCAAACCAACCACGTTTAAGGCTTTAGCCATAACACGGGTTTGACGTTTTACTTCTTCAACAATAGCTGGATCCAAAGAGTACGGTGGGATTGAGCAAGCAGAGTCACCGGAGTGAACACCAGCCTGTTCGATATGTTGCATAACACCACCAATACGAACGTCTTCACCGTCGCTTACGGCATCAACGTCAATTTCAACTGCATCATTTAAGAAACGGTCTAAGAGTACTGGAGAATCTGCAGTCACCTTAATCGCTTCTCTCATGTAGCGTTCCAAAGCGCTTCTTTCATGCACGATATCCATAGCACGGCCACCAAGAACGTAGCTCGGACGAACTACCAATGGATAACCAATTTCTTCGGCCTTGATAATGGCTTCTGCTTCGGTATGAGCGGTACGGTTAGGTGGTTGATGTAAACCCAACTGATGCAACAATTGTTGGAAACGTTCACGGTCTTCAGCAATGTCAATCGATTCTGGTGTTGTACCGATGATTGGAACACCACTCTTTTCAAGAGCACGAGCCAACTTCAATGGAGTCTGACCACCGTACTGAACGATCACACCTTCCGGTTTTTCAACATTAATAATTTCCAGAACGTCTTCTAAGGTCACCGGTTCAAAATACAAGCGATCGGAAGTATCGTAGTCGGTTGAAACCGTTTCCGGGTTACAGTTAACCATGATCGTTTCGTAACCGTCCTCACGCAAAGCCATAGAAGCATGAACACAGCAGTAGTCAAATTCGATACCCTGACCAATACGGTTTGGACCACCACCCAAGACCATAATCTTGCGACGATTCGACGGATTTTCTTCTCTTTCTTCTTCGTAAGTAGAGTAAAGATAAGCGGTATCGGTTGGGAATTCACCGGCACAAGTATCGACACGCTTATAAACCGGACGAACGTCTAATGCATGGCGGTAATTACGTACTTCTTCTTCGCTACGTTGTAAAAGCTTAGCTAAACGCTTGTCAGAGAAGCCCTTACGCTTGAGGTAGTACATATCGTCGTGATCAATCTCTTCAAGACGAACTTCACGAATTCGAGCTTCAGTATCAACGATATCTTTAATCTGAGCCAAGAACCATGGATCAATCTTAGTTGCCATAAAGGCTTCTTTAACGCTGTAACCTAAACGGAATGCGTCAGCAAGATACCAAATGCGTTCGGGACCAGGTTCACTGATTTCATGGTGGATTTCAGTGCGATCTGAAGAAATCTCGTTCAAACCATCTTTACCGGTTTCAAGACCTCTTAAAGCCTTCTGCAAAGATTCTTGGAAGGTTCTACCGATCGCCATCACTTCACCAACAGACTTCATCTGAGTAGTTAAGCGCTTATCTGCTTTCGGGAACTTTTCAAATGCGAAACGAGGAATCTTTGTGACAACGTAGTCAATCGTTGGTTCAAAGGAAGCCGGTGTTGCACCCTTTGTAATTTCGTTCTTAAGTTCATCCAAGGTGTAGCCGACAGCTAACTTTGCTGCGACCTTCGCAATCGGGAAACCTGTAGCCTTAGAAGCCAAAGCAGAAGAACGAGACACACGTGGGTTCATTTCGATAACCACCAATCGGCCATCCTTTGGATTCAAGGCAAACTGTACGTTGGAACCACCGGTATCAACACCGATTTCACGCAATACAGCAATGGAGGCATCTCTAAGAACTTGGTATTCCTTGTCCGTTAAAGTCTGAGCTGGGGCAACCGTAATGGAGTCACCGGTATGAATACCCATTGGATCTAAGTTTTCAATGGAACAAATGATGATGCAGTTATCGTTACGATCTCGCACCACTTCCATTTCGAACTCTTTCCAACCCAACAAAGATTCTTCAATTAAAAGCTCATGGGTTGGAGAAAGTTCCAAACCGCGAGTACAAATGGCGACAAATTCTTCCATGTTGTACGCAATACCACCGCCTGAACCACCTAAGGTGAAACTTGGACGAATAATGGCAGGGAAACCAATCTTCTTTTGTACTTTAAGCGCTTCATCTAAGCTGTAAGCGATGCCGCTTCGAGCGCTACCGAGCCCGATTTTATCCATCGCTTCTTTAAACTTCAGACGGTCTTCAGCCTTTTCAATCGCAGCTGGCGACGCTCCGATCAATTCAATACCGTATTTTTCCAGTACACCATGATGAGCTAAATCCATTGCGCAGTTCAACGCAGTCTGTCCACCCATCGTCGGTAAAATGGCATCGGGACGTTCTTTTTCGATAATTCGTTCAAGAACTTCCTTCGTAATTGGTTCAATATATGTGACATCTGCAGTCTGGGGATCCGTCATAATGGTCGCAGGATTGCTGTTGACCAAAATTACCTTATAACCTTCTTCCCGCAGTGCTTTACAGGCCTGTGCACCTGAATAATCGAATTCACACGCCTGTCCGATGACAATGGGACCCGCTCCGATAATCAAAATGCTTTTTATGTCAGTCCGTTTTGGCATTGTCTAACCTATTCCATGTAGTTTTGAGGGGCAAGCTCCCGCTCAATGAGTTCAATAAGGATGTGAATGACCTTGATATGCAATTCTTGTACCCGGTCGGCATAACGGCCACCTGGGGTTGCAATCACGACATCGGCCAATTCACAAATCGGCGTATTAGTACGCCCAGTAAGAGCGACGACTCGGATACCTTTTTCTCGGGCAAGACGAGCAGCCCTGACTACGTTTTTACTTGTTCCACTTGTTGTGATGGCTAAAAGAACATCACCTTTTCGACCTACCGCACCTAAATAACGAGAAAAGACCTCCTCGTATCCGTAATCATTCCCTACGCACGCAATGTGGGACGCATCAGATATTGCAATGGCACCGATAGGTTGGCGATCGTTTCGATAGCGTCCGGTCAGCTCTTCTGCAAAATGCATCGCATCACAGAGAGATCCACCGTTACCACAAGAAAAAATACGCCCTTCATTTCGAAGCGATTCAACCATTACTGACGAAGCATCCACAACGGCTTTCAT
>CAZBHT010000006.1:0-27812 GCA_964491655.1 uncultured Burkholderiaceae bacterium
GAATTTGTATTTTTTTGAATGTCGTTTGAGGTGATCGAGAAAATAAAAAGAACTTTATAGTACTAAGTCTATAAAGTTCTTTTGAAAAACTGAGGTGAGTATTATTCTAGTTCCGAAGCTTTTAAGTCACTGATTCGATAACCAAAAAGAAAGAGTGTTAAAAGGTATGAAAAACCAGCAATAGCGATTGTTACTAATAAAATCACCAATTGATAAAGCCCATTCAAAGAAGTTAATCCTAGAAGGTATCGTTCACATACATAAAGAATGGTGAATAAGACTATACATCCAATGGATACGGCTAAAAAGAGCTTTTTCCAGCCATTTGTAGGGCGGTATTGGCCTCTTCTGTAAAGTACAACTAACAAAAGCGTAGCATTGATACAAGCTCCTAGACCAACAGAAAGAGCTAAACCGGCATGAGCAAAAAGAGGGACATTTATAAAGTTGAGCATTTGTGTTGCAACTAGAGCAACGCAAGCAATCTTAACGGGAGTTTTAATATCTTTTTGAGAATAAAAACCTGGTGCCAAAATCTTAATAGCAATAAGACCAATTAGACCACAAGAGTAGCCGAGCACAGCCATTGCGGTTTGTTCAATATCGTAAGAAACAAAACGAGAGCTTCTGAAAAGAACGTCGATTAGTTCTTTACTAATGCAGGCTAACCCAATTGAAGCAGGAACGGCAAATACTACGACTAATTTCAGTCCCCAATCGAGTAATTTGTTATAGCGATCTAGATCTTTTCTAGCGTAGGCAGAAGATAAACTTGGTAGTAATACGGTTCCAAGTGCAACTCCCAAAAGGGCAGTTGGGAATTCCATGAGTCGGTCGGCATATGCTAACCAAGTGACCGATCCTTCCTGAAGGAAAGAGGCAATATTGGTGTTGATTAGGATTGATATTTGAGCTACTCCGACAGCAAAAAGAGCCGGAGCCATTAATTTAATTACTTTTCGTACAGAGGCATCCTTTATGGCAGAAAAAGGATTAACTGGACGTGGAAGTAATCCCATTTTCTTAAGAGATGGTAATTGAACTAGAAGTTGCAACAGACCACCAGACATAACTCCTATCGCTAAAGCATAAATGGGACGATCTAATTTAGGTGCAATAAATAAGGTGGCTGAAATAAGAGATAAATTTAATAAAACTGGAACTACAGCTGGGATTGCAAAATGCTTCCAGGTGTTAAGGACTGCTGAACAGAACGCAACCATAGACATGAAAAAAATGTATGGGAACATATAGCGAGTCAATTCTGTTGCGATGTCGAATGTATGTGGTTGTTGAGCTAAACCGGAAGCAATGATCCAAACTAAAAATGGGGCAACTAGAACACCAAGGATACTGACCACAAGGACTACCATAGCGAGTACGGATGCAATCCGATTAACGAATTGTTTAGTTTCAGAAAATTCTTTATTTTCCTTGGAGTCAGCAAGCATGGGAACAAATGCTTGTTGGAAGGCACCTTCGGCAAAGAGTCGTCGTAATAAATTGGGTAAACGAAAAGCAACGTAATACGCATCCGTATCACTACTAACACCAAAGACACGAGCGATGAGGATATCTCGGACGAGTCCTGTAACTCGAGACAATAATGTCATGCCAGAAATGACCACGGCACTTCGAAAAAGACTCAAGTTACCCTCCTTATGTTGTTTATTTATCTCACCTTGAGTATAGATTAAAGGAAAATTTAATAAAAAACGATCATTTTTGGTTTGTGACTTAAGAAAAAACGATATTGATCTTGAAAGAAAATCTCATTTTTGATATATTCTCTCGCTTTGAGGATCCGTGATTCAAGCATGGGTCGTTTGATTTTTATTGATATAACCGGCCGAGCCCGAAGTAATGCTAGTGGCAACCGGTAAGAACAAAACAATGCCACGAGCATAAGGCAAGGAAATTTAAGAAATGGCAAATACGAAACAAGCTCGCAAGCGTGCGCTTCAATCTGTCGCTCGCAATAAGCATCTTTCTGCTCAGCGTTCTCGTTATCGTACAGCAATCAAGGCTGTACGCAAGCTCGTTCTTGCGGGCGACAAGGAAGCTGCTCAGCAGGCCTTTGTTAAGGCACAATCCGTAATCGATTCTATGGCTGATAAGAAGGTTCTCCACAAGAACGCAGCTGCTCGTCATAAGGGTCGTCTTGTTGCTGCAATCAAGGCAATGGCTTAATAAGCAAAATGAAAGTTTAAATGCTTTGAGGTTTGTGCCTTGAAGTAGCTAAATGAGTAAAAAACCGCTAATAGGATTCGTCTTATTAGCGGTTCGTCGTTTATACAGATGAAAATATCTACAAAACTACTTCAATAAAAAATCAACGTACTTTAAACAAAAGAAAAGGGTATCTGCTCGATACCCTCATAACAACTTAACCCAACAGCCATGCTAGTAACAAAACCGTACAAAAAGGCGCGAGGGTCAACCGAATTAGCTGTGCATCAAAGAAGACTCTCATATTCATCCCTCTTTAAAAGATGAGTCATATTAACACAAATGAGAATCATTCTCAAATACTAATTCAAATCTTCTTCTGTTTCTTGTGAATTAACCTTTCCGTGCTTAAAAGGTAATACGGAAGGGAATGCGATTAAGTCATCATCATCCATTTGCATCAATGCGTTAGAACCGAGCTCAGCGCTATTGAATGCATAATTTAACTTGGCATAGACGTTTGCGATATCCTCTTCAAGGATTTCTTGAACGTCGTTCGGATTATCCTCAATCTGAGCAATTAGAGCTTCTAAGGCCTCTTTTGCATCGTTTAATGTTGCAATACTCCACTGTGCATCGAATAAATCTTCGTTATTTGTCATAAACAGCTCCCAAATAGCTTTGTAGCGATTGTATCGCCAACGCTTGATCAAGTAACACAAAAATTCAAAGTTTGTATAAAAAGATTTTCGTAATTCGTAATAAAACGATCATTCTTGATTAAGATTACAAAATCGACTATTGAGGGTTTTTTATGTCGGGATCGACTATAGGTAAGCTTTTTACTGTCACAAATTTTGGGGAATCTCATGGACCAGCTATTGGTTGTGTGGTCGATGGTTGTCCTCCAGGATTATTTTTGTCAGAAGAAGATATTCAGTTAGAACTAAACAGGAGACGACCCGGTACGAGTCGTCATGTGACTCAACGTCAAGAAACCGATAAAGTAGAAATTCTTTCTGGTGTTTATGAAGGGAAAACGACGGGTACTCCTATCGCTCTTCTTATTCGAAATATTGACCAGAAAAGTAAAGATTATTCTGCGATTGCTACTAGTTTTCGTCCGGCTCATGCCGATTGGAGCTATTTCCAAAAATATGGTATTCGTGATCCAAGAGGTGGAGGCAGAAGCTCGGCTCGTCTGACCGCTCCAACGGTAGCTGCGGGAGCCATCGCAAAAAAATGGTTAGCTGAAAAATTTAATATCTTGATTCGCGCCTGCGTTACCAATATTGGTGGTACGAAATTAGAAATTAATGATTGGAATTGCGTTAACGAGAATCCTTTTTTCTGTGCTGATTTTGAAAAGATTGCTCAACTGGAACAATTAATGGATGAAGTACGTCGTTCTGGAGATTCAGTCGGTGCTGAGGTTTTTGTTCAAGCAATCGGAGTTCCTGCAGGGTTAGGAGAGCCGATTTATGACAAACTCGACGCAGATATTGCGCACGCATTCATGGGACTTAATGCCGTAAAAGCAGTAGCTATTGGTGATGGCTTTGATGTGGTAAATATGAAAGGAAGTCAGAATTCAGATGAAATGGATTCTAATGTTCCTGGTTATTTTTTATCTAACCATAGTGGCGGTATTCTAGGGGGAATATCAACTAGTCAGCCTATCAACGTTCGTGTGGCCATTAAACCGACACCATCCATTCGTCTCGAGCAAAAGAGTATGACGGAGAACGGAGACAATACGATTATTTCGGTAAAAGGTCGTCACGATCCTTGTGTCGGTATACGAGCCGTTCCGGTTTTAGAGTCATTGTTAGCGATTGTACTTATGGATCACGTACTTCGTTTTGGAGCCATGAAAACTTTGATGAAATAACACCAAGACTTTGAATTATTTTGCAATAAGCATGGCATACTCAAAGAATAACCTTCAAACTTTAATTAATTAAAAGAATATGCAAGATAGCACTCCTAAGACACTCTACGACAAGATCTTTGAAGAACATGTTGTCCGTATAGAAGAAGACGGAACAGCTACTTTATACATCGATCGTCATCTAGTACATGAAGTGACTAGCGCTCAAGCTTTTGAGGGGCTTCGTCTACAGAAGCGCTCGCTTT
This sequence comes from uncultured Burkholderiaceae bacterium, assembly GCA_964491655.1. Classification (GTDB taxonomy): domain Bacteria; phylum Pseudomonadota; class Gammaproteobacteria; order Burkholderiales; family Burkholderiaceae_F; genus JAFTYR01. The sequence goes on from CAZBHT010000006.1 coordinate 4,306, forward strand.
GGCGTAAGACTTCCATTGTGGCAACTGCTGACCACAATACACCGACTACAGGTTGGGAATATGGTTTAGACGGTATTACTGATCCAATATCTAAGCTTCAGGTTGAAACGTTAGATCGAAATATTAAGGAAAATGGCTGCGCCGCATACTTCCCGTTCTTAAGTAAAGGACAAGGTGTTATCCATGTTATGGGTCCGGAAGAAGGCGCAACCTTGCCGGGAATGACTGTTGTATGTGGCGACTCTCATACCAGTACACATGGTGCCTGTTCTGCTATTGCTTTTGGCATCGGTACGAGTGAAGTTGAGCACGTCATGGCTACTCAAACATTGCTGACAAAGAAGATGAAAAATATGCGCATCAACGTCACTGGCGAACTTCAACCCGGAGTAACTGCTAAGGATGTTGCGTTGGCTGTTATTGGGAAAATCGGAACAGCCGGTGGCACAGGATGCGCTATTGAGTTTACAGGTTCTGCGATCCAACATCTTTCAATGGAAGGACGTATGACGTTATGTAACATGGGGATTGAAGCCGGTGCCCGTTGTGCTCTGGTGGCATGTGACGAAAAAACCATTGAATACATGAGAAATCGTCCTTTAGCTCCTAAGGGTGTTGAGTGGGATGAAGCCGTTGCATATTGGAAAACTTTGCACAGTGATCCTGGTGCTTATTTCGATATTGAAGTGGAAATGGATGGTTCAAGAATTGAACCAATGGTTACTTGGGGAACATCTCCGGAAATGGTGGCTTCTATTACTGAAAAGACACCTTGTCCAGAAGATCAGATGGATCCTGTGCGCCGAGAGGGTTGGGAAAGAGCATACGTTTATACGGGTTTAAATCCTGCTACTCCGGTTAATGAAATTCGACCGAATAAAATTTTCATTGGCTCATGTACCAATAGTCGTATTGAAGATTTAAGAAGCGCCGCCCACGTTGTCAAAAAATTAGGTAAGAAAGTTGCTTCAACCGTTGAACAAGCCCTAGTTGTACCAGGTTCTGGTCTTGTAAAGGCTCAGGCTGAAGCCGAAGGTTTAGACAAGATTTTCAAAGAAGCCGGATTTGAATGGCGTGAACCGGGTTGTTCAATGTGTTTGGCAATGAATGCTGACCGTTTGAATCCTGGTGATCGTTGTGCTTCAACCAGCAACCGTAACTTTGAAGGTCGACAGGGTAATAAGAGTCGCACTCACTTGTGTTCTCCCGCCATGGCCGCAGCCGCTGCGATCGAAGGACACTTTGTCGATGTTCGTAAACTTTTTTAAGGGTCGTCACAATGGAAAAATTTACTGTCCACAAAGGTATGGTTTGTCCGTTGGACCGTTCCAACGTAGATACTGATGCCATTATTCCAAAGCAATTTCTTAAGTCTATTTATCGTACAGGGTATGGTCCTAATCTGTTTGATGAATGGCGCTACTTAGATAAGGGCGAACCAGGAATGGATCCAGCCATGCGCAAACCCAATCCTGATTTTGTTTTAAATCAAAAGCGCTATCAAGGTGCCTCTATTTTGATGGCTCGAAAGAACTTTGGTTGTGGTTCATCCCGTGAACACGCAGCGTGGGCTCTGACTCAATACGGTTTTCGTGTCGTAATTGCTCCTAGCTTTGCCGATATTTTTTATAACAATAGTTTTAAAAACGGTCTATTACCGATCAGCCTTCCTGAGTTTGTCGTAGATTACTTATTCCAAGAAGTTTTAGAAAATGTGGGATACGAACTCTGTGTTGATTTAGAGCGACAAGTTGTCATTGAACCCAATGGTAAGGAACACCATTTTGAGGTTCCTGAATTCCGTCGTTATTGCTTGCTGAATGGCTTAGATGATATTGGTATCACATTACAGCACGCTGATGAAATTAGAGACTTTGAACAAAAACGTTTGGCAGGTAAGCCCTGGCTTGCAAAATCTTTATAGGATAAAAAAATGGTAAAGAAAATAGCAATTCTTGCTGGTGATGGCATCGGTAATGAAATTATGGAACAAGCCCTTAAGGTAATGCGTGCTATGTCGTTGCCTTTAGAGTACGAAAGTGCTTTAGTAGGGGGTGTGGCCTACGCAGCTCACGGACATCCTTTGCCCGAATGTACTTTAAAGCTCGCTAAAGAATCTGATGCCGTATTGTTCGGTGCTGTTGGTGACTATAAGTACGATACTTTAGAGCGTCATTTAAGACCTGAACAAGCAATTTTAGGTCTTCGTAAGGCATTGGGACTATTCGTTAATTTACGTCCAGCCATTTGCTTCCCGGAATTAACATCTGCTTCTTCTTTGAAGCCGGAATTAGTTGCCGGATTAGATCTTTTACTCGTTCGAGAATTAACGGGAGATGTATATTTCGGTCAACCTCGTGGTCGTCGTAAGAGTCCGGATGGTTTTTTCCCTGGATCAGAAGAAGGCTTTGATACGATGCGATACAGCGAACCTGAAGTTGAACGTATTGCACATGTAGCGTTCCAGGCCGCGATGGGGCGCAAAAAACATCTAGTCAGTGTTGATAAAGCTAACGTATTGGAAACTAGTCAGTTGTGGCGCGATACGATGAACCGTATTGCAAAAGAGTATCCTGAAGTAACACTCGAACATATGTATGTGGACAACGCTGCGATGCAACTCGTCCGTGCTCCAAAGAAACTGGACGTGATTGTCACTGGAAATCTGTTTGGCGATATTCTTTCTGACGAAGCCGCGATGCTTACCGGCTCCATTGGAATGCTCGCCTCCGCTGCGTTGAATGAAAAGAAACAGGGCCTTTATGAACCTAGCCACGGATCTGCTCCTGATATCGCTGGTAAGAATATTGCAAATCCTTTGGCTCAGATTTTATCGGCTGCGATGATGCTTCGTTACTCATTAGACATGTCCGCTGAAGCCGATGCAATTGAAGAAGCCGTGAAGCGAGTTTTACAGCAAGGCTATCGTACTGGCGATATTTGGAGTGACGGTTGCACCAAGGTTAGCTGTTCCGAAATGGGTGATGCTGTTGTAAAGGCTCTTAGATAATTTATCAGTTTTATTGGAGATACCATTATGTTGAAATTAGGTATGGTCGGTTGGCGTGGTATGGTCGGTTCTGTTCTTATGGATCGCATGATCAAAGAAAAAGATTTTGATCATGTATATACAACCTTTTTCTCGACCAGTAATGCAGGTGGGAAAGCACCGACTGTTCCTAATTCCGATCCTATTTTGAAGAACGCAAGTCATCTTGATGAATTAGCCCAATGTGATGTCGTGATTTCCTGTCAAGGTGGAGACTGGACGAAGGCTCATTATCAGCCTTTGCGTGATAAGGGATGGAAGGGCTACTGGATCGACGCCGCAAGTACACTTCGTATGGAAAAAGATGCCATTATTGTCCTAGATCCAGTCAATCTTGATGTAATCCAGGAAGGCCTCAGAAACGGTGTTAAGGACTTTATTGGAGGTAACTGTACAGTCAGTTTAATGTTGATTGCTTTACACGGCCTTATTAAGGCGGATCTAGTTGAATGGATTTCGTCCATGACGTACCAGGCCGCCAGTGGTGCTGGTGCTCCCAATATGCGTGAACTTCTTGTACAGATGGGACAGATTCATTCCTCCGTTAGCGAAGAATTAGCAGATCCTAAGTCAGCTATTTTAAATATCGACCGTAAAGTCTCCGAAGCAATTCGTTCGGATTCTTTTACAACTAAGGCTTTTGGTGTTCCTTTAGCAGGAAGCTTGATTCCTTGGATCGATAAAGAAGTCGCTGGTGGCCAAAGTCGTGAAGAATGGAAAGGCGGTGCAGAAGCTAATAAGATTTTAGGTCTTCCTCCAATTGGGGAAGTCGGATGCATCCCGGTTGATGGTTTGTGTGTACGTGTTGGATCTATGCGTTGCCACTCTCAAGCCCTGACGATCAAACTGAAGAAGAATGTTTCTTGCGAAGAAATTGAAACACTTTTGAAAGAAGCTAATTCTTGGGTAAAAGTGATTCCCAATAACAAGGAAGATTCAATCCATGAACTGACACCTGCAAAGGTATCCGGTACGCTATCTGTTCCGATTGGTCGTATTCATAAGATGAATTTTGGTCCAGAATACGTTACTGCTTTCACTTGTGGTGACCAGTTGCTGTGGGGCGCAGCGGAACCTCTTCGTCGTATGTTACGTATTTTGGTTGACTTCAAGAAAGGGTTGTAATTCATATGCGTATCGCACTAGGCATTGAGTACGATGGAAGGTCTTTTGATGGTTGGCAAACCCAGCCTTCTGGTAATACCGTGCAAGATAAATTTCAAGAAGCGGTATATCAATTTACTGGAGATCGGGTCAATGCTGTGTGCGCTGGGCGCACTGACGCTGATGTACATGCAAGTTCTCAGGTCGTTCATATTGATACGGATTGCAAGCGTCAGGAAATTTCTTGGATTAGGGGATTAAATTCTTTTTTACCTAAAGCGGTCGCAGTTCGTTGGGCTAAAGAAGTTCCTGATGATTTTCACGCTCGTTTTTCAGCAACGAGTCGGTCATATGAATACTGGATTTCAAATGAGCCGGTGCGTTCACCACTGCTTGATGGTAAAACAGGTTGGGTGTTCCGTCCTCTTGATGCAAATGCCATGCAAGAGGGGGCTAATTTCTTATTAGGTACACACGATTTCACTTCATTTCGTGCTTCGGGATGTCAGTCAAAGACACCTGTTAAGACTGTAGAGTTTGTTTCTGTTAGACGCTATGGTCGTTTGATTTGTTTAAAAATTCGAGCAGATGCTTTTCTCTACCATATGGTAAGAAATATAGTTGGATCTCTTGTTTATGTTGGGACTGGTGTTCGTGAACCAAGTTGGATTGAGGAGTTAATTGAAGCAAAGGATCGATCCATCGCTGCTCCCACCTTCTATCCCTCAGGTCTTTATCTGACCGGAGTCGGATACCCAGATCGTTTTGCTTTGCCTCAATATGCAGATTCTCCCTTTGGTTCATTTATAGAAACCATCTGATTTTATGAGAACTCGGGTTAAGTTTTGTGGTTTTTGCTTTGTAGAAGACCTTGTTCAAGCTCAAATGCTAGGAGTTGATGCGGTTGGTTTCGTACTCTATGAACAATCAAAAAGATATGTTTCTATGGAACGTTTGCAACAACTAGCCAACCATTTAACAACTTTTGTGACTCCGGTTCTTCTTTTTGTAAATCCTAAAAGAGAGAGCGTTGTAGATGCACTAAGAATTTTGCCTAATGCCACGCTTCAATTTCATGGGAATGAATCAGTGGAATTCTGTTCTAGTTTTTCTCGTCCCTGGATTAAAGCGGTATCGGTTCAGAATTCTGAAGATTTTTTACAAAAGGAAAAAAAATACGCTGAGGCTCAGGCCTTACTTGTTGATACTCCAAGCAACCACTGGGGTGGAAGTGGTAAAACTTTTGACTGGAATTTGATACAACAAGGTAATAAAAGTCGGATTATTTTAGCTGGTGGACTTTCTGCTAATAATGTAGCTCAGGCAATCAAGTGGGTACGGCCGTGTGCTGTTGATGTTTCTAGCGGTATTGAAGTAGAGCCAGGAAAAAAAGATTTTGAAAAAATGAGATGTTTTCTTCAAGAGGTTCGTTTTGCAGATCAAAAATGATCTAAAAGGCGAAAAACTATTAATGTGAAGATCTTCTGCCAAGGTACATCCTCCGTAATTTAAGTCTGTTGCGCACTAGTCGGCAGAAAAAAGACACTAGTGAAAGCGGATTGCAAAAAAACGTCAGGCATTGGAGACTTCTGTGCGCTAAAATCAGCGCAACAGTTAAATAATGGAATCGTTATGATGAGCTGGATTGATAAGCTATTACCTCCAAAAATCAAACGCACAGATGATGATAAAGGCAAAAAGGATATGCCGAGTGGCGTTTGGACGAAGTGTGAGAACTGCGGAGTTACTTTATATGCGCAGGAACTCAAACAGAATTTCAATGTCTGTCCAAAATGTGATTTCCACATGAGAATCGACGCACGTACGCGTCTTGATTTGATTTTAGATCCTCAGGATCGTAAAGAAATCGGTTTGGAGGTCAAGCCTCTTGATCCATTGAACTTTTCTGACAGTAAGAAGTATCCAGATCGAGTTAAACAGGCTCAGGCTAAAACGGGCGAAACCGATGCACTTGTCGTCATCAGTGGCTCTATGGATGCGATCCCGGTGGTGGCCGCGGCTTTCGAGTTTGGATTTATGGGCGGTTCGATGGGATCTGTGGTTGGAGAACGTTTTGTACGAGGCGTTCAAGAAGCTATTGATCGCCATTGTGCTTTTGTCTGTTTTACAGCTACCGGTGGCGCTCGTATGCAAGAAGGTCTTTTCTCCTTGATGCAAATGGCTAAAACAACCGGAATGATTGCAAAACTTGCAGAACATGGTCTGCCTTTTATTTCCGTTCTAACCGATCCAACTATGGGTGGTGTGTCCGCTAGCTTTGCCTTTATGGGAGATGTAGTGATTGCTGAACCCAAGGCACTTATTGGTTTTGCAGGACCTCGCGTTATTGAACAGACTGTAAGAGAAAAATTACCTGAAGGGTTCCAAAGAGCAGAGTTTTTGCAAGCAAAGGGTGCAGTTGATATGATTGTCAACCGTAAGGATTTGAAGGGTGAAATCGCTCATCTCATAGCACTGCTACAGAAAGAATCCCAAGAAGCGATTATCTAAAAATTAGACAAGGGCCTCGTAAGAGGCCTTTTTAAATGGAAATGAAAACACTAAAAGAGTGGCTTGAACATGTTGAGGTGTTGCATGCGAAATCGATTGATCTCGGATTGGAACGTATGCAAAAAATGCTCAAAGTGATGGATATTCATTTTGAGTGTCCCGTAATTCTGGTGGGTGGAACTAACGGTAAAGGTTCTACATGCAACTGTTTAGAACAAATTTTGTTATCAGCGGGTTACCAGGTTGGAGTACATACCTCTCCACATTTAATTCATTTTAATGAACGCGTTCGTATCAATGGCACAATGGCTAGCGATGAGGAGTTACTTCCTCATTTTTCTAAAGTAGAGGAATGCCGAGGTGAAACAACGCTTTCATACTTTGAATTTACACTTCTAGCCATTTTGTCTCTTTTTTATTCCAAACATTTAGATGTATTAATTTTAGAAATTGGTCTAGGTGGACGCTTGGATGCTGTTAATACGGTAGAACCAACTGCCTCTATTGTGACTACTGTTGGAATTGATCACACTGGCTTCTTGGGTAATACGCGAGAAGCAATTGGTTGGGAAAAAGCTCATATTTATCGTTCTGGAAAAGTAGCCGTTTGTGCCGATGAACAACCACCTGAATCGCTGGTGCAATACGCTAACGAGATTCAAGCTAAAACGGTATTTAGTGGTCGAGATTATCACTACCAGATCGATTTCGAACATCAAAAATGGAACTTTGTTCTAGGTGAAAAAATACTCGCGGACTTACCCATGCCTGCTTTGCATGGAGAACATCAAATTCGTAATGTTTCTGGAGCTCTTGCTCTTCTTTTATCGATGCAAAACGAACTTTCGGTTCAACGAAAGGATATCGAAAACGGTCTGTTATCTATGCACGTGACAGGACGTTTTGATCGAGTCAGTCAGAATCCAGAAATTATTTTAGATGTAGGACACAATCCCCACGCCGCTCATGCCCTAAAAAAGGCTTTAAACGAATCTGTCTGTGAAGGTAAAACATACGCCATATTTGGCATGCTTGCCGATAAAGATCGATCTAGCGTATGTGAAATCATGAAGGATTCTATTGATGAGTGGTTCTTGGTTGATCTAGAAGGTCCTCGAGGTGGTAAAGCGCAAGATCTTGAAGAATTTTTGATTCAATTTGGAGTCCAGGAAGCAAAAATTCAGAAATGTGCTTCGATGAATCAAGCTTTTCAGACGATTCAGTACAAAATGAAACCGGCTGATAGAATAATAGTGTTTGGTTCATTTTTGACAGTCAGTAGTGCAATTGAAATGTTGCATTTGACGATTAAGTAGAGGAAAAGTAGGTGTTTTGGTCAAAAAAGAAAAGCGAAACTCCAGAGGTTAAAGAACCGAGTATGGGAGGTTCTAATTCTGAGGAAAAGATTTATTTTCCAAATAATGAACCCTCTTTTCAAAAAGAAGAGTTTAATTTCTCAGCTGAAACTCATACAGATGAAAAGACGACACCTCCACAACAAGCACAAGAAGTATCTTCCAAAGGAAGTTATTCTTCTGCTAAAAGAATCTCATTGCGTCGTCGATTGATTGGTGCAGTGATTATTTTAGTTGCATTACTGGTGAGTATTCCTTTCTTTCTTGATAGAGAAGCGCCTCCACCGACTATTACAATTCCTCTGACTATTCCTTCAGAAGGCTCCGTTAGTGTCACTCAAATTACGGTTCCCGGACACGATGAAACCCCAAAGAAGACAGTAGTTGCTTCAGAGACGAAATCAGTACCCATTAAGAAGGAAATGGTCTCTAAGGCTCCTAAAGTAGTAGTTTCTGAAAAATCAACTGAAAAGCTAAAGAAAGTTGAAAAACAGCAGGAGCTTCCCAAAAAAGTTGAAACCAAAAAAGAACTAGAAAAAAAGATAAAAGAACCGGAAAAGAAGACAACGATCTCCAAAGGATCTTATGTTGTTCAGCTGATTGCTACATCTGATAAATCAAAGGCTCAAGCACTTAAGAAAAAAGTATCAACTTTAGGCTTGCCGGTTTATACAGAAGAAGTGTCGGTGAAGAACGGAAAGATCACTCGAGTTCGGGTAGGACCTTTTAAGTCAGTTAAATCTGCAGAGGAAGCCCGTGCACAGTTGGGAATGGTTGGAATTAGTTCTGGATATGCACAGCAGGTGAAATAATTTGAACGAATTAGATTGGTTGTTTTTAGGGATTCTTGCGATATCTACCTTGGTGGGTATTTTTAGAGGGATGTCTAGAGAAATTTTTGCACTAGCGGGATGGGTGATTGCGTTTTTTATGTCGATGTATTTTTCGGCAGATGTCGCTGAATTAATTCCGCTTCAATCCGTAGGTCCTATGATAAAAACCCTTATAGCCGTTATTTTAATTGTGACGATTTGTGTTTTTATATCAGGAATTTTAGGTAAAATCTTTCATTCGATTTTATCAACGATCTCTGCAGGAATGGAGGATCGACTTCTTGGTTGCCTTTTTGGCTTTTTCCGAGGTTTGATTGTGGTGGGCTTTCTAATCTATGTAGGAGGGGCTACTCAATTTATTGCCTCACAAGTATGGTGGAAAAACTCAGAGATGGTACCTTGGTTTGAAAAAGGTATCGTTTGGTGTTCACCTTATCTACCGAAAGCCGTCTTAGATTTAAGAAGAGATTAGCTAAATTTTCAATAGGGTAGTTGCATTATTGAGAGGTTAGGTTAACTTGATCGAGGTTAACTTACTTGTAATTGTTATTCATCCTAAAGATAGAGTATTGCTTTAGAAATATTGGTTATGGATTATTTAACACATATTGTTTCAGAGATTAACAGTGTTCTCTGGGGCGTTTTTGTTTTGATTCCACTGTTATGTGGAACGGGTATCTTTTATACGATTCGGTTACGTTTTGTACAGGTACGTCAATTCGGCCTTGCCGCTCGCTTTTTAATTAACGGCGCATCTCTTTTTGGGAAAAAGGCTGACAAAGGTGGAATGAGTTCATTCCAGGCGTTAGCGACCGCAATCGCTGCTCAGGTCGGTACCGGTAACGTAGCCGGGACCGCAACTGCGATTGTTTCCGGTGGTCCTGGTGCGCTTTTCTGGTTGTGGCTTGCCGCGTTCTTTGGTATGGCAACTATTTTTGCCGAGGCTGTTTTAGCTCAGACTTACAAAACTACCGATAAAAATGGTCATGTTGTTGGTGGTCCTTCATACTACATCACTCTCGGTTTAGGTAAGAAATTTAAGCCGTTAGCGATTTTCTTCTCGATCGCAATTATTCTTTCCTCCGGTTGTGTTGGTAACATGACTCAGTCCAATTCGATTTCACTGGCAATGAATCATGCTTTTGGTATCCCAGTACTCGCTACGGGTATCATAACGGCAGTCATCAGTGGCTTTATTTTCTTTGGTGGAATCACTCGATTAGCCAGTGTTGCTGAAAAAATCGTTCCTTTTATGGCGACGGTCTATTTGGTTGGGGGCTGTATCGTGGTCGGTATGCATATCGATCAATTGATACCTGCTTTTGAACTCATTTTTGAAGCTGCGTTTAATCCACAGGCGGCGACCGGCGGTGCTCTTGGCTTTACCGTTGCTAAGGCGATTCAATTCGGTGTTGCCCGTGGCTTGTTCTCAAACGAAGCCGGTATGGGGTCTACCCCTCATGCTCACGCTGTGGCTAAAGTGGAACATCCGGCTGAGCAGGGCTTGATTGCAATTTTCGGTGTGTTTGCTACGGTATTTGTTGTCACATTAACCGGAATTGTTATCTTAGTGACCGGAGTTCTTGACTATAAGACAACTGGTATTGAATTGACTCAGTTGGCCTATAACGATGGGCTTGGACAGTTTGGTGTGGCTTTCGTTGCAATCTGTTTATTCTTTTTTGCTTATTCGACCATTATCGGCTGGTTCTTCTTTGGTGAACAAAACGTACGTTTCTTGTTCGGAGACAAAGGCGTTAATTCATACCGTGTTTGTTTCTGCGCCTTGATTGTTGTCGGTGCCGTCCTCAAAGTGGATTTGATTTGGGCCTTGGCTGACTTTTTCAACGGTTTAATGGTGATTCCGAACTTAATCGCACTGTTAGCTTTAAATAAAGTAGTTGTTAAGTGTCTTGATGACTTTGAAAGTAAAGTTTCTCGATTAAAGACGAATAAATCGTAAGTAAACCATATCAATCTATCGCTAGAAAATATTTATAAAAGGTTTTCTAGCGATAATTTTTAAAGCAAAAGCTCCAAACGGAATTGTTCTGTTTGGAGCTTTTAATTGACCTGGAACTAAAGAGCGAATTAGGACTCTAATCCATTATGAGCCTTGTCAAGCTCAAATGCCTTGTGCAGAGCACGAACAGCTAATTCCATATACTTTTCGTCTACTACGATGGAAGTACGAATTTCGCTTGTTGTGATCATCTTGATGTTAATGTTTTCTTCGGCTAAAACCTTAAACATCTTAGAGGCAACGCCGGCATGACTTCTCATACCGATACCAACACAGGATACCTTCGCAATGGATTCATCTGTAAGAATGCCAGCTTTGCTAAGGTACGGGGATACGTTTTCACGAAGGACTTCAACGGTCTTGTCTAGATCTGCGCGACTAACGGTGAAGCTGAAATCGGTCATACCGTTCTGCGCTGCGTTCTGCACAATCATGTCCACTTCAATATTTGCTTTAGCAACACTTCCAAGAATCTTGTATGCAACGCCCGGAGTATCTGGTACCTGAGGGAGTGTAACTTTAGCTTCATTACGGCTAAATGCAATACCTGAGACAATAGCTTTTTCCATTTTTGGATCATCCTCTAACGTAATCAATGTACCAGAATTGGCCTCTATTTCGACCGGAAGATCTGGGTCTGTTAAGCTCGACAGAACACGAGTAGGAACTTTATATTTACCAGCAAATTCAACACTTCGAATTTGAAGAACCTTCGATCCTAATGAAGCCATTTCAAGGATTTCCTCGAAAGCGACAACATCAAGACGTCGTGCATTGCTGACTACTCGAGGGTCACTCGTATAAATACCATCGACATCAGTGAAAATAAGACATTCATCTGCTTTCAGAGCTGCGGCTAACGCGACCGCTGAAGTGTCAGATCCGCCACGACCCAAAGTCGTTATGTTTCCTTCTGCATCGCAACCCTGGAAGCCTGCTACGACAACAATATTGTTATCATCTAAATCCTTTAAGATTCGATGAGAATCAATTTGTTGAATACGAGCTTTAGTGTATGCGTTGTCTGTCAGAACACGAATTTGAGATCCTGTGTAACTTTTAGCTTTTTTCCCGATAGCTTTTAATGCCATAGAAAGTAAGCCAATCGTAACTTGTTCTCCGGTTGAAGCAATAACATCCAATTCTCTTGGATCCGGATTCTTTTGAATTTCTTTAGCTAGTGCAATCAAGCGATTTGTTTCGCCACTCATAGCAGAAACAACCACTACAACCTTATGACCAGCATCTTGCCATTTGGCAACTCGTCGAGCGACATTTTTAATGCGTTCGACAGAGCCAACGGAGGTACCACCGTATTTTTGAACAATCAATGCCATATATGAATCTCAATTCTGTTGAAAACAAATATGAATAACAGGAGTATTTTATGGGAAAGATTTGATTAAATATCTGAATAAATCATTATTTTTCAAATAATGAACATAGTGTGGATGAAAAAGAAAAGTCCACCTAGCATACTAAGAATATAAATACAAATTGCTAAGGTCGTTGCAACATGAAGCGTTCTAATGGAAGTTGCAAATGCTGATTTAAGACTAGCGTATGAAAAAACAAATCCCCATAGATACATGATAACGGCAACGATTAAAATGGCTAATCCGCCTCGTTGCATTTCTTCTGCGTTGTTGAGTCCTCCGACGGTTAACGCCGTCAAAATAAGAAGTATGAACCAAAAAAGAGTTCCAAAAATAAGACCCACCCAAAAAGTAGTGCCGAGACGGTATTGACCGAGGCAAAAATGTACAAAGTTAAACTTGTAATGAGAAGATGATTGAGAATTTAATTGTTTTTTCATTAATTGGTACTTTTGGGGATTACATAAGATTTATTCTAATCGGAAATTTAAATTCAATAGGCAACGTTTCAGCAAAACGTTGCCTATAAAAGTTTAAGAAAATAGTGTTTCGATATGTTTTTTAAACCGACATAAATCTTCGTTAAGTTTGGGATTCTTAACAACATCGTTTGCCATAAAGCTAGGAAGAGGCTTCATTCCTAAGAACTGAAATGCTTTATGAACATGGAAGAAAACCCCATCAATACCTTTAGCTTCAAAGAAGTCGTGTTCTCGTTCGAATGCTTCTTTCGGAGCATTCCAAGTTGAGCTGATCATATAGCGTTTCTCGGTAAGAATGCCACCTTTGCCATAATTTTCAGTCGGTCTATCGTTATGACGACCATCGTTGCCGACAATACCTGGTTGTACAAAAACAAGATCCATGTAACGAACGAATTGCCAAGGTGTGGTCATCCACCATCCTGGTGTTTGTAAAACGATTACATCAGCCCATTGAATTTTACGAACTTCTTTTTCAATTTCCCAAGGTTCACCTACTTGGGTAATTTCAACTTGATATCCTAATGATTTAAATTCTTTTTCGGCGACTTGTGTGTAGTAGTGATTTAAGCTTCCACCTTTGCCGAAATTAGTACAACCACAATCGAGAATTAAAACACGTTTAGTCATGAATGGTGATTCCTTTTAATAGGTTGATTCAATCTGTTTTATTTCTTCATATAAAGCAAGGTTAGTAGGGACTAATAGTCCAAATTGCTTGGCCTTCCTTATAACTGTTCCTGAAAATAGTTCAACTTCAGAAGCTCGACGAGCAAGTCTATCCTGTCGCATAGAAGGCATTCCATCGGAATTGAGATGATCAATAATGTTGACGTACTGATCAAAGTCTTCTTCAGTAAGAAAAACACCTTCCAATTTAGATAGTTCAAGAACTTCTCTCATCGCTGAAAGCATTCGCTCTCTTTTGGGTCCCGATTTCTGTATATCATCAAAAGTTCCGTTTTCAACCATTAAAACTTGATTGACACCAACATTTAACATCCATTTACACCAGATTCCATGGCGTATGTCTTTTTTATGCTGGTAGGAAAACCCAATGGAATCAAAAAAGTTCATGAGGTTATGAAGAAAAGGTTCGTCGTGACAGCTATTAGGAAGTAAGCCAATACAAAGTTCTCCAAATGTTTTCGAGGTAACGTTGCAACCTTCTTTTAAAGCATCCATTTTTTGAGCAAAACAAGGTATGACATGTCCTTTATCAAGTCCATTAGAGATGATTTCTTCACTCGAAATACCATTTAGGACGGAAATAATGATCGTTTGATCGGATACCACGGACTTGGCTAATTCAATTGCATCTTTTAAAGCGCCTCCTTTAACAGCAAACATCAAAAGGTCCGCTTGAAAAGATATGTTTTCTGGGCAAGCATACTGAAAATGACAAACTTCATTGTTGAATTTAAAAACGCTTTTTTGATAACGGTGAACTCGTTCAGAGTTTGCTAAAAAAAGAACATTTTCTTTGCCAAGCTTCTTCTCAAAAAAATGTCCATACATGATGCCTAGCGCACCAAGCCCAATAATGACGACCCTCTTTATTTCATGCATGACTTACTCCCTCATGTGAAATAGTTTAAAACTTCATGATGAAAATCGTCTATCCGTAGAAAATCTTAAATAGTTGTGTTTTGGTGCATGAATATTTAATTAAGGCACCAATATAGTGCATCCCTTGTAACTATAGAAGCTAAAAAAAGTGTTTTCTTGAGTAAAACTGCTTTAGGTATTTAAGGAATAAATGTTGGCACGCTATTTGCTTATATAGGTGGAGTAGTTTTTTTTACTTAAGGGAAAGTAGGTAAAAGTCTTAGGACTGTGTGTAGTTAGAACGCCATTAAATTCCGAATCTCGATAAGTAGCTTAACGACCATCAAAATACCATCAAGGAGAGTTTGTTATGTTGATCAAGAAAATTTTACCGTTGACCGTTGCTACTGCTTTTGCATTTGTCGGTACACAGGCGTTAGCTAAACAGACGTTTGTGACAATTGGTACCGGTGGAATCACAGGAGTTTACTATCCTACCGGTGGAGCTATTGCCAAGATTATTAATGCGCAAAAAGCTAAGTATGGTATTCGTGCTAGCGTTGAATCGACTGGAGGATCTAAGTTCAATATTAATGCGATCGCAGCAAAGGACTTGGATTTCGGTGTGGCTCAGGCAGATACTCAGTATCAGGCATATAACGGTAAGGGACCTTGGGAAGGTAAACCTGTGAAGAAATTACGTGCTGTTTTTGCTCTAGCACCAGAAGCGGTTACTTTCGTCGTTGCGGAGGACTCCGGAATCAAATCCATTCATGATGTAAAAGGTAAGATCATTAATTTAGGTGATCCGGGTTCAGGTAATCGAATTAATGCATTAGACATCTTTAAGACGGCTAAATTGGTCCCAGGTAAAGATTTCAGAGATGAAAAATTAAAACCAGCTGACGCCCCTCGTGTTTTGCAAGATGGTCGAATTGATGGCTTTTTCTATACTGTAGGTCATCCAAACGGCAATATCAAAGAGTCGACTGCAGGTAAACGGAAGGTACGTATTGTTCCGATTACAGGACTTGATGATCTAATCAAAGATGCACCGTACTACTCAATGGTAGAAATTCCGATGGCTCAGTATCCAGATGCTGTTAATGCAAAAGACAAAGTGAAGACTTTGGGTATGTTGGCGACTTTCGTGACAACGGCAGATACTCCAAAAGATGTTGTTTACGCTATTACAAAAGAAGTGATGGAAAACCTTCCAGACTTCCGTAAATTACATCCTGCGTTATCTAATTTAACTAAAGAATCCATGCTTCAGGGTTTAACCGCACCGATTCATGAAGGTGCTTTGCAGTACTACAAAGAGGTTGGATTGATTAAATAACTTTTGTTCTTGATGATGTGTTCCGTATTCCCAATGAAATATTGGGAATACGGTTAAGTTAGACAGGGACAGAGTACTTAATAACAGTTTACTGAAGCGAAATAAAAAAGTATTAACGACAATAAGGAAGTAATGGATTATGTCGGAAACAAACAATAAAGTACTTCTTCCTGAAGCTGGATTGCCTGGGTTTAAGTTAACACCGAAACGTAAAAAAAATGAAGATATTGTCGGTGAGTATCGAGAAATTGTCCAAAATGGTGAGCATGGTTTAATTGGTGATAAGACTGGTATCTCTGAGAAGATTACGTTTGTTGTAGCACTCTGTTGGGCTCTTTTTCAGATGTCTACGGCTAGTTGGCTTCTTTTAGATTCTCTTTATGTCAAAGCGTTTCACTTGGCCTTTGCTTTAGCTCTGATTTTCTTGAATCTTCCAGCTCTAAAATCATCAACTAAATCTCGTTGGGATTTACGTATTCTGTTAGCGATGAAACGAGTGACTATTGTGGATTGGTTACTTGGTATTGTGAGTGTCATCGCCGCTCTATATATCGTTATCGATTATGCCGGTATTTCGGAACGTCCTGGACAACCTATTGGACGAGATCTAATTGCGGGTGTTGTATTAATTGCAGTCATGTTGGAAGCAACAAGACGTGTTTTAGGACCGGCTTTACCTGTTATTTGTGGTGTTTTTATTGCTTACGTATTTTTAGCACCTTATTTACCCGATTTTCTTGCGTTTAAAGGGGCTACGCTTTCTCGGTTTATTTCCCAGATAACAATGGATACGCAAGGTGTATATGGTGTTCCGTTGCATGTATCTGCGACCGTTGTATTTCTTTTTGTTATGTTCGGTACGATGCTTGATCGGGCCGGAGGAGGAGCTTTTTTTACCCGTCTAGCCATCTCTGGACTCGGTCGCTTTAGAGGCGGAGCCGCTAAGGCTTCAGTCGTCAGTTCCGCTCTGACCGGTGTGGTTTCTGGTTCCTCTATTGCAAATGTTGTTACTACTGGGACCTTTACAATTCCTCTTATGAAAAGAATGGGGTACCCGGGGACAAAAGCCGCGGCCATCGAAGTAGCCTCTTCTGTCAACGGTCAGTTGACTCCTCCTGTGATGGGCGCAGCGGCCTTCATTATTGCTGAATACGTTAATGTGCCGTATATCGAAGTGGCAAAGGCCGCGGCGGTTCCGGCCTTTGCATCCTACGTCGCATTATTCTGGATTACCCACATTGAAGCTTGTAAGTTGGGATTGAAGGGCTTACCTAAGCATGAATTGCCTAGATTCATTATTGAGTTAAAGAACGGCCTACATTATTTAGCTCCTATCGTCATCTTAATTTATGAACTTTGTGTTGCTCAGCACTCTGCAGAACTGTCTGTTTTCAATGCCATCATGGTTCTTGCTGTCATTATGTTGTTGCAACCGGTTGTAATTGCGAAGGTTCATAATGCGGACCTCTGGGCTGCGTTTAAGTTCGGCGTGAAAAACTTATTCACCTCCATGGCTGCGGGCGCTAACAACATGGCCGGTGTTGCCTTGGCAACCGCTTCAGCAGGTATTATCGTCGGCTGTGTGTCTTTGGGGCTTGGTCAGCAGATTACGACGTTTGTTGAAACGCTATCCATGGGAAATATCTTCCTGATGATTCTCATCACGGCATTGGCGAGCTTGCTTCTTGGTATGGGATTGCCGACTACGGCAAACTACATCATCATGGCTTCGTTAACAGCTCCGGTTATTGTGGAACTTGCTGTGGATTTACAGTTACATGGTCAAGAAATCGTGGTACCACTGATCGCCGC
Source organism: uncultured Burkholderiaceae bacterium (assembly GCA_964491655.1). Lineage (GTDB taxonomy): Bacteria > Pseudomonadota > Gammaproteobacteria > Burkholderiales > Burkholderiaceae_F > JAFTYR01. The sequence goes on from CAZBHT010000006.1 coordinate 21,741, forward strand.
TCATCTATTCTGTCTGTACTTCGGTGTATTGGCCGACGATACGCCTCCGGTCGGGTTAGCCGCGTACGCTGGCGCTGCGATCGCAAAAGAAGACCCCATTACAGTCGGCATTCAGGGTTTCCTTTACGATATTCGTACAGCCATCATTCCTGTATTCTTCCTCTTCAATAGCGATATTTTGCTTCTTGGTATCGACTCTTGGTTTATCGGTGTCTTTATTTTCTGTATGACAGCACTCGGTATGGTCGCATTTACTTCAGCTATCCAGGGATGGCTGATTTGTAGAACAACGATTCTTGATCGTTTGATGCTCATGGTTGCAACCGTGATACTTATGTTCCCGGCAACAATTAGTGGATTTGTTCTACCATATGAACAACGTTGGTGGGGATATGTTGTTGGGGTTGTGATTTTCGTATCGGTCTACTTTATGCAGTCTGTTCGTACGAAAAAAACTACTTTGATATGAACCTAAATTAAAATCAGATCAAAGCCACTAGAAGGATAAGGATGACTTCTAGTGGCTTTTGGTTTTTATAGTCGATAAAAAAACCGCACTCTCCTCAAAACATCAAAAGTAAGGAGAGGCGGTGTCTTTATAAAGAAAAGACAGTCAGTAAAGTCTTATTTCCAACCGTAGAAATCCTTGAGTGTTTTCCAAGCAAGGGTTTGCAAGAATTTTGCATCTTCTGGCTTCAGTGGTTTTTCACACTCACCAAGATATTTTTTCCCTTCAGGACTTTGCTTGAAAAGTAGGCCATATATCATGGCGCCGTATAAGTAAGATCCCGCAGCTGTTGGGTGACTTTTATCTTTTTGGTGCATCAGAAGATCAGGGCGCTGTTTTAAGCTTTCAGCAAAAGCTAAACCAACGGGCAATACAATGGCATTATTTTCATTAGCCTGCGTAATTGTGGCATCGGCTAGAGCCTTTGTCTGTTCTGGTTTGTCTTGTTTAGCCCACGTCATCACAACAATCGGTTCAGAACCAGCTGCTCGGACCGTCTCAATATGTTGCTTAAGATATTTATTGAACAGTGGTGCCCCTTTTTCACTAATTGGTTCGCTTGAGTTACCTTGAAGAAGAACGACATCGAACATCTTTCCACCGTCTTTGCCGTAATTATCACCTTCATGTGGTACTAAATAATTTTTAACATCATGCCAGGCTAGATAGGCAGAACTAATCGTCTGAATACGAGCTTTCCAGTCTCTTTTATCTTCGCGAGTAAATCCACGAACGTAACTGTGAACACCGCAATTGTAGAAACTATATGAATTTCCAACATAAAGCCCTGTTTTAGGATTTTGAGCCTTTAATTCGGTGATTTTAGGGGAGACTGAATTTTCAAGCGCGAAAGCATTTGAGGATAAAGCGAGCGCAGTTAAGGTTGCTACGAGTAACGTTTTCATTTAAGAGCTCCTTAAACTTTAAAAAATATCTCATACTCATAACCATACTGTTTCGTGAATGAATAAAGAAGGGTGTTTTTTACAACTATATTTTGCGAGAAATGCAAACTAAACCAGTGGAATATTTTGTTTAGTCGATCGGGATTTAGGGATACTTATTTAAGTAATGTTTTATCTAAAAAATGAATAATGTTAAGGATAAATATCACCTATAAATATTTGAACTCTATATCTTTTTCTTTTTAATTTAATGCGATATCATGATCTTGTAGTTGAATGTGCTTTTTTAGAGAAGTGTTTTTATATTATTTTTGTATAGATTATATTTAAAATGGTACAGCGCTTACCGAAAATTACACACCTTAAGGCTTTAAAACTTGTTGCGCATTACGGCAGTATTAACGCCGCGGCTAAAGCGACAAATATCCCGCAACCAACTCTGTCAAGGACGATCCGAGAATTAGAGGAAATTTTGAATGTTTCTTTGGTTGTTCGTGGTCGACAAGGGGTGAGTCTTACATCGGCGGGTCTTAGCTTTGCAGCTCACGCCTCCTTCATTGTGGCTCAGCTCGAGGCCGCAACCCAAGAAGCAAGAACATTGGGTGGTGGAGATGAATATGTCGTCCATTTTGGTGTATCGCCGATATCCGCTAACAGTATTCTCGATGAGGCTTTAGGACGTTTGATTCGGGAATTTGAGCATTGCAATATTTCTGTAGAAGATAATCCACTGGAACTTAATCTTTCTCGAGTTCGAGACGGAACACTGGATTTCGCTATTGGTAATGCCGGGGCAGATGTATCTCTTTCAGATTTTATGGTGGAACCTTTAATGGATTGTCCCTTTGCAGTGGTTTGTAAAAAGGGACATCCGTTAGAGAATGCAACTCGATTAGAACAGTTGATTAATGCGAATTGGTGGGTGACAGGAGAATTTAAAGTTTGCCAACAAACCATGTCCATGTTTAATGATTTAGGGCGAAATCAATCATTTTATACGAGATCGCATATTGCTGGTTTACCTATGATTTTTAATCATGGTTTCGTTGCCTTACTGTCTTCCGTTCAAGTAAAAAAATATCGTCAAAAGCTATCTGTTATCCCGATTAAAAATTTAAATGTAGTAGGGCATTACGTTTTGGTATACAAAAAAAATGCTATTTTGAATATAGCAACTAAACGACTGATAAATTATTTGCACTATGAGGCAAATAATTTTGACTGGAATGATTTTGGAACCCCATAAAGAGAGGAAAGTGCGATGGCATTAAATTTAGTATGGAATGGCGATAGCATATCTTACGGAGCTCAACTAGAGGATAAAAGTAAAGCATTTCCTTGTCAGATTGCTAATTTACTTCAAATGAAACTTTTTAATTATGCTATTGGCGGTGCTACTTCCGCTCGTCAAAGTGGGGCTTATGAAAGGTGTTTTTGTAACATAGAAGATTGGAAACAAGCTCAAGATTCCGACGTATTAAATCCTAATGCAACGTATCTTGTTAAAGATAATTTTTTCGCTCCGCGTCCTTACCGACTTTATGAAATGCAAGATGGAGTTTGGACTCCGGGAGGAACCGCTAGTACAGATACCGGTAGGACTCCTTTAGTAGATCGTATTGAAGAAATGGAAAGTGATGCCGATGCGGTTGGGATCATGATTGGAACGAACGATTTTTACTACAACTGGACTCCATTTGGCTCTATCGATGAAGGTTTTTTATCTGTAGGTAAAGAGCCAAGTATTCATACTTTTTGTGGGAGTACTCACATAATTTGTAGAAAACTTCTTGAAAAGTATCCTAGAACTCCTATTTTTATTTTGACTCCAATCAAACGTTATCAAACAACGGGTATTGGACGAGGTACTTGGGATTGTCGTTTCCCTGAGGACAAAAATGATTTAGGTCTGACGCTTGATGACTATCGAAAAGCGATTATTGAAATTTCTGCTTATTATTCATTGCCTGTAATTGATTTGTATTCACTAAGCGGATTGAATCCACATATAGACCCAACTTATTTTGCAGATAAAGATGGTAAGTATGTTCATCCGTCCACATGTGCCCATGAAAAGATGGCGCGTATTGTGGTAGCACAAATGCGTTCATACGGATTATCTCTTTAATCAAAAAGAAAGGGAAAAGTCCAATAAATAGCAACGGCTATGAATTATTCCTAATATCAGAATCTTTGAAAAATCGATAGGCTAACAGAATGAGTTTTTGAATCCGAAATTCTATAGAAGGAGAACTGTATGTTTGACTATATCTTGCGTGGTGCGCGTGTAGTAGATCCGGTAAATCATTTAGATGCAGTCTGTGATGTTGCAATAGAGAATAAAAAAATTGCAGAAATTGCTCCTCAAATTGTAGGTTCTGCTAAAAAAGAATTTGATTTTTCAGGTCTTGTTTTGCAACCAGGCATTATCGATAGCCACGTTCATGTAGGTAGTAAATACGGTTCTCATTATGGACATCGGATGTTGGCGATGGAAGGTGTGACAACATGCTTGGATATGGCGGGTCCATTGCAGGATATTTTGCAAGAAAGTCATACATATGGTGCCGGATTGAATGTGGCTATTTTGGAGGCAGCCTATCCTCCCGAAACATTGAGAAATTCCGAACCAAGTGATGAAGAAATTTTAAATTTTATTGATACTGCCTTAGATGGTGGTGCTCTTGGTGTCAAAATCTTAGGCGGTCATTTTCCAATTCGACCGGAAATAGCGTCGAATTTTATTCGATATGCTCATGAAAAAGGCTCTTACATTGGCTGGCATGCTGGCTCGACAAATTATGGTTCGAATATAGAGGGGATGTTAGAAGCTATAGAAGTAGCCAATGGGAAACCGCTACATTTAGCTCACATTAATGCTTATTGTCGCGGAGCCGTAAAAGATAGTGTTGAAGAAGCTCGCATTGCGATTGAAGCGTTAAAGGAAAATCCCAACATCATTTGTGAAAGTTATCTTTCTCCTAAGAATGGAACGCGCCTAACTTGTGATTCACAAGGGAATATTATGAGTAAGGTAACTGCATCGTGTTTAACCCGTTTTGGCTTTACTGCCGATATGGATGGAATGCGTAAAGCGTTTAGAGCGCAACATGCTTTCGTAAATTATGATGCTGGTGGGTACACGGGTTTGCTAACTTCAGAGGAAGGAATTGCATTCTGGGAGGGTGCAAAGACTGATGTGACTGGAAGCTTCAATGTAAATCCTCCAATTCCTAGAGTTTGGTTGGCCTCAGCTAAGCGTGATGACAAAACCTTTGTTGTTGATGGTATTAGTACTGATGGTGGTGTTTTTACTCGTAACACCATTTTGTCTCATGGCCTTTCCTTAGTGAAATTAGATATTCTCACGTTAAATGAGTTTGTGATTAAAACTGCTGTAAATCCATCAAGATTGTTACGAGTAGAAGAAAAGGGACATTTGGGAATTGGAACTGATGCAGATATCACGGTATACAACTACGATACTCAAACTCCAGTCGCATCTTTTGTTGCCGGTGAACCTATTTTCTTAGAAGGTAAGTTAGTAGGAAAATCAGCAAACATAATTTGTACGGAACGAGGTGAAAAGGCGGTCGCTACAGGTGGTCTTGAAGCAAGAGTTGTAGACTTGAGTCAGCCATACGAAAGATTTGTGACTTACTAAAAATGAAGTTATTTGATAGAGCTTTTTTCAGCTTGTTTTGAATGGTCTGAGTGCTATTTAAAAAATCGAAATCTTCTTACAAGGACCCCAGTTCATTGAACTCTACGGGGTAGAGTTCAGAAACAAGGGGTTCTTTTTAATATGTCGAAAAAATTGAAAATTTTTAACACGTTTTTCGGATATGTCGAAAAAATGCGAAATTTTTAACATATCAATTCTTGCAAAACTATTACAAGATTTATTACAAGGGAAATGAGGTGTTATGTAAGTGCTTGATTTGGAAGGAGTCTTGGCGGAAAGAGGGGGATTCGAACCCCCGTGACGCTATTCACGTCAACACGCTTTCCAGGCGTGCGCCTTAAACCACTCGGCCATCTTTCCTTTCTCTCTGAAAGAGGAATCGAAGTTTATATGAAAAAAATGAAAATGTGTGATTAGATAAGCTTTTTTTTTATAAAATGAGGGATAATACTTACGAATTGATTGAGTTATATTTCAGTAAAAAGGAATTTTTATCTGGTTTAAAGGTTTTTTATGGAAGTCGATCCGCATTTCAAGGTTAAATTATCTCAACGTTTGCAAAAATTACGTACAGAAAAACAACTGACTCAGGCTGAGTTGGCTCGACGATGTGATATTCCTCAATCTGTTTTGTCTTTATACGAAAAAAATGACTCCAATCGCCTTCCAACTTTATATGGAATTGTTAAATTAGCTAAAGTTCTTGAAGTATCCACGGACTACTTGTTGGGATGCACCAATAATAAAAAGAATGAGTTAACCTCCCAGTCGGATGATTTTATGAAAAAACTTTCTGCTAAAGATAAATTGATTTTGCGTCGTATTGCGGAAGGATTTTTAGCAACGGCTAAAGGAAGTTCATCGAAATAAAAAATATTTTTTATTTGTGTTGCAAAATAAAAAAATATGGCGTAAAATTCAAATTCTTGACGGAGCGCCGGTAGCTCAGCTGGATAGAGTACCTGGCTACGAAC
>CAZBHT010000007.1:0-25695 GCA_964491655.1 uncultured Burkholderiaceae bacterium
CGAAGATAACTGTCAAGAAGAAGGTTGAAAGCATTGTTGCCTTATAACTCATCGTAAATTGATGCAGACGAACGAATTCGTGCCAATTACCCATGTTATAAGCCATGAAGAGAAGGATGGCTGATAAACAACATAAAGGAACGTTCTCGGCGAGGGGAGCGGCTAACAGGACAATGATCAAAAGCGTGACAGCATGAACCATACCAGCAACCGGGCTAATAGCACCACTCTTGATATTGGTTACAGTGCGAGCAATTGTACCGGTAGAAGGAAGGCCACCGAAGAATGGTACAACGCAGTTTGCAATTCCTTGTCCCATAAGTTCTTGGTTTGGATCGTGACGATCGTCTGTCATGGCATCGGCGACTCGAGCGCACAACAAGGACTCGATTGCCCCTAAAAGAGCTAGTGTTACAGCGGGTCCAAATAACTGTTTTGCAGAACCCCAAGAAATTTCAGGGAAGGAAAATGCGGGTAAAGATTGAGGAATGCCACCGAACTTACTACCAATTGTCTCTACGGGTAAATTCCAAATCGTAACGGCAGAAGTCATAACAATAAGTACGACAACTGTACTAGGAATACGAGCCAGCCAACGCTTCCAGGGAGCACTTCCCGGTGCCCAAGATCTAGGCCACAAGAATACGATTAATAAAGAAACAATACCCATACCTAAAGCCCAAAGATTTAAGCTTGAGATATTGGCGTAAAGGGTTTGAACCTGGTGAAAAAAGTCCGCAGGCATCTTGGCGATGTTCAGTCCCAGAAAATCCTTCACTTGCGATAAAGCAATCATGACCGCAATACCATTGGTAAAGCCGATCACAATTGAAATTGGGATAAATCGAATAAAACTACCGATCTTAAATAACCCCATTAACAGCAACAATATCCCTGAGAAAAATGTTGCTATTAAAAGGTTGCCGACACCATATTGCGCAATAATGCCGTAAACAATCACGATAAAGGCACCGGCAGGTCCACCAATCTGAACCTTACAGCCACCTAAAAGAGAGATTAGGAAACCGGCAATAATAGCCGTGTAAATTCCAGATTCAGGAGACATACCTGAAGCAATCGCAAAAGCCATTGCTAAAGGTAAAGCAACCACGCCAACGGTTAAGCCAGCAGAAAGGTCACGAGTAAAGTTTTCGAACGAATACCCATTCTTTAAATTTAGAGTTGCCGGGTGAAACGCTGCGACCGGAAACCGATGAAGGGCATCGACAATATGTTGTCTATGACTCATTTTGTTTTTGTTCTTTCTTTGAAAGTACGGTAGGGATAAGTGTAGGCTTCTAAAAAGGCAAATCCCGTAATATTCCTTGAATCTTTTCAAAAAACAGAAGGATTTCAAAGAAATTACGGGAAAACACTAAGGCTGTTTATTGTTTAGTGTAAACGCATTCCTGGTTTTGCTCCTTCAACAGGTTCAAGGATATACAAACCAGCAGGTTTATCGCTTGCATCACTAGCAGACAACAACATGCCTTCAGAAACACCAAAAGTCATCTTACGTGGAGCCAAGTTGGCAACTACGACGGTTAATTTACCTTCAAGGTCTTCTGGTTTGTAGTACATCGCAATACCTGAGAAGATATTTCTTAAGCGACCTTCACCTAAATCAACCGATAATTGAAGAAGTTTTTTGCTCTTTTCGACTTTAGTGCACTTCACAATGCGACCGATTCTAAGATCGACTTTGGTGAATTCATCAAAGTTAATCGTTGGAGCGATTTCTTCAAATTCGATGTCTTCTTGAGAGGTTTGAGCAGAAACAGGAGCCTCTTCAGTCTTAGGCGCTTGGGTGTTATTTGGGTTACTTAATTCAAACAATTTAACCAATTGATCTTCAGTAGCTCGTTGCATTAAGTGCTTAAATGGTTTGAGAACCGTTGAATCATTTAATGAATTTTCAATGGTTTCCCAAGTCAATTCGCCACAACCTAAGAGTTCCTCAACTGCAGACGCAGTGCGTGGTAAAACTGGTTTTAAATACAAAGACAACAAGCGGAAAGCTTCCATCGTAATCGAACAAACTTGGAACAACTCATTCTGTTTATCTTCTTTCTTAGCTAATTCCCAAGGTTTGTTTTGATCAACGAATTCGTTAGTCTGGTCTGCTAGTTCCATGACTTTACGAAGAGCACGACTGTATTCACGAGCTTCGTAGCTTTCAATGATGGAAGGAGCGACTTGCTTAATATCCGCAATTAAGGTACTGGAAGCGATTGCAGAAGAGTTAACCTTGCCATCAAATCGCTTAACCAAGAAACCGGCACAACGACTACCGATGTTGATGTACTTACCAATCAAATCACTGTTGATTCGAGCAATAAAGTCATTGCGATTAAAGTCGACGTCTTCAACCTTGGAATTCAACTTAAAGGCAATGTAATAACGTAACCATTCAGGGTCCATATTGAGGTCTAAGTAGACCAACGGATTTAACCCGGTTCCACGACTTTTACTCATCTTGGCACCGTCAACTGTTACGAAACCATGAGCCCATACGTGTTCTGGAGTACGGAATGGTTGACCAGCAAAGTGCAACATAGCAGGCCAGAATAAGGTGTGGAAATAAACGATGTCCTTACCAATAAAGTGAATTTGTTCGGTATCAGGTGACTCTAAAAGGGCTTGGAAGTCGATACCTTTCTTTTGGCAATAAGACTTCAAAGTTGCTAAATAACCAATTGGAGCATCCAACCAAACGTAAAAGTATTTACCGGGAGCATCCGGAATTTCGATACCGAAATATGGACCATCGCGAGAAATATCCCAGTCGGCTAAATCACCGTCCTTTCCAAGCCATTCTTCGGTCTTAGCAACGATTTGAGCCTGTAAGCGCTTGGTACCGTCTTTAGCAGTACCCTTAGTCCATTCGCGAAGAAATTGAACGCAGTTTGGATCAGAAAGTTTGAAGAAGTAATGTTCAGAAGTACGAAGTTCTAACTTACTACCAGAAAGGGCAGAATAAGGATTAATCAATTCTGTAGGTTGATAAACGGCGCCACATTTTTCACAAGAGTCACCGTACTGGTCAACCGCACCACACTTAGGACAGGTTCCCTTAATAAAACGGTCTGCCAAGAACATTTGACGAACTGGGTCGTAGAACTGTTCGATTTCTTTAGTGTAGATGAGCCCTGCTTTTTTAAGTTTTCTATAAATGTCTTGAGAAAGTTCTGTATTTTCTGGACTATTCGTAGAATGCCAATTATCAAACTTGATTAGGAAGCCATCTAAGTATTGCTTTCTACCATCTTGAATTTTGGCAATAAATTCTTCCGGTGTAACGCCGAGCTTTTGGGCTGAAATCATAATTGGAGCGCCGTGGGCATCATCGGCTCCAACAAAATGAACCGTGTTTCCACACATGCGCTGATGACGGACCCAAATATCCGCCTGAATATATTCCATGATGTGTCCGATATGGAAATTACCGTTAGCGTAAGGAAGCGCCGTTGTCAGAAAGATTGTGCGTTTTGTCATTTGTTGGTTTAACCAGAATACGAATTGAAATGAAACTAATATTTTACCAACCGAAAACACGGTGTATATCAAATTAAAGCACGTGAAAAGAAATTATTTCGATGAGAAGGTAATATAGGGACAATTGTTTATTTTGAAGTTCTGTTGGAGTCAGGTATGCAAGAAAAGGTCAAACAGCTACTTTTAGAAGTTGTAGATCCCAATACGGGGAAAGATTTAGTTTCTTCTAAATCACTAAAAAAAATTGAAGTGTTAGATGGAAAACTCAATGTTTTTATTGAGTTGGATTATCCGGCTAAAAAGCAAATTCCAGTCATTAAAGAAGCGGTTGAAAATAAATTGAACGCTTCTAGTATTGAAGCCAATGTCGTCGTAACACAAAACATTATTGCGCACCAAGTCCAGCATGGCGTTAAAGTCTTTGAAAATATTCGCAATATCATCGCAGTTTCTTCTGGAAAAGGTGGTGTGGGTAAGAGTACGGTGGCGGCGAACCTAGCCTTAGCTCTACAAGCAGAAGGTGCTCGTGTAGGTATCTTGGATGCGGATGTTTATGGTCCTAGTCAGCCAACGATGCTTGCCATTACAGATAGCCCTATGACTAAAGATGGTAAGACTATGGAACCAATGAATGCACATGGTTTGCAGGTTGCTTCTATCGGCGTTTTAATTGATCCAGATCAGCCGATGATTTGGCGAGGTCCTTTGGCGGTTTCTGCTCTAAAACAACTTTTAAATCAAACAAATTGGCAGGATCTCGACTATTTGATCGTCGATATGCCTCCAGGAACAGGAGATATTCAATTAACCTTGTCTCAAGAGGTTCCGATTACAGGGGCGGTTGTCGTGACAACACCTCAAGACATCGCTTTGATGGATGCTCAAAAGGGACTCGTCATGTTTGAGAAGGTTAATGTTCCGATTTTAGGAATTGTTGAAAATATGGCTACCCACATCTGCAGTCATTGTGGTCATGAAGAACATATTTTCGGTGCTGGTGGAGCCCAGAAGATGGCTTCTCGTTACGGAGTTGAACTCTTAGGGGAAGTCCCTCTTGATATTCGAATTCGTATGAGTATGGATGCGGGTAACCCGATTGTGGTTGCAGAACCGGATAGTCCAATTGCTAATACGTACCGAGAAATGGCCCGTAAGGTTGGTATCGCAGTTGCAAAACGCAATAAGGATTATTCAGCTCGGATGCCGGGAATCAAAATTTCCAATAACTAGAAATACAAAAAAACCGCTCAATTTGAGCGGTTTTTAGTTTAAGTCACTTAGTCAAAGTGAGGTGTTTCAACACCGAGAACTTTGTGTAATTTTGGACTTGTTGTAGTGTACTGTAGATGTACACGTTTTTCTGGGAATACGTAGTCCGCAGCGGCGAAGGCGGCTAAGGCACATTCGTGGAAGCCAGAAAGGATTAATTTCTTCTTGCCTGGATAGGTATTAATATCGCCAACAGCGAAAACACCCGGGATGTTTGTTTCAAAACGAGCGGTATCAACAACGATCTGCTTACGTTCGAGTTCTAAACCCCAGTCAGCGATTGGACCAAGCTTGGGTTGTAAACCGAAGAATACCAAGAGATGATCCATCGGAATACGACGAGTAACTCCATCAGCACCCGTAACCTTGACTTCCTTCATCACGTCATTTTCTTCAACAAAACCGGTGACTTGACCGACTTCGAATTGCATTTCCCACTGATCACAAAGTTCGCGCATCTTGGTAACGGAAGCGGGAGCGGCACGGAAGCCATCACGACGGTGGACCAAAACAACGCTTTCAGCCTTACCAACCAAGTTCAAGCACCAGTCTAAGGCCGAGTCGCCACCGCCACAGATCACGATGTTCTTGCCTTCGAACATGCTTGGATCTTTAACGCGATAGTGAAGTTGAGTATTTTCAAATTTTTCGATATGAGGTACTTTCAATGTACGAGCTTGGAAACTACCAACACCTGCGGCGATGAATACAGCCTTTGCGAGGAACTCGGTTCCTTTGTTGGTTTTTACATAAATCTGACCATCTTCAAGCTTCTTGAGTTCAACAGCTTCTTCTCCATAATGGAAAGTTGGTCCAAATGGTTCAATCTGCTTTAAAAGATTTTCAGTCAGTTCTAATGCTGTACAGACTGGAACAGCTGGAATGTCATAGATGGGCTTGTCAGGATAGAGTTCTACGCACTGACCACCTGGATGGTTAAGAGAGTCGAGCACGTGGGCTTTCATTTCGAGAAGACCAAGTTCAAAAACTTGGAAAAGTCCAACAGGACCAGCACCAATGATTACAGCATCGGTAACGATAGGATTGTTTGTTTGAGTTGTGTCAGTCACTTTAAAACCGCAAAAAATAGTAAAAACGGAAACTCCCCTATTTTCGCACTAAATACACGAGCGAAACAGCATAAAAAAGGCGATTATTCGAACTTTTTGTCTTCAGCAAGCTCTTGTCGTAATTGTCGCAGGCGTGCATCAATTTCACTCATGGTATAAAAATCTGCGTCGTTGGCTTGTTGTGCAATGGAGAATTGACGCACCGCAGCGACCTTTTGTCCCATCAGTGCATACGATTCACCAATAGCTTGGTGACTTAAACTTTTCTTTCCCATAGCCTCATAAGCTCTACCAAGAGTTTGCTGATAGAAAACAGACTGTCTTGAAATCGCATTTTGTTTTCTTAAAGTATCTACGACTAAAGAGTGCTTACCAGCTCTTTGAAGCAAAGTAACATAATTCATCACGGTCATCTGAGATAACGGATGATGGTTATAGGCTTGTTTAGCTAATTCCAAACCACGGGTTCGGTTGGTAGAAAAGATGACTTCAGAATAAAACTTTTCCAAGATAGCCGATTTTGGGGTTGATTTTCTGGCCAACTCAATTTCTTGTACGGCTAGAGCGTTGTTTTTCATTTTCATTGATGCTAGGGCTAAACCGTAGTGGTCAGCAATAGCTCTGTAACCTTTAGCCGTCTTTAGGTCATTTTTGAAATATGCAGAGGCGTCACTCCATGACTGGTAGCGATTGGATTGTAGAACTCGCAATCTTGCCTGTATCAGATAGAAATCTAAACTATCTTCGTGGTTAACTGGTTTAGATAAACGAGCTCTGTTTTGTGCTTCACTGATACGTTCAATTGTTAAAGGGTGAGTTCTCAAATAGGCCGGAGCTGCGTTGGCTCCCTCATAAGAACGACTGTTGAAATCTAGTTTTTCAAAAAAACTTTGCATACCTTGCGGATCAAATCCGGATTGAACTAATGTGCTATAGCCTAAACGATCGGCTTCTCGTTCTGCATCACGAGAAAAGGATAGGTAGTTTTGAGCCATTGCGGCTTGGGTACCAACAAGAGCCGCAGCGGCGCCATCACCGGAACCGGACCGAGCAGCTAAGATTGCGACGATTAAGGAACCTAGTGTCATGGCTAAGCTTCCTTTCTGATTTTCTATCATTCGCGCAATATGGCGCTGTTCTACGTGGCTGATTTCGTGGGCCATTACAGAGGCTAATTCGCTTTCAGTGGAAGCTGCGATCACAAGTCCCGTATGAACAGCAATAAAACCTCCAGGCAAAGCAAAAGCGTTTAATGACGGATCTTTAATTGCGAAGAAATTAAAAGAATATCCATTCGATGGACTATGAGAAACTAACCGATATCCGATTCGATTCAAGTATTCTGCAGTTTCTGGATCCGATAAATAGGTAGGATCATCTCTTACTTGCAACATGATTTGCTCACCGAGTTGCCGTTCTTGAAGAGGCGATATCGTTGCGCCTCCGGCTACCCCTAAATCTGGAAGATTGTAGGTCTGAGCGAGAGTGGGAACCGTAGGGTTCAAAACTAACGCTACAGTCAGTAAGATGCAAGTAAGAGGTTTTAAATTCATAGACGCTCCAGTGTATTTACCTCTATGATACGTTCCAAGTTCAAAAGAACCAATGAATTTGTTTCAAAGTGATTGTCTTTAGGAGATTTGTTACATGTCTGAGCTCACACACTTTAATGATGCAGGCCAAGCTCATATGGTCGATATCGTAGCTAAAGATATTACTCATCGTATCGGTGTTGCAGAGGGTTTTATTTCTATGAGCCCAGAAACTTTTGACTTGGTAAAAAACGGAAATGCAAAAAAGGGCGATGTGATCGGTATTGCTCGACTTGCTTCGATTATGGCAAGTAAAAAAACGTCTGAATTGATTCCTTTGTGTCATCCTATTGCTTTAACTCGTGTTTCTGTTGATTTTGAATTACTTGAAGATACGCATCAGGTGCGCTGTGTTGCTACTTGTGAAACCCAAGGACGAACAGGCGTGGAAATGGAGGCTTTGACATCTGTTCAAGTAGGATTACTAACCATTTATGACATGCTAAAAGCCGTAGATCGTGGCATGACGATGAATGGAATACGGCTTTTAGAAAAGCATGGCGGTAAAAGTGGCGATTGGGTAGCCAATTCTACTGATTAGGGGTTTTGAAGAATGCCAGATAGAGAAGCTTCGTAAACAGCTTCACCTCGGGAATGAACCTGTAGTTTGCGATAAATCTTCTTGATGTGTGCTGTAACTGTATGATTTGAAATCTGCAAAACAGATGCGATTTCTAAGAAACTCATCCCTTTGGCTAAAAGTTGCAAGATTTCCGTTTCTCGTGGGGAGAGCGGATTTTTCTCCAACGGATAGGTTGCAGTCCCTGACGAATGATGAAAACTGAAATTTTCAGACTGACTGGCTCGGATCAGACTCCGTGCTGCGATTGGGCTGACTGGGCTACCTCCAAGTACTAACGTTCGAACAAAGCTTTGAAGATCTTCGGCATTTTCATCATTTTTTACGATATAACCCAAAGCGCCGGCTTCAAAGCACTTGAGAATATCGCTGGCAAGCGTACTCGTACCAATCACAACACAATAAGGAACCTTGAAGTCGTTAATCGCAGTCTTAATGAGTTGTAAACCACTGCGATCCAAAAGATTTAATTCTGTAAAAACGACATCGCAATTCACCTGAGACAACATGGCGGTTGCCGAGGCTAACGAAGAACACACTCCAACTAATCGGATCATTGGACTGTGAATAAGGTTCTGTCGGTATACATTTTGAAGTTCGATATCCGGTTCAACGATAAGCACCGATATTTCTTTAATGCCAGACAAAACAAACCCCTCCTGAATTGCGGGAATAAAAAAACAAAAATGCGTGGGTATCAAATAGTATATCTACTATTATTAACTTAATTTTAGAAAGAATAGACGCGAATTACCAACATTTTCTCCAGAACAAAAAGTCTATTTCAAAATCTATAAAAATTGAGAAAGTTCATGATCTAAAAGAAAATTAATTCGATCTTAATGATAAAAAAAGAATTTTCCCAAAGAAAAGAAAACCACTAAAGCACTGTTTGCAAATAAACTTGTAAAAACAGCCATCAGGGGGTGTTTGGGTTATAAAAACAACACCGAAGGATTCATAAAGAATGGAATCCTTCGGCGATTTCTTAATTAATCTTCAGTTTGAATAACTAACAAGGGAGTGTCGCTGATCGCTGCGATACGTGTCGCAGTTGAACCGAGCACGGCAGCCTTGAAGGCACCGAAGCCACGAGTTCCCATAACAACGGCATCGAGTTCAGCTTTCTTCGCATAGGCTGCGATTTCATCACCTGGATTACCAACCAAACAGATTTCCTTATAAGAAAGACCTTCTTTTTCAAAAATCTCTCTGAACGGAGCAACAGACTCATCAAAAGCCTCTTGTTGCATTGCTCTGGTTTCTTGTTCACTCATGGTTGGTAAAGCCATTCCAGCCATATCTGGCATGACAATGCCTGAGTAATCACTAACTACGTTAATTAGATGGAAGGATGCGTTTTCACCAAACAGAGCCTTATTTTTGACGATATAGTCGACTGCGGCGGCGCCGTACTTGGAACCGTCAATTGCAACACCTACAGTTAAAGAATCGCAAGATGGAGCGGTTTTGTTTCGCAAAATCAACATTGGCTTCTTACATAAAGCCAAAACAGAATTCGTTACAGAGCCGAGAAGGAGACCCTTCAGTGCAGAACGACCGTGAGAACCCATGATGATGAGGTCTGCCTCAGAATCTGTTGCCACCTGAGCAATCGTAGGGGCGGGTTCTCCAACGGCATAACGAGACTGTGCAACTACACCTGCTTCCTTCAATTCTTGAATGGCCGGGTTCAGTACCGTATCGGCCTCTTCTTGGTAGTAGGTCTTAAGAGCTCCGGGGCCTACCAAACTAGACGCACGTGACGGTACCGGTGCTTGAACACTCAATAGTTCAATAGAAGGATGGTTACCTAAAAGCGTTGTACGAGAACAAACAAACTCGATCGAATGCTTACTAAATTCACTACCATCAATAGGTACTAAGATCTTCATATAGAGTCTCCTTTTTTATTTACTTTGGAAATCTACTCTAAATCACGTGAATGAAACTCAAGTTTATATACAAAAAAGCTCAAAACAGTACATCAGATGATCGCGTAGAATCGTATGGAATTTCACTAAAAATAACTAAATATTTTTACTTGAAAAACGACACGTCCTTAGCGATACTCTACTCTGAATTAAAACTTTTTAACAGGGCTTTATATGACGACTTTATCCTCAAACTTAGAGTGGCAGAGATGTTTTGGTGGAGTGGCTCGCCTCTATACCGATGAGGGTTCTCGGAACTTGGAAAAAAGTGCGGTTACTGTTGTTGGAGTCGGAGGGGTAGGCTCATGGGCCTCAGAGGCTCTAGTTAGAACAGCTATAGGTAAAATTTATTTAATTGATTTGGATAATGTTGCCTTAAGTAATACCAATCGACAGATTCAAGCAATGCAAGGGCAGTACGGAAAACCTAAAATCCAGGCACTTGCAGAGCGTTTTGCTTTGATCAATCCTCGATGTGAGGTAATTCAAATCGAAGAGATGATTGATGAGGATAATGTAGATTCGTTATTGCCACCGAATACTTTGGTTTTAGATTGTATTGATCAGGTTCGGGCAAAAGCTGCGATCGTGGCATGTTGCGTGCGACGTAAACAAACTGTTATTACGAGCGGAGCCGCAGGTGGCCGAAGAGATCCATTCCGTATTCAGTACGGTGATTTAGGTCGTATTAGTGGAGATCCTCTTTTATCAAAAGTGCGTTATCGACTCCGAAAGGAGTATGGCTTCCCTAAAGCGGGTACGTCTAAAAAAGGTGAAAAGTTTGGAGTGTTATCCGTATTTTCTGATGAACCCGTAGTACGATCTCAATCTGTGTGTGAAGTTCAAACCATGGAAGGGTTATCTTGTGCAGGTTATGGCTCTACCGTAGCTGTAACAGCCCCTATGGGGATGATGGTGGCATCTTTGGCTCTAAATACCTTGGCTAAGACTTGCGAGTCACACAAAAAGCTATAAACAAAAGAACGGGATCGATTAAAATCTCGATACTAATTACAAAAGGAAAAGGACTATGTTCCAAAATATTTTGATCCCAACTGATGGATCTGAATTGTCTGATAAGGCCTTGGAGGCTGGCGCTGAATTTGCTAAAGCGATGGGTGCTTCCGTTGTGGCCATTACGGTTATCGAACCTTATAGTTACTCAAATTTGTCTGAATATCGTCCAGAGAGCATCGATCAGTATGATGCTCGAGTCAAAGAAATGGCCCAAGAGCGACTTGAAATGGCTCGCGAAGTGGTTGAGCGCAAAGATGTGAAGTGTCAGGTATTGGCCTATAAGTCTTTTTCTCCATCAGAAGCGATTGTTCAAGCGGCTTCGGAAAATAATTGTGATCTGATTTTTATGGCCTCTCATGGTCGTCAGGGTTTAGCTGCGGTTCTGCTCGGAAGTGAAACCCAAAAGGTTTTAACTCAATCGAAGATCCCAGTAATGGTCTATCGTTAAAAAAATACCTTTTATGCGTACATAGACCCGAATTGTTGGATTAGCCTAACTTAAGTTTTAAGTCAGGACGAGTAGGGTCTTGTTCACATAAAATTTTGTGTAGAGCAGTTTTTTGTCCCTATAAGTAGGAATAAGGAATCAATATGGTTGATACATTGGAAGGTCAGAAAGAAGAACAGAAGATGGATGTGGCCAATCTTTATCGTGAAGAAATTTATACAGACCGTAAATTAGGTGTCATTCGTGCGTTAGTACCAGTGACCGCTGACGGTGAAAAGGATGCTACTCGTAAGGTAATCTACACCGGTGAAGCTCAAATCATGACTCAGATGGGAGCACTTCCAATCAATTTTGAAATTGAAGCAGAGAATCTGGCTGAGGCGGTTGAGAAATATCGCGACTCAGCTAAGGCTGGCGTTGAAAAGACTATGAAAGAACTGCAAGAGCTACGTCGCCAGGCGGCGAGCAAGATTGTTGTTCCTGGTCAGCCAGGATTCACTCCTCCAACTGGTGGTAGCGGATTGGCTATGCCTTAATGATTCGCAAGACCACCTTCGGGTGGTTTTTTAGTAATTGAAATGATGAAAACATCTCTTATTGTTGAAGCGTTAAATCGTTTTTTACAACCAGAAAATTTTAAAGATTACGCTCCTAATGGCCTTCAGGTTGAAGGATCGTTGGAAACCTCTAGAGTGGTTTGTGGTGTTTCAGCCTCTCAGGCCTTAATCGATCGAGCAATTGAAGTCGGAGCTCAGACCATTATTGTGCATCACGGTTATTTTTGGAAAAGTGAAAATCCCTGTATTACAGGAATTAAGAAAAATCGGATCCAAAAGTTGCTTTCGCATAACATCAACTTAGTTGCTTACCATCTTCCTTTAGATGCGCACGAGAGTATTGGTAATAACGCTCTTTTAGGTAAGGTTTTAGGGGTTCAAGAAAGTGTTCCGCTGGAAAAAACGCCACTTGTCAGAATTGGGCGTTTTGCGGATCCCATTACCTCTCAAGAACTGTATGGTCGGATAACTAAGGCCCTGGGAAGAGAACCTTCCGGGGTATTGCTTGAAGATCAAACGCGATTAATTCAGACGATTGCGTGGTGTACGGGGGCCGCTCAGGATTTCCTTGAAACCGCATCTCAAGCTGGTGCTCAAGCCTACTTAAGTGGTGAGATTAGCGAACGTACCGTCTTAGAATCTCGTGAATTAAATTTACCTTATTACTGTGTAGGTCACCACGCCAGTGAAACACTCGGAATATCTGCGTTGGCTCATTGGCTCCAAGAACAGTTTAATGAGTTGGAAGTCCAGTTTATCAATATCGATAATCCGGCCTAAATAACAAAAAAACTAGGTCTCACAAAGGAGACCTAGTGCGTAATATTGGTATTAGGAATCTTTCTTCTTCAATTCGGCAAGAATTTCTCTTAAAAGCAATACCTCTTCTTTGGGAGCGGGTGCCGGTGCTTTTTCTTTTTCAGCTTCAAGTTTCTTTCGTGCAACTGTGATGACTCTTAAGAAACAGAAAATAACGAAGGCTAATAATACAAATTGAACAACGGCGGTCAAGAATGCGCCGTAACCGAGAATCGCAGCCCCTGCCTTGTTTAAGGCTTCGTAAGTCATTGGGCCAGTGTAGTTTTCTGGCATTTTCATAACCCAGAAAAGGTTTGTGAAGTCTGGTTTGCCGACTAAAATACCGAGTAGAGGATTAATGACATCTTTCGTGAACGATGAGACGATCACATTAAATCCAGCACCAACGATCACAGCTACAGACAAATCAATGACGTTACCACGGCAAATAAAAGCCTGAAAATCTTTTATGAAGTTCCTTGCAGCTTCTTTGGGTTTAATACTGCTCACAACAATTCTCCTATCAATAATTTGATGAGATTTTAACAAAATGGTTTAAAAATCAGTAGAGATTCATTTTTATATTGTTTTTATGTTTAGATAATTGATTTAACTACATGATTTTCAATTAAAAAATGATAAAAATTTTTACTTTTTGATTATTTTCGTTAAAATATAGTGCGCCGTAGATCTTGCATCTACTTTATTTTGTTTAGACAGGAAAGAAATCCAATGATGGTTCTTTATTCCGGCAATACTTGCCCGTTTTCGCAACGTTGCCGTTTTGTGCTTTTTGAAAAGGGTATGGATTTTGAGATTCGCGATATCGATCTCTACCATAAGCCCGAAGATATTAATGTGATGAATCCGTATGGCGAAGTGCCGATTCTTGTTGAACGTGACTTGGTCCTTTACGAATCTAACATCATTAATGAATACATTGATGAACGTTTCCCACATCCACAGTTGATGCCACCGGATCCCGTGATGCGTGCCCGCGTTCGCCTTCTTTTATTCAACTTTGAACGTGAAATTTTCCAGTACGTTCGAGTTCTCGAAAATAAAGAAAGTGATGAAGCAAGCCGTGATGAAGCTCGCAAGATTATTCGAACACAGTTAATGCGTTTAACACCTGTGGTAAGTCGTTCTAAATACGTCTTTGGTGACGATTTAACCATGTTAGATATTGCTTTGGCTCCTCTTTTATGGCGCCTAAACTACTACGGTATCGAACTTCCTGTTAGCGCAATGCCGGTCCAGAAATATGCTGAAAGAGTATTTTCGCGTCCAGCATTTATCGAAGCGTTGACTCCATCTGAACGTGTAATGAGGAAGTAAAGAATGTCTCAAGCCAGTGACTTGCCTTCGTTAACACCTTATATCTTGAGAGCGTTTTATGAGTGGTGTGTAGATCATGACTTTACGCCTCAGATCGTAGTGGTTGCTGAAAAAGAAGATGTGGATGTTCAAGTTCCTCGAGCTTATGTTCAAGATGGAAAAATTACGCTAGATATTTCACCAGAAGCTACAGGTAGTCTGGAGATTGAAAACGATAGCATCCATTTTGATGCACGTTTTTCTGGCGAAATTGAACATATTTGGATTCCGATTGGTAATGTCATCGCGATTTTTGCTCCAGAAAATGGAGCAGGTATTCCATTCGAGTTGGATCGCTCTCGAAAAAGTGAACCAAATCCTTCTGCAGGTCCTGGTTTTACACGCGTAGAGTAAAAAAAAATGAGTTTTGACTTTACAACATAAAAAATATGTGTAATAATTCAATTCTCTCGTGATTGCCCGCTTAGCTCAGTGGTAGAGCAACCGCCTTGTAAGCGGTAGGTCGTCTGTTCAAGTCAGTCAGTGGGCACCACAAGCTACTTAGCCACTCGGAAGAAATTCCCGGTGGTTTTTGTATTTTCTCTTCTAGAATTTATGTGTGTCAGATTTTCTAAATTTTTAGAAAAAATGATGTCACTATCGATGTTGCCAGGTCGTAAAACGCTCGTTATTCCCATAATCTCGATGGGTTTGAGCATTTAAAAAACCGTATTGCGCAAATAGATTTCTTACACACTCTCCTTGATCCCAACCATGTTCAATCGCAATGATTCTTAAGGAATGAGGAAGTCGCTCTTTGGCTTGAGACAGAATCGTGTCGATACACTGTAGACCATTGTCTCCATCGGTTAATGCGCCAATAGGTTCAAAGCGTAAAGCATGTAAGTGATGATCGTCTTTTCTAATGTAGGGTGGATTCGAGACGAGAACATCAAAAGTTATATTGCTATCGAAAGCATCTAACCAGCTACCCTGACGGAACGTGATATCAACCTCTAAGTCAGAAGCATTTTCTTTTGCTGTGTTTAAAGCGTCAATAGAAATGTCAGAAGCCGATACCTGAAGAGTAGGGAGTTCTTTTTTTAGAGTGATCGCAATACAACCACTTCCAGTACCTAAATCAACTACTGAGTCGCTTGGTCTTAGGTTGTCGAGTAGCCATTCAATTAAGACTTCTGTATCTGGACGTGGAATTAAGACGCTTGGATTGACTTTGAAATTTCTTGAAAAGAATTCTTGATTATTAAGAATATAAGGAATAGGCATTCCTTGTTTACGAGTCTGAGCTAGTTCCTCTAGCTGAGAGAACTCGGTATCAGTCAATAATCGATCCGAACGAGTGATTAATTCAATACGAGATAGTCCCGTTACGTGGCTTAGTAATAAACGCGCGTCAACGGGATCTAAATCCGATTTTCTTAACCACTCACGAACGGAATCAGACACGATATTATCTTTCCGAAAGGCTAGCCAAAAGTTCAGCTTGATGTTCAGCTGTTAAGGCACCGATAATTTCGTTAAGGTCACCATCCATCACGGAATCCAACTTGTAAAGTGTTAGATTGATACGGTGATCAGTGATTCGACCTTGTGGGTAGTTGTAAGTACGGATACGTTCACTACGGTCACCAGAGCCTACGAGCGACTTTCTTAAGCTAGATTCTTCTGCTTGTTGCTTTGCAACCTCAGCAGCGTGAATTCTGGCTACTAATACGCCCATTGCTCTTTCTTTATTTTTGTGCTGGCTACGTTCGTCCTGACACTCAACCACAATGCCTGTAGGTAAGTGAGTAATACGAACCGCACTTTCAGTCTTTTGAATATGCTGACCACCCGCACCAGAAGCTCTAAAGACGTCAATACGAAGATCGCTTGGATCAATATCGATATCTCCAATTTCATCTTGTTCAGGCAAAATAGCAACGGTACAAGCGGAAGTATGAACTCGGCCTTGAGATTCTGTTTCTGGAACACGTTGTACACGGTGTCCACCACTTTCAAACTTGAGTTTGGAATAAGCACCTTGTCCTACGATACGAACAACGATTTCGCGATATCCACCAAGATCGGATTCGTTAGCTGAAATAAATTCGATTTGCCACTTTTGACGTTCAGCATAACGAGAGTACATGCGGAATAAATCTCCAGCGAATAAAGCGGATTCATCACCGCCAGTACCCGCACGGATTTCTAAATAGATGTTTTTATCATCATTAGGATCTTTAGGAAGCAATAGAACTTGTAACTCGTCTTCAATGCGAGCCAGTTCCTCTTTGCTTTGTCGAATTTCTTCTGAAGCGAACTCTTTCATTTCAGGATCAGAAAGCATTTCTTCAGCGGTTTCTAAATTCGATTCTGCAGTACGAAAATCGTTATATTTCATAACGATCGGTTCAATTTCCGCTCTTTCTTTAGAAAGGGCACGGAATTGATTCATATCAGCCATCACTTCAGGATCCTGAAGTGATGCATCAATTTCTTCTAAGCGTCTTACTAAAGACGCTAATTTTTCTCTCATTGAGCTTTTCATAATGGTTTAATGACTCAGTGAATGTATTAAATTGGATCAGTCGCTTAAATCTACGATATTGTAGATTTTTAAATACTCGGATAGGGTAAATGAACGCTATCGTCCGTGATAACGATAAAAATCTTTAAGAAGATTATTCATCTTGGAATAGTCTTCATCCGAGAGCTTTTGACCATTTTTAAGAGTGACAAGCGGGTCGTGGATTAATTTATTAACTAGTGATTTTGAGAGGACATCTAAAACATCTTCAATGTTTTCTCCTTTCAAAAGGGCACGACGAGCTCGCTTTAACTCAATAGAACGAAGTTTTTCGGCTCGATTTTGTAATACCTTAATCTGCGGTACCGCATTTCGGGCTTGGATCCAGTTATGGAAATCCATCACTCGTCTTTGAATTAAAGTTTCAGCCTGATGAACAGACGCCTGACGTTCTTTGATGCCTGACTGAACGACTTTACCCAGATCATCGACGGTATAAACGTAAACATCATCAAGTTCGGAAATTTCTTGTTCGACATCGCGAGGAACCGCTAAATCAACGATGAACATTGGTCTAAAGCGACGTTTTTTGATCGCTCGTTGAATCATACCTAAGCCAATAATCGGTAAGGAACTTGCGGTACATGAAACGACAATATCGTAGTCAGAAATGATTTCAGAAAGTTCTGATAAACGTACAGGATTACCGCCAATTGCTGTAGCCAGAGCTTCAGCACGGGCCTCAGTACGGTTAGCCACGGTAACTTTTTTAGGATTTTGAGCCCCGAAGTGAGCTGCGCACAGTTCAATCATCTCACCGGCGCCAACGTAAAGAATGTTGGATTCAGAGAGGTCGCCAAAAATTCTATTAGCGACACGAACCGCGGCCGCGGCCATCGAAATCGAGTGCGCTCCAATTTCAGTCGTTGAACGTACCTCTTTTGCTACCGCGAAAGTTTTCTGGAATAGGTAATTAAGGTAAAGGCCTAAAGAACCAACGCTACGGGCAATTTTTTCTGCTTTTTTCATTTGACCTACGATTTGAGTTTCACCCAAAACCATAGAGTCAAGGCCAGAAGCAACACGGAATGCATGTTGAACGGCTTCTTCGTGAACGAGTTTATAAAGATGTTCTTCCAACTCTGTTTCACGGATATTCTTCTGGGAAGATAAGAAGCTTTGAAGGCTCTTTGAAGCAAGTTTCGTATCCTGAGCAGCACAATAAATCTCAGTGCGATTGCATGTCGATAGGATCGCAATTTCCTGGACTCCGCCCTGAGTCGGAGAGGAAAGAAAGGACCGCATCAGGTTGATCGTATCGCCGATTTCATCGGGACCGAACGAAACCTTTTCACGCAAAGACAGCGGTGCAGTATTATGGTTTAAACCCAGAATAAGGAGATTCATTATTGTTTTAACAGCAAAAAATCAGCGTCGCATTATAAATGTATTGAATCTAAAACGAAATTTCACGGCTATAAGATAACCCTATTGCATTAGGTTGAACTTAAGAATAACGCTTGTTACTCTTGTTTTTCTGTATTGGAAGTGATTCATTCACAGAAATTTGAGTTTTTTGAATCGGTTTCTGAAAAATCTGATCTTGTAAAAACAAAAAAGGATGGAGTTGGTAACTCCACCCTTACATTTCAACTAGAAAAACCACATCTAGTATTTGAAATTTTTAACCAAAGTGTCCAGAAACATAGTCTCGGGTACGAGTTTCTTTAGGATTATTAAAGATATCTTCGGTGTTTCCGGTTTCGATTAATTCACCCATGTAGAAAAATGCCGTTTTATCTGAAACACGTTGAGCCTGTTGCATACTGTGGGTCACGATAATAATGCACAGACTATTTTTTAATTCCAGAATACCTTCTTCAAGTTTTTGGGTCGCAATCGGGTCAAGCGCACTAGCGGGTTCGTCCATTAATAGAACTTCAGGATTGATAGCAAGAGCTCGTGCGATACAAAGTCTTTGTTGTTGACCACCAGAAAGAGCTAATGCGGAATCTTTCAAACGGTCTTTTACTTCATTCCAGAGAGCAGCTTTCCGTAGACTATTTTCAACCATTTCATCAATAAAATCTTTGTCCTTTTCTCCGGCAATGCGTAGACCGTAAGCAATATTTTCATAAATACTTTTAGGGAATGGAGTTGGACGTTGGAATACCATTCCGACACGTTGGCGTAACGATACGACATCGCATTCTGGAGCATTGATATCTTCATTGTCTAACGTAATAGATCCTTCAATATGAGTCTCAGGAATCAAATCATTCATACGATTTAAACAACGTAAGAAAGTACTTTTTCCACATCCAGATGGACCAATCAGAGCGGTAATTTCTCGATCTTTAAAAGAAAGGGAAATGTCACGAATGGCCTTGTGCTCACCGTAGTAGAAGTTAATTCTCTGAGCTTGCATCTTAATTTGATTAAAAGATGAACATCCTTGTGTTTGTGTGTACATGAATTTTTTTATTGAAATAAATGGTTCGAATTGGACGCAAGTTTAGGAATCAAAAATGACAGCTATGTTTCATCTTTATGACAGATTGATGACCATTTAATATTTTTTCAGCTGTCATAAAAAATTCATATTACTGACATTTTTCTTTCATACGAGCTCCCTAGACTTTCCCGCCATATCAAACGCAAAGAAAAAACTTAACTTTTAATCGTTATAGGAAAGAAAAATGAAATTTCAAAAAATTGCTCTCGCTGCTGTGTTAACCGCTGCCTTCTCTGTTGTTAATGCTTACGAAACCGTTACAGTATCCGGTTCTACAACTGTGTTACCAGTTATGCAGAAAGTTTCCGAATCCTTCATGAAATTAAATCCTGATGTCACAGTCGAACTTTCTGGCGGTGGTTCTGGAAACGGTATCAAGGCACTTGTCGACGGCTTAACTAAAGTCGCTATGAGTTCTCGTGAAATCAAACCCGGTGAAGTTACATTAGCCAAGAATAAGAATGTAGTACCCAATCAGATCGTTGTTGCTGTTGATGCAATCGTTCCTGTTATCAACCCAGTTAATCCGGTTAAAGATTTGAGTGTTGATCAGTTACGCCAATTGTTTAAAGGCGAAATTAAAAACTGGAAAGATGTTGGCGGTAAGGATGCTCCTGTTGTTGTAGTTTCTCGTGATACTTCTTCAGGTACTTATGAAACATGGGAAAGTTTGGTTATGAAGAAGCAACGCATTACAGCCCGTGCTCTTCTTCAGGCCTCTAATGGTGCTATCGTTCAGACAGTAGCTCAGAATCCAAACGCAATTGGCTATATCGGTATTGGATACCTCGGTAATAACGTTAAAGCGGTTGATATCGATGGCGTTAAAGCTACCGCTCAAACCGCTTTAGATCGTAAGTGGCCTTTGGCTCGTGATTTATATCTTTACACCAATGACAAACCACAAGGCACTGTAGCTCGCTTGGTTGACCATACGCTTGGTGCAGAAGGTCAAAAGCTTGTTAAAGAAGTTGGTTTTATTCCACTTAGTAAGTAATTAGAAATTAAGCCTGAAGTTGTATTTCGTCTTCGGGCTTTAGTCTTAGTTACAGAACAATGGCTTTGTCGTTAGAGTGTTGGAGCTCATTGTGTTAAAGAGAAACAAAAGAGAAAAAATTTTCGAAAAACTGTTTTTGTTGATTGCATTGACTTCATTGTTAAGTCTTTTCGGTATTGTTTACTTTTTATTTTCTGAAGGAACCCCTATTTTCCGGGTTGTGTCCTTCTTTAACTTTATCTTTGGTGTAGATTGGTATCCGACCGAAACTCCTCCTGCATTTGGCATTCTTTCTTTAATCGTTGGTTCTTTGGTTGTTACGATCCTCTCAGGGGTAATTGCAATTCCGTTAGGGGTTATGACCGCAGCTTACCTGAGTGAAATTGCGTCAACTAGAGTACGTAGCATTGTTAAGCCTTTTATTGAATTGCTCGCTGCGCTTCCATCAGTTGTGATTGGTTTCATTGGCATGGTAGTGATCGCTCCATTTTTACAAAATGTATTCGGTGCTCCAACTGGTTTAAATCTGGTTAATGCTTCTTTACTTTTAGCATTTATGGCAGTTCCAACCATTTGTTCTATTACCGAGGATGCTTTCCAAGGTGTACCCCGTGCTTTAAAAGAAGCATCACTAGCTCTTGGCGCTACTCGTTGGGAAACGATGCGTAAGATTACTTTCCCCGGAGCATTTTCTGGTACTGCTACAGCAGTGATGCTAGGTATGAGTCGCTCGATTGGTGAAACCATGGTGGTTTTGATGGTGGCCGGAGGCGCAGCAATCATCCCAGAAGCTCTTTTCGATCCAGTTCGTCCAATGCCTGCATCGATTGTGGCAGAAATGGCTGAAGCTCCTTTTAGAAGTGAGCACTACTTTGCTTTATTTGCAACTGGTGTCGTCCTTTTCGTATTTACTTTCCTATTCAACGTAGTTGCTTTCCATATTTCTGAAAAATATAAGTTAAAAGTTCAGACTGGAGCTTAACAATGACCACAATAACGACAATAAATTCAGAAACGGTTTCTGATGAAATGTCTTCTCGTATGAGTAGACGTAACCGTGCAAGTCAATCTAGAAAAGTTCAAGAAAAAGTATTCTTTTTTCTTTTAAAAGTAGCTGCTGTAATAAATGTAGCGGTTCTCTTATCGATGGTCGTATACATCGTTTGGAATGGTATTTCTGAGGTTTCCTGGTCTTTCTTAACGGAATCTCCTCGCAATATGATGACTGAAGGTGGAATTTGGCCTTGTATTATAGGTACCTTCCTATTAGCCTTTGGTGCTATGTGTATTGCCTTACCTTTTGGTGTGGGTTGTGCAATTTGGCTTCATGAGTACGCTAAAGATGGTGTTTTGAAAAATATAATCAAGTTAGCGGTAGCGAATCTTGCAGGTGTTCCTTCAATCGTTTTTGGTTTATTTGGTTTAGCCTTTTTCGTGACCCTTTGTGGTTTTGGAATTAGTGTTCTATCTGGTGTTTTAACGTTAGCTGTTTTAACACTTCCAATTATTATCAATACTGTTGAAGAAACCCTTTCTCAGGTGCCGAATGCTTGGCGTGAATCTTCTTATGCGTTAGGGGCATCCAAGAGTCAGACAATTTTCCGCGTAGTGCTTCCTGTTGCGCTCCCTGGTTTATTAACTGGTGCTATTTTGGCCTTAGCTAGAGCTGCGGGAGAAACCAGTGCCATTATGTTTACCGCAGCGGTGATTTCAACGCCATATCTCCCAGACTCAGTATTCTCTGCTGTGATGTCGTTGCCTTATCACATTTATGTATTGACAACGACTGGAACGGCTCCAGAGGTTGCTGTTCCAATTCAATGTGGTACTGCATTTGTTCTACTTGTTTTAGTGTTGGGTATGAATCTTTGGGCCATTATTGTTCGAGAAAAAATTGCCAAAAATTTAAAACACTAAATAAGAAAGGCTCAGAAAGAATTTTTTTTGGAGCCTTTTCCGACTACCTAGGAAAGATTTATAGCCAGGTTGAACACTCATACCTGTAAATAACATCTTCCTGGAAGGCTGGGCGATAGGTTTCTAAACCTAACCGATTACGCCGAATCATAGATTGCCAGCCACCGATTACTTGTCCCCAAGTCAGCGATACGGCATCTTGAGACCCATACGACTAATCGAGAGTCTTGATTAGCTCAAGAGTTCTTAACAATTGTTCTTTGGGTAAAAAACAATTGCTGATTGGTGACGAAAAGGATCCGAATGCTCAAATCAATATATTTGAGTAGAAATAGCTTTAAATACTTAAAATTTAATTTGAAATGATGCACTTTTAGCTTCTAAGGATGTCTATTTTCCCCATTGGAATAAAAAAACATCTGATATATGATTTTTGATTTCTTTGGTGCTTTAAACTTAGCCTCCGTGAGAAATGAAAGCTTAATAACTTTGAGGTAGAAGGCAGTGCAGAAATTAAAGATTCGGGGTGGTAAGCCTCTTGTAGGAGAAGTGATTACTTCGGGAGCTAAGAACGCAGCGTTACCGCTTTTAGCCGCCGCACTTCTTACCGATGAACCAGTGGTTTTCCAAAATATTCCGGATTTGGCTGATGTCAAAACCATGTTGAAATTATTGGAGCAACTAGGCTGTCAGGTAGAGCGTGGCGATCATGAAGTTCGTATTCAGGCTTCTCATCTAACCTCAACACAAGCAACGTATGATTTGGTTAAAACCATGCGTGCTTCTATTTTGGTGTTATGCCCCCTTGTAGCCCGTTTTGGTCATGCGATGGTTTCTTTGCCGGGTGGTTGTTCTATTGGGGCTCGTCCTGTCGATCAGCACATCAAGGGTTTGAAGGCTTTAGGTGCCAACATTGAATTGGATCACGGTTATGTTTCTGCAAAATGTGATCGATTACGTGGTTGCCATATTGTGACAGATATGGTCACTGTGACGGGAACCGAAAATCTTTTAATGGCTGCGGTACTTTCCGAAGGTACAACGATTATTGAAAACGCTGCTCGTGAACCTGAAGTCGTTGATTTAGCAAACTGTCTTATCAGCATGGGTGCCAATATTGTTGGTGCTGGTACAACCCAGATTACGGTTCAGGGTGTTGAAAAACTTCATGGAACGACTTATCGAGTTATGTCGGATCGTATTGAAGCAGGTAGTTTTCTCGTCGCTGCGATTGCAACTGGTGGTGATGTCTTAGTCAAAGACTGTGATCCTAATACCTTTGGGGCTGTGATTGAAAAATTAATTGAAACCGGTGCTCATATTGAGGTCGGTGAAGATTGGGTTCATGCTAAGGCTCAAGGAAAACCCAAGGCGGTTAGTATTCGTACGGCACCATATCCAGCATTCCCGACCGATATGCAGGCTCAATTTATGGCATTAAATGCGATTGCTAGTGGAGTTTCTCACGTTACGGAAACTATTTTTGAAAATCGCTTTATGCATGTACCTGAACTGCAACGTTTGGGTGCCTCTATTACGATCGATGGCCACACAGCGGTAGTTTGTGGCGTAGATCAATTATCTGGTGCGCCGTTGATGGCAACAGACCTTAGAGCGAGCGCGGCTCTGGTGATCGCTGCACTCGTAGCAGATGGAGAGTCAACGGTCGATCGCATTTATCACCTTGATCGTGGTTACGAAAAAATGGAAGAAAAGTTAAGAGCGTTGGGTGGTGACATCGTTCGAATCAAAGCGGAATAAAGGGTCATGATTACATTGGCGTTGTCTAAAGGGCGAATTTTTACAGAGACGTTGCCATTTTTGGCTGCCGCAAACATTTTTCCCCTCGAAGATCCAGAAGTTTCAAGAAAACTCATTATTGGAACGAATCGACCGGATCTTCGTTTGGTGATCGTACGAGCTAGTGACGTACCGACTTATGTGCAGTACGGAGCGGCGGATCTTGGCGTTGTCGGGAAGGACTCTCTTTACGAACATGGTGGTGCAGGACTTTATGTTCCTGTAGACCTTGGCATTGCTAAGTGCCGTATGTGTGTGGCTTGCCCAGAAGGATTCGATTATCACAATAAGGTTAAAAGAGGGGCTCGACTACGCATTGCCACCAAATACATGAAGTATTCAAGAGACTATTTTGCTCGTATTGGTGTCCATGTTGATTTAATTAAGTTATATGGTTCGATGGAGTTGGCTCCAATTGCTGGTTTGTCTGATGCTATTGTGGACTTGGTTAGTAGTGGAAAAACTTTAAAGGCAAACGGTTTAGTTGAGGTCGAAGAAATCGATAAAATTTCATCGAGACTTATTGTGGGTCAAGCTGCGATGAAACTGAAACGTCAGGAATTACTTCCAATTATTGATGTGTTTGAAAAAACAGCACAAGAAAATGCGACTAACCTTGAGTAGTACAAAGGAATAATCAAAATGGTAAGAATTTTAAATACGCTAGATGCAGGTTTTGAAGAGAAATTCGACGGTTTAGTCGCTCAAGACAGTTCTGTAGATCCTGAAATTACAAGACGTGCTGAAGCGATTGTATTGGACGTTCGTGAACGAGGCGATGAAGCCGTTTTAGAGTATACAAATCGCTTTGACCGTATGAATGCTCAGTCCGTCGCTGAGTTAAAGATTACAGAAGACCAACTACGTGAAGCTTTGGAAACATTACCAGAGGATCAGAAAATTGCCTTGCAGGAAGCTGCGGACCGTGTGCGTGCTTTCCACGAACATGAAATTGGTCAGAGTTGGACGATTACAGAAAAGGACGGTACGGAATTAGGTATTCGTTATACCCCGTTGGATTCTGTCGGTCTTTATGTTCCGGGTGGCAAGGCTGCGTATCCTTCATCCGTGTTGATGAATGCAATGCCAGCACACGTTGCCGGTGTTAAGAAAATTGTTATGGTGGTACCAACTCCAGGCGGAGAGCCGAATCAGTTGGTTTTAGCTGCGGCTTGTTTAGCGGGCGTGTCTGAGTGTTATACCATTGGTGGAGCCCAGGCCGTCGCAGCTTTGGCTTACGGTACGGAAATCATTCCAGCCGTTGATAAGATTGTTGGTCCGGGTAACGCTTATGTAGCCGCTGCTAAGCGCTACGTTTTCGGTAAAGTTGGTATCGATATGATTGCCGGTCCATCTGAAATTTTGGTTATTTGTGATGGTAAGACCAATCCAGATTGGATCGCCATGGATTTATTTAGCCAGGCAGAACACGATGAATTGGCTCAAGCTATTTTGTTAACACCGGATGAAGACTTTGCTAAGAAAGTTGAAGAATCGATTGCTCGTCAAATGCCTAACTGTGAACGTAAGGCTATCATTGAAGAAAGCTTAAAGAACCGTGGTGCGTTAATTGTTACTAAATCCATAGAAGAAGCTTGTGAAATTGCCAATCGCATAGCCCCAGAACATCTTGAATTATCTGTTGAAGATCCAGATCATTATGTTAATCTAATCCATCATGCTGGAGCTATGTTCCTTGGAGCCTATACCTGTGAAGCTTTAGGGGACTATTGTGCAGGACCTAATCACGTCCTTCCTACTTCCCGTACCGCTCGCTTCTCTTCTCCTTTAGGTGTTTGGGATTTCCAGAAACGTACAAGTATTTTGAAGGTTTCAAAGCAGGGTGCGGCTCACTTAGG
>CAZBHT010000008.1:0-24575 GCA_964491655.1 uncultured Burkholderiaceae bacterium
TAATTTCTAAGAGTCTTAATAATTTCTTCGATAGAGGCAACTAATACTTTTCTGCCTTTTTGGAGCATCAATGCATGGGAGGTGTTGTTAATATCTTCAGAAGTACAAGAGAAATGAACAAATTCACTCGCTTCAGCTAACTGTGAATTGATTTTCATCTTGCTTTTAATCCAATATTCAACCGCTTTCACATCATGGTTTGTGGTCTTTTCGATTTCTTTAATTGCTTTGCAATCATCAAGGGTAAATTGTTGAACAAGACCACGTAAGTAAGCTTTATTTTCTTCAGAGATTTCTTCAAATTCGGGAAGGTTAAATTCTGATAAAGCGATCAACCATTCGATTTCAACTGTGACGCGAGCGTGCATCAGGGCAAATTCTGAAAAAACGTCTCTTAAAACGTTTGTTTGTTTGCCATAGCGACCATCAAGTGGCGAAATTGCGGTAAGAGCATTAAGTTCCATGAAATTTATCTCAAAAAAGGCAAATAATTTTTAGATTTTAAAATATTTAGATCCAACAATGTCCGTCTCTTATTAGAGGGGAAAATAAATCTCTTAAAAACGATTGTTTGGGTTCTACCAGCTTCCACTAGCTCCACCTCCACCGGAATCACCTCCACCACCGGAACCCGAACCACCTCCCATACCACTGTTAGAACCGTGTCCGCCTCCGTGACCACCCATACCTCCATCACCGTATCCTGGATAAATTGAATTATCTCCTCTTCTACGACGGCGAGTACGGTACATGCGTTGCGTTCTCTTAGTTCCGGCTTCAAGTACTCGGTCTGGAATGAGCATACAAGCCGAAACTGCAATGACTGCAATGATAATTCCAGCAACAACCGACTGCATTACAAAAGTTCCAAAGCTACCCACGACAAGACCAGCTATGGGAGCAGCTCTTTTGCGTCCTAACAGTTGGCGTAGCATCATCGTGGCTACCCATCCAATAAAGATAATAGCTACCCAAGGTTGATCCCACAAAGCTTGATCAAATACACTGTCGCTTTCTTCACCGGGTTTGGGAAGATTTTCGTTTTTAATACAGGCAAAAATACGGTCGAGACCTTGATTAATTCCTAGATAGTATTGCTCTGTTTTAAAAGCCGGAATGACCGCTTCGTTGAGAATTCGAGAAGCGGTAACATCAGGGATTGCTCCTTCAAGAGCACGAAATACATCAATGCGTACTCGATGTTCTTTTAAAGCAACAATAAACAGCAAACCATCTCCGATATTTTTTCGGCCAAGCTTCCATTGATCGCCAACTCGATGAGCATAGGCCTCAATTGTTTCTCCTTGTAATGAAGGAACAATGATGACGCCAATCTGAGAACCAAAATTTTTTTCGAACTGTTCTAATTTTTTTTCTAACCTAGCTTTCTGTTCTACCGAAAGGAGCTGTGCCGTGTCATTAACATAAGCAACCGGGGGGATGGGTAGGGAGTTAGCTAAAGCACAACTCCCATTTACCCAAATAGAGCAGATGAAAAGGATTTTTAAAAGAAAGGAATAAAAATCACTTTTGAGCATTGAAGTCAAAGTTAACATTCGGTACTTTGGTAATAGATGGATCAGAAACAGAATACTGAGGCTTAGTTTGATAGTCTAAAACCCAGGTCCAGAATTTCTGAGGGAATTGTCGAATATAAGTATTGAAGGATTGAACGGATTTGATATAACGATTCCGTGCAATCGCAATACGGTTTTCACATCCCTCTAATTGGACTCTGAGATCCTGGAATGCTTTATTGGTATTTAAGTTAGGGTATTTTTCTACGGTAACTAACAAACGGCTTAAAGCACTTGAAAGTTCATTTTGAGCTTGGGTAAATTTTGCGAACGATTCTGGATTATTTAAAAGTTCCGTAGTGGCTTGAATGGCCGTTGCTTTGGAACGAGCATTGATTACATCAACAAGAGTTGATTTTTCAAAATTAGCTTCAGCTTTAACGGAACTTACAATATTTGGAATTAAATCATTTCTTCTTTGATATTGATTTAATACTTCACTCCAACTGGCATTAACCCTTTCATCCAAAGATTGAATGGTGTTGTATCCACAACCGGTAAGGGAAGTGACTAAAAATAAGGTTAAAAAAATTCTAAATAAGTACTTCATACGATCTCCATGGATTTCAACACAATCTTAAGACCATATTGAAAAATAGTTTTGTGGGTCAGGTCGTTCTATAGGTTTGTTTTCTGTGGCTTTGGGAGTCCCTAACATCAGCCAAGCGATGACTCGTTCACCCGAAGCGCAGAGGGCTTGATTGACTTCGGGATAAGTGGTTGAAGAACCACTAACGATTTTTCCGCCAAATCCTATCAGTTCAAGCGAAGTTAAAACGCTAGAGGCAAAAGCACCGCAAGTCATCCATTGTTCGTGAATGGGAACTTCAGGATTCGTTTCATCAATTTTTGCGATAAAAGCTAGCGTAGCCGGGGCTTTTGTCGTTTTCGATTGAATTTTGTTGGCTTCTTCTATTGTTGTTCCGAGAGCAAGAGCACCTTTCTTAAAAAGAAGACCTAATTTTGCTGTATCTTCAATTAAAACAACTCGACAAGGGTGTAACGTTTTATGATCAGGTTGGCACAAGGCGATTTTGACAGCATCTAAATATTGACTTATTTTTGGTACAGGAGCTTCGAGAAATTTTGCTCCGATTGATCTACGCGATTGTAATTGCTGAATAATTGGTTCGGATTTATGCAATTGACTAACTCCTTAAAACACGTATATTTTTACACGAAAGCAACTGGAAAAGGTGATGCCAATGCGTGAAAGAAGTTATCAAAATAGGATTATTGATATATCGCGCTATGTTTCCACTGAAACTCCAGTTTATCCGGGAGATACAGCCTTTCAAAAGCGTTGGTTAACGCAAGGTGATGTCTACACTTCGGAAGTTATGTTTACGCCCCACGTTGGAACTCACATTGATGCTCCATGGCACTTTGGTTATGGTTCGTGTGGTATGGAGAATGTGCCACTAGACCTATTTGTTGGACCATGCCAAGTGATTACACCTTTAACGAATCATGAAGTTTTAGCAAAAGAAGATGTCGACTCTAAGGTGATTACGACTACCCGAATTCTTTTTGCAATGAAATATGAAGGTCAGGGGTTATCTTCAGAATTAGTTCAATGGTTATCAGAGCTTGGGGTACGTGTTATTGGAACCTCTTCAGATTCCATCGATGCAATTTCTAATTCAAATTATCCCGCTCATCATACCGCCTTAAATCTAGGGATGTTTTTAATCGAAAATCTGGATCTAAATCAGATTACCGATGGTCAATACGAATTACATGCTGTTCCTCTAAAATGGGTTGGCGTCGAAGCATCTCCCGTTAGAGCTTACCTGATTCGATAAGTTTTCCAGTATAGAGGGAATGTTAGCGTTTTGAACTACGATACGAGTTCCCCAAAGTTGTTCAACAGCTACTTTGGTTCGATCCGTAAGACCAGAAATCCAAAAAGATTCCGATCCGACAGAATCCGAGGATAATTCTTGAATTTCGGTAAGACGTCTTTTTAGTTGACGAGCTACGGCATCACTAGGATCAATCAGTTTGACCGTTTCCGGTGGAAAGACTTCAAGAATTTGGTCTTTTAAAAAGGGATAGTGTGTACATCCAAGAACGATACGATCACAACGATTTTCGATAAAGGGACGTGTGTATTTTTTGATGAGTTCTTTGGTATAGGGGGCATTATTTTGGCCCGATTCAACGGCATCAGCCAATCCTGGACAGGCTTGAGAGATGATACGAGAGTCTTTTTGAGCAAATTGTTTAATAAGCCAAGAAAAACGAGAACTTTGTATTGTGCGAGTGGTTGCCATCACCCCGATACAGCCGGTTTGTGATTCTTTTATGGCAGGTTTGATCGCAGGTTCAATACCAATAACAGGGATTTTTAACCGTTTTCTAATTTCCGCAATAGACATCATCGTCGCAGTATTACATGCGAATACCAATGCTTTAATGCGTTGATTCATAAGAAAATCAGTAATAGTTAAAACTCGATCGGTAATAAAGGCTTGGGATCGATCTCCGTAAGGAGCATACTGACAATCACCAAAATAAATTAGATTTTCTCCTGGTAACTCCTTTCGTATTGCCTTCATGACGGAAAGACCACCTAGGCCAGAATCAAAAATTCCAATTGAAGTTTTAAGCATTTAATTTCCTGATGGCTTTTTCTCACTAAGATATTTTGGAAGCCACGAACTCAAAAGAACACTACTGATTACCAATATACAACCACAGAATGCTATGAAACTAATTTTTTCTCCAAAAAAGTAACCAATAATTCCAGCAAATACAGGTTCTAATGTATAGATAAGAACGGCTCTCACGGGGGAAACAAATCGTTGAGCCCAAGAAATTGCATATTGATTAAAAGCAATCATTCCAACCAAAATGCCTAGAGAAATAAATAGGGAAGGAGTAGGTGTAAATCGAACGGTTTCGATGCAAAAACAATAGGTAAGAGAAAGGATGGCAACAACCACAAGTTGTGTAAAACAGAAAACCATCGGTTCGCAACGAGTAGCAAAATGACTAATTACAATGATTTCTAGTGCGCAGGCTAAAGCACTAATTACCGTTAAATATTCACCTAAATTACCGTCTAATGTCATGTTAAACGGATTAATAATCAAAAGCATGCCACAGAAGGCGACAGCAATCCCGATCGTTGTGATTTTATTTGGTGTTTTTCGGAAAAGAATCAGTTGCAACAAAGGGACAAAAGGGACATAAAGTGCGGTTAAAAATGCCGATATAGAACTAGAAATCCACTGTAGCCCGATTGTTTGAAGGAAATAACCTAAAAAAATAAAAAGACCGGTCCAAAAACCAGCGATCCAATCCGTACGTTTTAGACGGAAAAGCTTGGAACGCAGGATCATTGCGACTAAGAAAGCCCCTAAACCAAATCGTAATCCAACAAGAAGAGCTGGAGAAATGGATTCAAGGGCAATCGAGAGCAGAATGAAAGAACTTCCCCACAATGCAGAAACCAGAACTAAAGTTAGTTCTGGAATGTTGGTGTTTTTGGGATTAGAAATCACTCATGACCTCGTGGTCTCTTTTGTGTAACGTTTCTTTCAAAAGATTCTTCTTGGTTAAGGTAACGCCATTTGCCGACTGGTAATTTTCCTAATTTTACGGAACCAATTCGAACTCGTTTGAGCTGTAGAACCTTTAGTCCTACTAGTTCGCACATTCGTCGAATTTGACGGTTACGACCTTCGTGAAGAATAAATTTGAGTTGATCTTCATTAAGCCAACTGACTTCGGCCGGAAGCAAAGGCTTTCCATCGAGTTTTAAACCATGATTTAGAAGTTTTAGTTTTTCTGGTTCAAATTCTTTATTAGGACGGCCATTTACCTGAACAACCCGAACAATGTATTCTTTTTCTACCGTACTCGATTCACCAATGATCTGTTTAGCAATGCGACCATCTTGAGTCAGTACCAAGAGTCCGGTTGAATTAATGTCGAGTCGACCTGCAGGCACTAAGCTTTTTAACATGGATGGATGAAAACGTAACTTATTGGAATCTCCAATCCAGTGATTTTGAGCGTTAATAAGAACCTTTGCTGGTTCATAGCCATCTTCAGCTTGACCACTCACGTATCCTAACGGTTTATTGATCAAAATCGTGACGCGAGAATTTTGCTCAGCTCGAGCTCGTGTATCAAGCTCAATTCTTTGGTGAGGAAAGACTCGTGTGCCGAGCTGATCAATTGTTTGTCCGTCTACCTTTACCCATCCTTTGGCAATCCATTCATCCGCTTCTCTGCGACTAGCAAGTCCAAGTTCACTGATGCGTTTTGAAAGACGAACACCTAACTCATTTTCTTTCGTATTTACAGACTGAGCGTTTGTATTTGGAATATGACGAGTGGGTTTTGAGAAAAACTTTTTAACCATAAAATCAAACTATTTCTTTACTGAAGCTCGTTGCAATCGATCGAGTACGCCAAACCATTCCGATTGATGGGGAGGTGGTACAACGAGTATATGGTCAATATGGGCCTTATCAAGTTCATGCATCCAACCATAAAGATGCATTCTTAAATCTTCTGGTTTTTCTAGGCTATATGCAAAAGACTTAACGGCCAAAGCATGGAATCGCTTTTCAATTTCTGTTGGAGCTATGAGCGCAAAAGATTGAAAATGACGAGCGATGAATTGAGCTTTTCCAGCCAAGTTTTCTGCACTGACAAGGGTTAAAGGATGTTGTGGCGCGTAATGACTTTTTAAAGAGCCCGATACACGAGGAGAGTCATTAGAAGAACCTTGTTGTACGGTCTTTCCGATCACCGCTTCGATCATAGATGCTGTGATTGCACCTTCTCGTAGAATTCTCGGAGTAGAGGAACTTAAATCTAAAATGGTAGATTCAATTCCTACCGTACAAAGTCCACCGTCAAGAATGAGGTCAACCGCACCGGTTGGTTTTTCGCCAAGATCTTCTCGGACATGCTCGGCTGTCGTTGGACTGATTTGTCCAAAGGAGTTTGCGCTAGGGGCTGCTAAACCTCGTCCCGTTCCTCCGTCAAAAGCTTCTAAAAGTTTTCTGACAATAGGATGAGCAGGGCAACGCAGGGCAACCGTATCTTGACCTCCGGTGATGAAGTCTTTTGCACGTTCGCTACGCTTTAAAACAATTGTCAAAGGACCTGGCCAATAGGCTTTAGTCAATTGAATCGCTTCTTCTGGAACGTTTGATGCCCAGTAGGAAAGTGCATCCGAACTCGCTAAATGAACAATGAGTGGATGATTGGCCGGTCGCCGTTTGGCCGAATAGATGCCTGCAACCGCTTGGGAGTTTTCGGCATCCGCAGCTAAACCATAGACCGTTTCCGTTGGTATTGCAACCAAACCACCTTGATTCAAGATATCAAGCGCTTTTTGAAAGACAGCCGGTGTCAGTGTTGTCATAGTTACTTTAATAAAGGCAGATTTAACAACTTACAAACAGTATTCGCAGTTTCCATTGCTTCTTCAGCGGTATTACCTAAGCAAGTGACATGCCCCATTTTTCTAGCTTTCCGAGGTTGATGCTTACCGTATAGATGAAGCTTCGCATTCGTAAGTTTAAGAATCTGAGACCAATCTGGGGTTTGGATTTGATCGTTCTCATCAAACCAAATATCACCTAATAAGTTGATCATAACCGCAAAACAAATCTGGTCCGTATTGCCTAAAGGCATGCCACACATAGCTCGAACCTGTTGATCGTATTGACTACTAATACAAGCCTCAATCGTAGCGTGGCCCGAGTTATGAGGTCTTGGAGCTAATTCATTAACGACTAACTCATCGTGATCAAGTACGAAAAGTTCGGTACAAAGTACTCCGGTGTAGTCGAGTTGATCGACGATATGGGAAGCAATCGTCCTAGCTTTATTGGCTAAATCATCACCAATTCGAGCGGGCATAACGGTGTAGGCTAAGATGCCATTTCTGTGATGATTTTCACACACTGGGAAGGTTTTGATTTCGCCTTGTGGATTTCGGACTGCAATCACTGAGATTTCACGAACTAAGACTAATTTCTTTTCGAGAACGCAACGAACCTTCCCTAAAGTTTCAAAAGCTTTTTTTAGATCACTTGGTTGAGATACGGAAATCTGTCCCTTGCCGTCATAACCGAGTCGAGCGGTTTTGAGAATAGCAGGGAAATGATCTGGACCAACCTTTTCACAGTCTTGTTCGGATTCAATCAAAACGTAGGGAGCAACCGGTACTCCGATTGAAGAAATAAATTCTTTTTCAGAAAAGCGATCTTGAGTAATTGAAACCGAGTGAGCATTAGGACAAGTACGACCGTAATTTGCCAAGGTTTTTAACGTTTCAGCTGGAACGTTTTCAAATTCGGTTGTAATCGCACAGCAAAGTTGTCCCAATTCATCGTGTGCCTTGGGATCTGTGTATGAATAACAAAGGTGTCGTTCACAAACAGTCGCTGCCGGGGCATTTTTATCTGGCTCTAAGACGCAGACTCGGTACCCGAGTGTGGCCGCGGCCTGTGCAAACATTCTTCCAAGCTGACCGCCACCTAACAGTCCAAGCCATGAACTGGGTTGATAAGTATTTAATTTCATTTGGTTTATAGTTCAGGGAGTTCCATAGCACGTGCTTTATCATTCTGAGCTTTACGGAATGATGCTAATTTTTCGGCTAAATCAGGACAAGTGACAGAAAGGATTTGAACCGTATAGAGTGCTGCGTTGGCGGCTCCTGCCTCTCCAATGGCAAAGGTTGCAACCGGAACTCCCTTTGGCATTTGAACGATAGACAACAGCGAATCCTGACCTCTCAAATATTTACTGGCAACGGGTACACCGCAAACGGGCAATGTAGTCTTCGCTGCGATCATACCCGGCAAGTGAGCTGCGCCCCCCGCTCCGGCAATAATGACTTTAAGACCACGATCACGAGCCGTTTCAGCGTACTCGAACATTTCATCGGGCATACGGTGGGCGGAAACCACTTTAGCTTCAAAAGGAACATCAAAGTCTTTGAGCATAAGAGCTGCGTTTTTCATGGTTTCCCAATCAGAGTTTGAACCCATAACAATACCAACGATGGGTTTGACCTGTGTTGTCATTTTTCTATTCCTTGAACGACAAGTAGAGCGCACTAGGGGTAGTGCGCTCTACAAAAAATTTAATAATTATTCAATACCTTTGCCAGTAAGGCGGATAAGGGCTTCTTCGTATTTTTCGCTTGTTTTTTGCAAAACGTCAGCAGGGATTTTCGGTGCTGGAGGTTGCTTATTCCAAGTCTGTGTTTCAAGCCAATCACGAATAAATTGCTTATCAAAACTCGGTTCTGTTTTTCCTGGTTCGTACTGATCGGCCGGCCAGAATCGGGAACTGTCTGGCGTGAGAACTTCATCCATCAAAACAATAGTACCGTCTTCATCAAGGCCAAATTCAAACTTAGTGTCGGAGATGATGATGCCTTTGGTCGCAGCGTAGTCTGCTGCTCTCTTATACAATGTCAACGTGTACTCACGAATCTTTTCTGCAATATCGGTTCCGACTAATTTACAGACTTGTTCAAACGTGATGTTTTCATCATGAGAACCTACTTCTGCCTTAGCTGCAGGCGTAAAAATTGGCTCTGGAAGCTTATCGTTTTTCTTTAATCCGGCAGGAAGTGGAACGCCACAAACCATGCCGTTTTCTTGATATTCCTTCCAACCGCTACCAGCAAGATAACCACGAGCAACGCATTCGACCAAAATCGGCTTTAAGCGCTTAGCTACTACGGCGCGACCACGTACTTGATCTTGTTCTGCTTCGCTTACGACCGTAGTTGGATCAATATCAGTTAAATGATTCGGGACGATGTCCTTTAATTCCTTAAACCAAAAGTCGGTTAACGCAGTAAGGATTTTTCCTTTTTTAGGAATGGGATCGCCAAGAATGACGTCGAAAGCAGAAATACGATCGGAGGCAATAATAAGTAACTTATCATCATCAACAGCATAACTGTCTCTGACCTTACCACGATAAACTAATGGCAAAGATTGAATACTGGATTGAATTAATTCGGACATCACCCCTCCTTACAGGAATTGACATTTTTTTAAGTAGCTTAATTTTAAAAGTTCTAGCTCATAGAAACGAAAATAAGATTAAAGATATCTTCAATTTCACGTCCTTCTACGAAATATTTTTGGCTACCGTGTCAAAGAATGAGGAAATTTTTTCAATTGATCTGTCTGATTGATTTTTTGTCAGATTCTGTTGTGTTTTTAAGACGATGAAAAAATTCCGATAAGGAATGATGTAATACCTAATGATTTCTTTTCCGTTCAAGTCAATAGGGAACAAAATACGTTGTATTTCAGTTTCAGGAATTTGATTGATTTGAACTGAAGGATATTTTTCAGAAGTATGTTCGATAAAGTTTACGACGTCGTCTTTAGTTTTAAATTCCGATAAAGAGAGACTTAAATTTCCCGAACCATTTTCATTTTTCCAACTTAAAAGTTGATTCTCTTGTGACTGAGGGTTTGCATCGATCGCCCATGACAAGGGAAGCGTAATCTGGAGTGGTACATGATCCTTATCGAGCAATACTGGATAAGATCGACGATAGCCTTCTTGCCACTCATCGAGTGGGTTGGCATAACGTAACGATAATAAATAAGGAACGAGTGGATCAATAATTGTCTCTTTAGTCCCTTCTTTAAAATTCTTTAGCCAATTTTCTGCTTTTTCGACTTCTTGGCTACTCAAAATGGAAGATAACCAAGTTTGGAAATTTTCATTAATTTCTTTTCCTTTGTTGATTTCAGTATTCCACTCTTGCCGAAATTTGTTTTTAATGTCTGGCCACTTATTCTGTAATTCAGATGAATATTTTTCGATGTTGTTAGGAATCTCAGGAATTTTATCCATCCAGAGACGAAGTGAATCATTGACTCGATTGGTCCAGCTTTCTGTTTGTTGATTTTCTACTGAAGGAGGGCTGTTCGGTTCAGAAGCGTAAATCGATGTAGTCGCTACAGCCAATAAAACGGCAACATATCTTTGAATATTATTCATCTTAAGTTTACAAGTAGACTCAATTACGATTGATAGGACAATACCTTAGAATAAAGAAAATTGATCTTAATTGTGACCGATATGGTTCATTAGGTTGTAACAGTATTTAGGGTTTTAGATGACAATTCGTTGGCAAATTTGGTTTCTTGTTTCATTTTTAATTTGTGCCTCTTGGACAATTTATGACAGTACTGGCGCAAAGGGTCGAGGACGTGTTCAAGCAGAGCAAAATTGGGAATGGGTTCAAAAAAATAAACAGCCAAGCTTGGCATCATATTGCGAAAAAAATGGTTTATCGGCTTATCGAAATCAAGCTCTAGAAGCTAAAGTAGGTATTTTTAATGCAGAAAATCCACTTTATTGCGCTGATTCCCTAGAAGAGGCAAAACGTCTTTACGCTTCACATGCTCAAAAAGTAGCCAAGGATAAAAGCATCAAAATTACGTTTTCCTTTATTGGTGTTTGGCTCGGAATTATTGTCTTTTTTACGGTTTTTTCGCGTATATACAATCGAATTGTGACTAAAAAGACTCGTAATGTAAAAACGAAGTCTTAATGAGAAGACCTCGTTTTACCTTTTATTTATTAGCACTTTGCATTAGAGACAATTTCAACTAATTCTTGAGTAGCTTGCGCAGGGTGCGGGCTTGCGCAAATCGCCGATACCACTGCGATACCATCTGTGTGAGCCTGCATTACGGAAAGTGCATTTCCTGCATGAATCCCGCCAATCGCAACGATGGGTAAATCTGTGTTTTGAACCACTTCTAAAAGACCTTCAATTCCAATTGCGCTTCCGGCATCTTTTTTCGTTGCGGTAGCAAAAACGGGTCCTACGCCTAAATAATCGACAGCAGTCTCTTTTTTAGGTAATTCTTGTAAATTACCTGCTGAAAGACCGATGATGGCTTTATCTCCTAAAACAGCTCGGGCATCATCTACTGAGATGTCATCTTGTCCAAGATGAACCCCTTCGGCACCACTTAAAAGAGCTACGTCTAGATGATCATTAATAATGAGTGGTACACGTCCTTGTAGATTGGTTTTAAGAAGACGAGCAGCTTCAAGAAGGCAACGTTTTTTCCATTCGGGTGCTCTTAGTTGGACAACTGTTGCGCCTGCATCCACAGCTTCTAAGGCTACTTCAACCATTTTCTGTGGCGTTTTACAGAGATTGGCATCTAAAACCAAATAAACAGATAAATCGATAGGATTACGCATAGCAATTACAAGGCAAAATCTTCAGGTTTAAGACGGTACAACATATCTAGGTAGTGTGTATGGAAGCTACCAGGGCCCGCACTCTGTGCTGTGGCTAATTCAGATGCTTTATTAACGAAAGCACAACATGATGCGACTGCAATGAGTGGATCAGGAGCCTTCACAAGGAAGGCTGCGACCAAAGCCGAAAGCGAACACCCTGTGCCTACCACCTTGGTGATTAAAGGATGTCCTCCATGAGCTTCAAGCGTTCGTTTTCCATCCGTGATGTAATCAACCTTCCCAGTGACAGCGACAATACATCCTGTTTTTTGAGCGAGTTGGATGGCTGGTTCTAGGGCTACTTGTGAGGAATCGATGCTATCAACACCTTTTCCGCCTTGACCGACTCCAGCTAAATAGAGAATTTCAGAAGCATTACCGCGAATAACCGTCGGTTTTAATGAAACAAACTCTTGAATAATGGTGTTGCGCCAGGGCATAACACCTGCTGCGACTGGATCTAGTACCCAAGGAATTCCTGCTCGATTCGCTACTTTAACCGCTAGGCGCATTGCATTTAAGCGAGACTCATACGGTGTACCTAGATTTACCAAAATGGCAGATGCAATAGAAGCAAAAGACTCCACTTCATCTTGTGCAACCACCATAGCCGGTGAGGCTCCAGAGGCCAAGAGCACATTAGCTGTAATTTCTTGTACTACTTCATTGGTTAAGCAGTGAATGAGTGGATTAATTTGACGAAGTCGCTTAAGTTCACGAGCGACTTCGACTGTGGATAAAACTTCGCTAGGCATAGGGCTCATCTTTATCGTCCAAATTTTTTTCATAATAAAATGAAACGATATCCTTATGTAAAATTCTCAAAAAATTCTGGAGGGGATGCCTTGAATCATATAAGTTA
The DNA here is from genome assembly GCA_964491655.1 of uncultured Burkholderiaceae bacterium. GTDB lineage: Bacteria > Pseudomonadota > Gammaproteobacteria > Burkholderiales > Burkholderiaceae_F > JAFTYR01. The sequence goes on from CAZBHT010000008.1 coordinate 12,715, forward strand.
TGGTTGGTTGATGAAAACGGAACCTACGGAATGTTCTATTGATGATGTATGGGCGATGCCGAATCGTACGGTTGGCTGGTTTGGAGTCCGAAATTATCGAGCGAGAAACTTCATGAGAGACGATTTTCGAATCGGTCAACCGATTCTTTTTTATCATTCATCATGTAGTGAACCTGGTATTGTAGGGATTGCTGAAGTGGTCAGTCAGCCCTATCCAGATCCATTACAATTTGAGCCTAAATCAAAGTATTACGATCCACGAAGTAGTCTGGAGAAACCTCGGTGGCAACAAGTTGATGTTAGGGTTTTAAAAAAAATTAAAAAGATTTCATTAACTCAACTTCGTACGATTTCAGGGTGTGAAACGATGAAAATTTTGCAAAGGGGGAACCGTTTATCGATTACTCCGGTTAGCGAAGCGGAATGGAAAAGTTTAGAACCTTATTTCGAACCGATTCTGTGACTTTTTCGTTATTGAATGAATGGATAAATAAGAGACTTTGTTGCAAAAGAAGGTAGGAGCGGACCGTTCAGTCCGAAAGACATGAGCAGAACTTTTTATTGGTTTGATTACGAAACATTTGGTGCGGATGCAAGAAGAGATAGACCGGCACAATTTGCGGGTCTTCGTACAGACGAAAATTTAAATCCAATAGGATCAGGTGAAGTTTTCTATTGTCAGCCCGCTGACGACTATTTACCGGATCCAGATGCTTGTGTCATCACGGGGATTACGCCTTTTACCTGTCTTGACGAAGGATTACCGGAAGCTAATTTTGCACAAAAAATTTACCAGCGTTTTTCTGAACCTGAAACCATTGGTGTTGGATACAACAATATTCGATTTGATGATGAACTAACGCGCTTTATGTTTTGGCGTAATCTAATTCCGCCTTATGCTCGAGAATTCGGTTCTGGAAGAGGTCGGTTTGATTTATTCAATTTGATTTACGCTGTATATGCCTTTAAACCAGATACTTTGAAGTGGCCACGACGCGAAGATGGGCTACATTCTCTTAAATTAGAGCATCTTTCTAAAGAAAATCAAATTGATCATAGTCATGCTCATGATGCTTTATCGGACGTCAAGGCAACTTTAGGCTTAGCTCGTTTAATTAAAGAGCGACAACCTAAGTTGTGGAACTATGCCTTAAGTTTGATTGATAAACAGACGACCACCCGTATTCTGAATTCAGCGATTCCGCTTTTAATGATCAATCCATTTGTAGGGCAAGCAAAACATTATCTTTCTTTAATTTACCCGATGATGCCGAACCCAAACAAACCAAACGAATGGTTCTGTTGGGATTTGTCTCATGATCCGAAACAATTACAGTTTTTAACTTCTCAGGACGTTAAAGAACGACTCTATGTGAGCAAAGAAAGAAGGGAACAAGGGGTTGAACCGATTCCGATTATTACGTTACGACTGAATCAACAACCGTTTGTCGTTAAGGCTTCTCCATATATGACGCCCGATAATGAACAATTACTAGGCGTAACCAAAGCGGAAATGAATCAGCGAGTCGCTTGGTTACATGATACCGATCTGATTTTTTTAAATGGCCTATGGGCCGAAGTAGCAGATAACTTAAAAGAGCGTTCCGTAGCAGAACAGGCGGATGTAGAGTCCTCTCTTTATAGCATTGGTTTTCCATCTTTTAACGATAAACAGCTCTTTGAAACGTTGCGTCAGCTGTCAGCAGAGGAATTAGCCGATAGGATTCGTACTGTAGAGTTCGATAACTCGGCTTTTGATGATTTGCTACTACGTTATCGAGCAAGAAACTTCCCAGAAACGATTGAAGATCCTGAAGAAGCAGAAAAGTGGCAACGGTATCGAGCTGAACGCTTAATTACTGGTCGAGATGGAAGCTTAACGTTTGATGAATTTTTTAGAAAAATTGAAGCTCTTCGTATTGAAAGGCCGGATCAAATGGAGCTACTCGAGGAACTTTCCGATTATGGAGAGAATTTTCAATCAGAATTTATGCTGTAACTTATGCTACTTCATCCTGGATTTGATCCCATTGCGATCTCAATAGGTCCTCTTCAAATACATTGGTATGGCTTGATGTATTTGATCGGTTTTACCCTTTTCTATATTTTAGGATTGTGGCGTACTCGAGATACCTGGCGAGGGATCAATAAAACTGAGCTCGAAGACTTGTTATTTCTCGGAATGATGGGGGTAATTGTAGGGGGACGTCTTGGTTATGTCCTCTTCTATCAACCGTCCTATTATTTTGCTCATCCGATAGAGATTTTCTTTGTATGGCAAGGAGGCATGAGTGCTCATGGTGGCTTTGTTGGAGTGATTTTAGCCATTCTTTGGTTTGCCTGGAAAAGAGAAAAAAATCCTCTACAAGTTGGTGATTTTGTGGCTCCTCTAGTGCCTCTCGGTTTTTGTGCTGGGAGAATCGGTAATTTTATTAATGGTGAATTGTGGGGAAGGGTTGTAAGTGAAGATTTACCTTGGGGCATGATTTTTCCCCAAAGTGGTGACTGGCTTGCTCGTCATCCTTCTCAGTTGTATGAGGCCTTTTTAGAAGGAGTTTTACTCTTTATTGTTTGTTGGTTTTACTCAAGAAAACCACGTCCTGTCGGCTTTGTATCCGGTATTTTCCTATCAGGATATGGCTTAGGTCGTTTTGTGGTGGAATTCTTCCGCGAACCCGACAGTTTCTTAGGACTTCAAGCCTTATCTTTAAGTCAAGGTCAATGGCTTTCAGTACCATTGATCGTTGCGGGTATCGGGATGATTCTTTGGGCTTATAGAGAAAACAGACAATAAAAAAACTTCCCGCATGAAGCGTCCGGCTTGTGTCCTGAACCGAGGGTTCAGGTTGGGCGCCTCCGATAAACCGAAGGAGCAACGTACGTCGCTCAACTAAGTACCTACCGAGTTAGCACCCATGCAATATAGCATTGGTTCAAAGAACAACCAGCCGATGCTCGCGTTCCGCAGGAAGTATCGGTATTGTACCGAGAGGTGGTGATAATTGCTAGCTAGAAAAATCCAAAATAGTCATAAATTGTTTTTTGTGCTAGCGGAATTTAAAGCTTGATCACAGGTGTCGATGAGTTTTTGTAATTTGTTTTCGATATCCGTGGTGGAGTTACCTTTTCTTTTTTCGCATTCCATGGCAAAAAAGAGCGCCGCTTGTAAAAAACGAGAAGAAGTATCCCGTGATCCATTTAGATCACGGGTGTAGGTGTCCACTGCCTTCGCCGCTGCGAGAAAAAGTTCCCTTTCTTCGCTATCAACTCGGAAGTTCAGATTCCGGCCATAGATGCTCACACTAATGGGATCACTCATTTATGGATTCTTTCCTAAACCTTTTTTTAGTTGCTCAATCAAGGAATTAATTCGATCAACCGCAATATCTGCTTTATATTTCAATGAAGAAATCTCAATCTGTTGCGTCTGTAGAGTCTCCTTGAGTTTGTTATTTTCTTCTCTTAGAGACTCTATGCACGAAGCCATCTTCGTGATTTTTAATTGCAGCTCACCAAATTTGTCTTTAGCCATAGGTTATAGACCTAATACATCAGACATGGAGTAAAGCCCGGGTTTGGCATTAACAAGGAAACGAGCCGCCTTGAACGCACCATCGGCATAACCTTGTCGACTTGAAGACAAATGCGCAATTTCAATTCGTTCGCCCTTGCTTGCAAAGATCACACGATGGTCACCCACCACATCGCCACCACGTAAAGTAGCAAAACCGATGGTTCCTGGAACTCGTTCTCCAGTGTGACCTTCTCGAGCCCATACGGCAACATCATCTAGATTTTGGCCTCGAGCATTAGCAATCGTTCTTCCCATTTCAATTGCGGTACCACTTGGTGCGTCTACTTTAAGGCTGTGATGCATTTCAAGGATTTCACAGTCGTAGTCCTTGAGTGCCTTAGCTGCTTGCTCTAGAAGTTTTAACGTCACGTTAACGCCTGTACTCATATTAGGAGCCAATACGATCGGGATCGTACGAGAGGCTTCAAGAATTTGAGTTTTTTCTTCTGCGCTAAAACCCGTGGTACCAATAACCATTGCAATGTTGTTCTTTTGGCAGATGGGAAGAAAGGTCAACGTTCCCTTAGGACGCGTGAAATCAATCAGAACATCAATACCGTCACAATCAAGTTGATTTAGGTCGTCTGTAATGCAGACACCGGTATCGCGTCCAACGAAAGCACCGGCATCTTTACCTAGATTAGGTGATTCAGGAGCTGTAAGTGCCACTGTCAGCTTAACATCATCTGCGTTTAATGCCGTTTCAACTAACATTTTACCCATGCGTCCATCTGCACCGCTAATTGCGACACGTAACATCTGATAACTCCTTTTTTGTAAATCGATTATTGCTTATCGGTTTCTGTCGTAGAACCCGCTTCATCTTTTAATGTGTCCTGGTTACCTTGAACTTTTTTAACTGTGCTTTCCCGGGCTCTTTCTCCGAGAATCAACAAGTCTGCATTTGTTTCATTCGGCATTGGATCAGAAATAAATTCACCAACGCGTCCATCTTCATCAAATTTTACAGTCAGGCGTCGTAACTGAACTTCACCATTTCTCGGTTCTAGGTAGTAGACATAATCCCATTCGTTTTGATGGAATGTACTTCTTAAAGTAGGGCTACCTAGCAAAAATAAAACTTGATTTCGAGTCATACCTTCGTGTAAAGACTCAATCATTTCAGATGTCACAATGTTCCCTTGATGAACATCCGGTGTATAGGGTTTTAAAAAGTTAGGAATGTAATCGGTCACATCCGGCATGTAATCCTTAACAGTAGAACAACCAGACAAGGTCATAAGGGCAACGGATATCGCGACAATAGAAATTTTTTTCATATAAGAACCATTCTTACACATTAAAATCTTACTAACGTTATCATAACGGAGTATGCAGATATTTTTCACTATTTGATCGTAACTACAAGTGTAGTTTTAAATTAAAGCCAAGTTTTATGACAGAAACCGATAAAAGTATTGATCTAAAAGGTCTAGGATTAAAAGCAACTGGACCAAGACTGAGAATTTTAGAGATTTTCCGTAAAACCTTAGAAAATGGTCAGCAAAGACATCTAAGTGCTGAAGAGGTTTACAGACAGCTTGTGAGTGAAGGGGATGATATCGGTTTAGCAACGGTTTACCGTGTCTTAGCTCAATTTGCGAGTGCCGGTATCCTAGTGCGTCGTACCTTTGAAACGGGAACCGCTGTTTATGAACTCGACGATGGTCATCACCATGACCATATGATCTGCGTGAAATGCGGTAAAGTTGAAGAGTTTATTGATCCTGAAATTGAAAAATTACAAAGCGTTATCGCAAACAAGTTCGGTTATGAGCTATGCGACCACTCCATGGCGCTTTATGGCATCTGCCCGAATTGCCAAAAGAAAAAATAATTCTGAGTTCTTACTTAAGGCCACTACGTGGCGTTTTCGTTGTGGAAACCTAACATTTCTTTAGCATGCTGAAGAGTTGTTTCCGTGATGTTGACGCCACCAAGCATTCGAGCAATTTCTTGAATTCTTTCTTCTTGCGTAAGGGGACGAGCACTCGATTCTGGACTCTGTGTTTCGTCTCCTGATTTTTTAGTGATTTGGAATTGATGGTCAGCGCAACTAGCTACTTGAGGTAAGTGTGTTACACAAAGTACCTGCTGGTGAATGCCTAATTTTTTCAAAAGTTCTCCGACAATTTCAGCTACAGCACCACCAATTCCTGTATCTACTTCATCAAAAATCAGAGTATCTACCGTTGTGTCCGTACTATTCGTAACCGCAATAGCTAAGCTGATACGAGCTAATTCTCCACCAGAGGCGACTTTGGATAACGGTTTGGCTTCAAGACTCGAGTGACCTGAAACTAAAAATTCGCAGTTGTCTAGCCCCGTAGAGGTGGGTGTTTTTTGTTCTGTGATTGAGGCTACAAAACGGCTACCAACCATAGCCAACGATTGCATAAGCAAAGAAACTTTTTCAGATAGGTCTTTTGCAACGGTTTGTCTTTTTTGACTTAATTGACGTGCTTCTTTGTAATAATGAGCTTCTGACTCATGACATTTTTTTTCTAAAGCGGAAATATTACAAATCTCTTCTAATGCAATCCATTTTTTCTGTGCTTTAAGTCCCATGACATAAAGCTCAGCAGGTTCAATATGGTACTTGTGAGCTAACTTTAAATACAAGGAGATTCGCTCATCAAGTTCTTGATATCGTGCCTCGTCGTAATCGAGACGGGATAGATAGTGTTCGACTTTTTTTGAGGCATCGTCTAATAATTCACGTGCATCATTAAGTGTCGTTACAATCTCTTCAAGAGACTTATCGGCATCGGAAACGAATTCCAATGAAGAAATTGCATTATCAACGAGTTCTAAAGCACTTTCTTCATTTTCCTTAAGTAGGACTATAGCTCTTTCTCCTGCTTGAAGGATTTCAGTGTATCGAGAAAGACGAGCGTGTTCTTCATTAATCGTTTCCCATTCGTTTTTTTCTGGTTTTAAGGACTCAATATCTTCTAAAAACCAGCTTAATCGCTCTTTTTCAGCTTGTTGAACTTCTTGTTCTTGAGTAGCGATTGTTAAATTGTGCTGAGCAGTACGCCAAGTTTGCCAAGCTTTTTTAGTTGCTTCGACTTCGTTTTCGAAAGAACCAAAATGATCCAAAATATCGAGCTGAGCATTTTTTCGGGTCAAGGACTGGTAAGCGTGTTGACCGTGTAAAAAAACGAGTCGTTGACTTAATTCTTTTAATTGAGCTGTTGTTACCGAAGTACCATTAATCCAAGAGCGACTTCGTCCACTACGGTCTAGAGTTCTTCGGATAATCAACTCGTCTTCTTCAGTATCCAATTCTTCTGCAACAAGCCATTCTTTCGTTGCCTTGTTTAGAGTAAACGAGGCGCTGAGTTCGCTTTTTTCTTCGCCATGACGAATCGTTCCAACGTCAGAACGGGCTCCAAAGAGCATCTGTAACGCATCAATCAAAATGGATTTACCAGTACCGGTTTCACCGGTCAAAGTTGTAAAACCAGAATGAAACTCAAGTTCGAGTGACTTGATCAAAACAAAGTTACGGATATTCAGTGAAGTAAGCATTTGAAATTAGTGTGAGTCTAAAGAAGTCAGCATGAAATTCCAATGTAATTTTTGGCGCAACGTATCATAAAAATTATGATTTTTTGGATGCATAAAATGCATAGGATGAGGATAACGTGAAATTCTCACAATATCATCTTGTTGCACTTGCATTTGATCTTGCATGTCGTAATACAAGGCTCCATCGCCAATGTCTGAAATCTGAATGTCAATGATCGAAGTTTCAGGAACTAGAATTGGGCGATTCGTTAACGTATGAGGTGCTACTGGAACCATTAACATACCAGAGACTGTTGGATGAATAATCGGCCCACCACAACTTAAAGCATAAGCTGTAGATCCGGTTGGTGTCGCAATGATTAGGCCATCAGAGCGTTGAACCGACATCGGTTGAGAATCGATCTGAATCGTGAATTCAAGCATGCTACCGGAGATCCCGCGCGATATGACAATATCGTTTAGAGCGATGTTTTGATAAATGGACTTACATTCTCTAAGAAGTTCTGCTTGAACCATGAGACGAGAATCAATGCTGTAGTTACCATTTAAAATTTCAACAAGCTCTTTTTCGTAATCATTGGCCGGAATATCCGTAATAAAGCCTAAGTGTCCAGCATTGATACCCACAAACGGAATATTAAATCGAGCTAAACGTCTTGAAATTCCGAGCATGGTACCGTCACCACCAAAGATGACCGCCATATCCGCTCGTTCTCCAATTTCAGCAAGATCAAATCCTCCGGGTAAACCTAAGGCTTTTGCTGTAGAACGCTCAAAAAGAACTTCTAAACCCATTGATTCAATGAGTTCACGAATTCGATTTAATGGTTCAACAGCGGTGTTACCTCGCTTACCAAAAACGGCAATTTTCTTAAAATGGGTAGTCATGAAATTCCTTTACGCCGATGTTCCCAAGAGGTTTTCTAGCATCTTAATGGTTTTTTCTGTGGCTCGATATTCGGTAAGTAACGGATGGAGCACCATACCAAGAACCGTATAGATCCAATCATTATGTTGCCAAAACGTTAATGATTGCCTCAAATAGATCGAAGGATAACTGACATCGAGAGAATCTTCATCAGAAATTCTTAATTCAAGTAGTGCCTGATTCTTTTTTTCAATCACAGCTTGCGAAGTTAGGTATTGATAGAAGGCAAAGACAGAATTTTCTTGGCGATCAATCCACGCGTTAATGGGAGCTGAAAAAGTCTTACGAATTTGACCAATTTGTTTTTGTGACAGATTCATGTGAAAACTCGTCACAGAAATGGGTAATTTGGATAGACATAAAACTAAATTGTTTTCTTTGTGATCCACGCTACAGTAGGAAAAAATATTGCCTGTTATTGGAGGTTCAAAAGAAAAGTTTTCTTCGTATCCAAACTGATGTCGACCACTAGGGTCAATCTGCATGGGGATGGTTGTTAATAACAAACGGTTCCACAATAAAGCTTTTGATGGTACATCAGGATGTTGCTTTAGATATTGAATCAAATTTTCAGATACTAATTTCTTTACAAGGTTCTCTGGTGGGTATTCAGAGCAATCGGTTGCAAGAAGAATAGGAAACGACATGCTAGTCTCTTAAGTTGATTCAAAGCCTTATAAAATTATAAAGAGGATCCAATAAAAATACCCACACAACATGCGCTGTGTGGGATCAGTTTTCTGAAGTTGGTTACCAACGGCTTTGGTAAAGGTGATTTGTTAACGTAGCGATAGCCATAACCAGCCAGCCAATCACAATAAATCCCATACTCAGGATGAATAATAGCGATGCTACATCACAGTAACCTAGAACAACGCTAAATAGATTAGCGATTAAGATTAGGGAGCCGATTAACAATAAAGTACCCGAAAAATTAACCATTCCAGCTCTAAAGTGAGTGGAACTCCAAGCAACGGCAAAGAATCCAAAACCGTTGATAAATTGACTCAAAAGAGCGTACTCAAAGAGTCTTATGGAATACTGGGCCGAAATAGAAACAACAGATGCATCATAGGCATAGTAGGCACTGAAAACGATGCCAAAGGCAAGATGCAGGGTTGCGATTAAGGCCCAGAAATGTTGCATTATTCAACGTCCTCAGGATTTGCTGCGACCACGCAGTGGAAGCCAGAATCCACGTAAAGAATATCGCCTGTAATACCAGAAGCGTAGTCTGAAAGCATAAAGGCCGCTGCGTTGCCCACTTCCTCAATCGTGACATTACGACGCAATGGAGAAGTAGCCTCCATGAAATGAAGTAATTTGTTGAAATCCTTAATGCCACTAGCAGCTAAGGTCTTAATTGGACCCGCAGAGATGGCGTTGACTCGGATGTTCTTGGGACCGAGGGAAGCGGCTAAGTAGCGAGTCGAGGCTTCCAAGGCGGCCTTGGCAATGCCCATCGTGTTGTAGTTAGGAACGACTCTTTGACTGCCGAGGTAAGAAAGCGTTAAGAGAGAAGCAGGATGACCTTCCATCAAAGGCAATAAAGCCTTAGCTAAAGCAGGATAGGAATAAGCAGAAATGTCCAAAGCAGTACGGAAGGCTTCGCGAGAAATCCCGTCTAAGAAATTACCCTGAATGGCTTCTTTAGGAGCAAAAGCAATGCAATGTAATGCACCATCTAATGTTCCCCAACGTTCCTTAATGGCATCAGCGCAACCTTGGATCTGTTCGTCTACAGAAACGTCTAAAGGAATCAGGAAGTCGCTACCAAATTCTTCAGCAAATCCACGAATACGATCTGCGAAACGTTCATTTTGGTACGTAAAGGCAAGTTCTGCTCCTTCACGATGACAGGCCTTTGCAATGCCATATGCGATAGAGCGATTGGATAAAACACCTGTCAGGAGAATCTTTTTATTCGTTAATAATCCCACTTTTTTAACTCCTATATCGGTCAATGATTAATGGGTGAGTTTTAGTTTTTGCCCAATTTTGAGTTGATTACTCGTTAACCCATTGATCTGTTTAAGTTGATTTACTGACATATTAGCCGAAGTCGCGATTGAAAAGAGCGTATCTCCCTTGCGAACCACGTAAGAGGATTGTTTTTCAAGAGGACGTTTAGCAATTTGCTTTTGGGTTTGATTTGGAATATTTTCAAGAACAACAGAACGTCTAGCAGGTTTTCCTTTCGGATCAATTACTAATCGTTGACCCACTCGAATAGCGTTACCTCTGATGGAATTAGCTGAGCGTAACGCATTGACCGAAATGCCATGTCGAGAGGCAATGCGACCGAGAGTGTCACCACGACGAACAACATAGAAGCGACTGTTCGAATTGACTCGATTGGAATACGAAGCTGATTGACGAATCTTAGTCGGTACCGTGATGACAAGATTTTGACCGACTCGAAGTAAATTGCTTCGAAGTCTATTTTCTCTTTTAATCTTTTGTTGACTGACACCGAGACGCTTAGCAATACGACCAATCGTGTCACCACGACGTACACGATACTTCACACGACGGAAGTCTTGTTGCAGGCTTAAGGTCGCTCCAATCGTATCGGCAGAAATGTTTTCGGAATAGTTACCAATGCCACTGGACTTATTGACTAACAATAATGATCCTACTTTAACTCGACGCCCTAAAGGAATTTGATTGGCTTCTCTGAGTTCTTCTTCAGTCATCATGGCTCGCTTTGCAACCGATGCGAGTGTGTCACCAGGTTGAAACTTGTATGTAGTCCAGTTAGAAAGTGGTTGACCGGACATACTGTAGGACACTAAGTTTTCTACAAATTGATCGAGTGCATCCATCGGTAAAAGCATTCGATTATTGTGAGAAGCTACAATGACCGGACGGTTAAAAGATGGATTTAATTCAATGAAATCATCTTCGGGCATATTGGCAAACTGAGCCGCCTTCTTGACGTCAATGTCTTTACTTTTCGTAATTTGCACCAGTGCCGGTTCGTTGTAAATAACCGGTAGATTGATGTTGTATTGCTCCGGATTTTGAATAATATTTTTGATCGCCTGTAACTTAGGGTAATAGTTACGGGTCTCCTTAGGCATTTTAAGAGCCATGTACCGAGTAGAACATCTGGCACGTTCATTACGTTTAATCGCTCGGGATAAATTACCTTCACCCCAGTTGTAGGCGGCTAATGCCAACTGCCAATCGCCAAATTGAGCATAGAGCTTTTCCAAGTAGTTGAGAGCCGCGTTGGTGCTCTCAAAAATATCATATCGCTCGTCAGTCCAAAGACTTTGATTTAAATCGTAATGCTTACCGGTTGCGGGCATGAATTGCCACAGTCCAGCTGCTTTGGCTCGCGACTTTGCTTTTGTCATGAAAGCACTTTCAACAAAAGGAAGAAGTGCTAATTCTGTTGGCAAGTTTCGTTCGTTAACGAGCTCTACGATATGGTACAAAAAAGGCTGAGAACGCTCGATCATGCGACGCAGGCGAGAAGGATCCTTTAAGTAAAGTCTTAAATTTTTGTCAACGACCTGATTTTGCATATCAGGAATCTGAAATCCGTCTCGAATTCGGTTCCAAACGGTATAAACATTTTCATCAGGAATTACGTCAGTTGTAATTTCTGACGGTGAAATGACTTCTTGAGCTACAGTTGGTGTACTAAAACCAAAACTGAGTACAAGGAAATACGTTAAAACCGAAAAATAACGAAGTACACGCATGAAGGGGTTCTGAAGAAAATCAAATACGAAGCAAAAGTGCGTTGATTTTAACAGGGGAAATCAATAACAACTCCGAAAAACCTGAATGAAATAAACCGTCTATCGAGTTTAA
>CAZBHT010000009.1:0-4966 GCA_964491655.1 uncultured Burkholderiaceae bacterium
ATACGTATCCATGTGGTCTGCATCAATGTTTGTAACAACGGAAATGACTGGATTTAAATTCAAAAACGACGCATCAGACTCATCCGCTTCCGCAACAATATAACCACCAGTACCGAGACGAGCATTGGCCCCTGCAGCGTTTAACCGACCTCCGATAACAAAGGTAGGATCCAAGCCGGCTTTACCTAAAATACTTGCAACCAGTGATGTCGTTGTCGTTTTTCCATGAGTTCCGGCCACAGCAACGCCCCGACGAAGACGCATCAATTCAGCTAACATGACCGCTCGTGGAACTACTGGAATATTTCTGGATCGAGCCTCTTGCACTTCAGGATTATCTTCATGAACAGCACTTGAGATAATGACAACACCAGCATTACCGACGTTTTCTCTGCGATGTCCTTTGTAAATTTGAGCCCCTAAAGACTTTAAGCGATCTGTCGCTGCGTTTGTATTTAAATCAGATCCAGAAATCTCGTACCCTAAATTCAAAAGAACCTCAGCAATACCATTCATGCCGGTACCGCCAATCCCTACAAAATGTAGATGTTTAATAGCGAATTTCAAATTAGTTCTCCACTTAGTTAATCAGAGATTCAATAAAATCAGCCACTTCGTTTGCTGCGTTGGGTTTACCTATTTTTTTAGCATTTTCTGCCATTTCTAATAATCGCTTCCGATCTAGGGAACCAATCATTTCAGCTAACGTTGATGCATTTAATTTATCTTGTGTTAAACAAATTCCCGCACCGGCTTTTTGAACATAAAGCGCATTACCTAGCTGATGAGAGGTTGTCTTAACCACTAAAGGAACCATAATAGACGGAATACCAGCAGATAGTAATTCACTAACAGAAATTGCTCCAGCACGAGAGATCACTAAGTCACAATTTTGGTAGGCACTAGCCATATCGTCAATAAAAGGAACCACTTGTGCTTGGATACCCAACTGCGCATATCGAGTTGAAACGTCCTCAACACTTTTAACGCCACATTGATGGGTAATTATCGGGCGATTCTCTTCCGGAATTTGTGCCATCGCTAGTGGTACAACCTCATTTAATACCTTAGCCCCCAAAGAACCACCAAATATCAATAAGCGTAATGGTCCAGTTTGATTCTCATATCGAGTCTTTGGTTCTGGAAGAGCAGATATTTCATTTCGGACTGGATTACCGGTCACGACACTTTTTTTACCAGCTAGTCTCGCAGCCTTTCCGTCAAAACCACACATAACACCTGAGGCACCGGATTGAATCATGCGAATACTTAAGAGCGGATCTGCGTCACTGTTCATCAAAACGTAGGGAATACCTTCGAGTCTTGCGGCTAAGGCTACAGGAACCGAAACATACCCACCTGTCGAAAAAAGAACATCGGCTTTTCTTTGCCTTAACAAATTTTTAGATTTAAAAATGCACCGAAGTAACTTAAAGCCACCAAGCAATAAAGTCTTTAATCCTTTGCCTCTTAGTCCTTGAAAATCTAGTGCATCAAAACTGATTCCCTGTCGTTCAACTAAACGCCGTTCCATTCCCTGCTCTGTACCAATCCAGGAAATTTCCCAACCACGTGAGGCAAGAATCTTTGCTACAGCAATTCCTGGCATGACATGACCACCGGTACCAGCTGCACTGATCACTAGCTTTTTCGTCATACGCCACCCCTTAAAATAACCTTGTTCTCATAGTCCACTCTTAATACAAAAGCAACTGCAATTAAACTAGACAACAAGGCGGATCCTCCAAAACTAATAAACGGTAGAGTAAGCCCTTTGGTTGGAAGAAGGCCACTAGCAACACCAACATTAAAAAAGGCTTGAAATCCTAACCAAATTGCAACTCCTTGAACAATAAGTCCAGAAAAAATCCGACCTAAAGCTATCGCTTTTTTACTGATTTCACAACAACGCCAAATCAGACCCACAAATAAAGACAACACAAGACAAACGCCAACAAATCCGAGTTCTTCTCCAATAATTGCCATAATAAAGTCTGTATGAGCCTCTGGAAGGTAATGCTGTTTCTCAATCGCATCTCCCAATCCCACTCCCGTTACCTCACCTCTACCAAATGCAATAAGAGAATGAGAAAGCTGATACCCCTTACCTAAGGCATTAGACCACGGATCTAAATAAGCCAATATACGAGCCCAACGCCAAGGAGAACAATATATTAGGATTCCGACTGGAATTACAACAAAAGGTATGGTGAAAAGAAAAAACTTTTTACTCAAGCCTCCCAAAAACAATACTCCAAATGATATAGCGGCGATCATGATTAAGGCCCCAAGATCGGGTTCCATCATAACCAGAAAAGCCACAATCATAAGAGCAATAGTCATTGGAGAAAGTCCTCTTTTGATACTGTGCATATAGTATTGCTTACGTACGGTGAAGTTAGCTGCATACAAAAGCACTGCAACTTTTACAAGCTCTGTAACTTGGAGATTAAAACCACCAAGAGGAATCCATCGTCTTGACCCATTCACAACTTTTCCGATTCCTGGTATCAGAACTAATATCAAAAGAACAATTCCTACAACGAATAAATACGGAGCTACCTTATTCCAAATTGACATTGGAATAAAAAAAACGACAACAGCGACAATTATTGCAACCAACATCGACAACAAATGACGTTTTAAAAAATACTCTGGTATCACATGAAACTTAGGAGCATCAGATAAAGAGATCGAAGCAGAATAGACCATCACTGTTCCTAAAAGTAACAGTGACATGACAACAAAAAGCACCCCAAAATCCAGTGAAATATGAGATGAAATTCTTGATTGATTTAATTTCAAATTGTCATAATCAGCAGATAAATCAACGGAGATATCGACAGAATTCTCGTCATTCTTTTTTCTACGAAAAAAGTTTTTTAACAATCTATCACTCCCTAGCGGGTCAGTTCTTGAGCGGCCTTGAGAAACAACTCTGAACGTTCTACATAATTTTTAAACATATCCCAGCTTGCACATGCAGGCGACAGGAGAACAACATCCCCCTTTTGAGCCTCTTCGACACAAAGTTTAACGGCCTCTCGCATACTAGAAGCCCTGCACAGAGGTAAGTTACACTCTTTTAACAACTTCTCTAACTGTGGTGCATCTTGACCTATTAAAACAACGGCTCGAGCATGCTCTTTTACAGGATTAACTAATGGGGAGAAATCCTGACCTTTGCCATCTCCACCTAAAATAAGAACTATTTTTTGTTGATCAAAGCCACTAAGAGCGGCGACGGTAGCACCTACATTAGTTCCCTTAGAGTCATCCACAAATTCCAAATCTTGAGTTTTCAGAACTGTTTGCACCCGATGCGGTTCACCTCCATAAACCGTAAGTGCCTCTATGACGTCTACTAGATCGACACCACAAGAAAGACATAACGCAACGGAAGCCAGTGCGTTCATAACATTATGTCTACCTCGAATCTTGAGCTTATTTTGTGGAAGAATCGATAGCCATTCACTACAACCTTTTTTCGAAAATTGTTTATTCAGATTTCCAGATAACCAACATTCTTCAGCAACCTTCTTGAGACCAAACTGGTTAATCTTTTGAGGTTCATCAATTCCAAATGTCATTACAGAAACATCTTGATCAGCGTACTGCATGCAAACGGAATCTTCACGGTTTAAAACACGAACGGTTCCTTCCGTAAAAATTCGAGCTTTGGCTCTGATATAAGCATCCATAGATCCATGCCAATCGACGTGATCTTCTGTCACATTGAGAAGGGTAGCGACGTCACAGCGTAAGCTTTGTGTCGTTTCTAACTGGAAACTAGAAAGTTCCAACACCCAGTACTCAGGTAATTTATCTTCTTTGGTTAAGCGATCCAACTCTCCTAGCGCATTAGGTCCAACATTGCCCGCCGTACAAATCGTTTTTCCTGCAGTTTTTATAATTGCAGAAGTTAACATCGTGGTCGTTGTTTTACCGTTTGTTCCCGTAATTCCAATGATCTTAGGAACATAATTTCTTTCCGCCCTTAATCTCTGAAGCTCACGCGCAAAAAGTTCGATTTCTCCAACGACTTCAATACCTCTAGATTGAGCTTCATTTACGATAAAAGAAGCCTGAGAATAATACGGTGACAGTCCAGGAGAGATCACGACAAGAGATTCATCTTCAAGAATCTCCTTGTCCATACATTCACCAAAAAATTGAAAATTCGCAATATTCTCACGAGCTTTAGCTAAAAGACTAGGCTCTTTACGGGTATCACAAATTTTGACACTCCAACCGCGTTCTGAAAGAAACTTAGCAACTGTGTAGCCCGAAGCTCCTAACCCTAACACTAAAGCTTTTTTTGAATTAGTTTGCATCTCAACTCCCTATCTAATTTTTAGAGTTGAAAGTCCAATGAGCACCAATACGAAAGAGATAATCCAAAATCGGACAACAACCTGAGTCTCTTTCCATCCTTTTAATTCAAAATGATGATGTAACGGTGCCATAAGGAAAATTCTTTTACCATGGGTTATCTTGAAGTAAAGTACTTGAATAATTACGGATAAGGTCTCTGCAACAAACACGCCACCCATAATAAACAACACAAGTTCTTGACGAACAATAATCGCCATGGTTCCTAATGCTCCTCCCAAAGCTAAAGCCCCCACATCACCCATAAATACCTGAGCGGGATAGGCATTAAACCAAAGAAAAGCAAGACCAGCTCCCATGATGGTAGCCCCGATAATTAGTAATTCACCTGCCCCCGGAATATAGGGGAATAAAAGATAATTAGCATAATCTACACGTCCGACACAGTAGGCAAAAACTCCGAGTGCACTACCTACCAAAGCACTTGGGAGAATAGCTAAACCGTCTAAACCATCAGTAAGATTAACGGCGTTACTCGTTCCAACGATAACGAAGTAACTCAATAAAATAAAACCCCAAATTCCTAATGGAAGAGAAATTGTTTTAAAGAAAGGAATCAGCAAATCACTTCGAT
>CAZBHT010000009.1:4976-24357 GCA_964491655.1 uncultured Burkholderiaceae bacterium
TCAGGTAATGGGATAGTTGTAAAACCACTTGAAACCCAATCCATTACTAGTTGCCATATGTGGTGATTAGCGGGAGCGGCTACGGCAAAAGCCAAATAAACAGATGCCGTTAAAGCAATTAATGATTGCCAAAAATACTTCTCTCTCGACTTCATTCCTTCTGGATTGTGGTAAACCACTTTACGATAATCGTCTACCCAACCAACGATTCCAAGCCCCATAGTCACGAAAAGAACTGCCCAGACAAAACGGTTTGTTAGATCCATCCACAAAATAGTAGAAAGACCAATCGAGATAAGTATTAATACTCCACCCATAGTCGGAGTACCATCTTTGACTAAATGTGTCTTTGGGCCATAACCACGCACTGCCTGACCAATTTTTAACGACTTTAAATATTGGATAACACGACCACCCAAAAGAAGTCCAATAAAAAGAGCCGTTAGAGCTGCAAAAACCGCCCTAAGCGTTAAATAGTTAAAAATACGTAACCAACCAATATCAAATGTGGTTGATAACCACTGAAACAATGCCAGAAGCATTTTGATTTATTCCTTTTTCAATTTCTGAACAAGATCTTCTGCAACTTTGTATAACTGCATGAAATTAGAAGCTTTAAAAAGTATCACGCAGGGAGATTCTTCTGCTATCTGCATTAAATCACCTAATAAGCGTTCTCGAGAATCGTAATGTACTGCACCCTCACCAAAGGCCTCAACAGTGTCTAGTGTACGATTACCAATACAGTAGAGTCTATCCACTTGTTTTTTGAATGCATATTTACCAATTTCTTTGTGATAATCAACGCTTTTTACTCCTAACTCTCCCATGTCCCCCATTACGAAAACAGTTGGTAAGTGATGAGAGCTGAGTAAATTAATCGCAGCAATCATGGAGTCAGGATTGGCGTTATAGCTATCATCGATGACAATTGAACCATTTTTTAATTCAAATACTTGTCCACGGTGCTTAATTGCTTGAAAGTTCTCTAAACCCGTTTTAATGTCACTAAGATCTCGACCCATTGCATAAGAAACCGCTGTCGCGCAGACCGCATTCTTTTGATTATGTTCTCCTGGCAACTGCAAATTAACCGTAATATGACCTACAGGTGTATGCAATAACAAACCATCATCAACCGATTCACCCCAAACGTCACTTTGCTTGTCTCCGTATGTGATCACTCGGTGTTCACCAGCCTGATCCTTCCAAAGTTTTTCAAACAAATCTGATTCGTTGATTACTGCAGTACCACCTGAGGGCAATGCAACATAAACTTGACCATTATCCTTTGCAGTATCTTCCAGCGAAGATAAAAATTCCTGATGGTCTCGCATCGTATTCGTGACTACACTCACTGTAGGAGAAATTGCTTGGACTAAAGGAGCCATTTCTCCAACATGATTCATTCCAACTTCAAATACTGCAATTTCTGTTGTTTTGCGTAACTTCCAAAGCATTAAGGGAACGCCCAGGTCATTATTAAAGTTACCCTCTGTACCGACCCAAGATTCAGGATTAAATCGAGCTTTAATAACTGAAAGAATCATTTGAGTTGTAGTGGTCTTACCGTTAGAACCAGCGACAGCAACCACCGGAATTTTGAAACGTTGACGCCATTTCGTAGCAGACTCTAGAAATGCGGCCTTAACGTCCTCAACAACAATTTGGGGAATGGAAACCGGGACCAATCTTTCTACAACAGCAGCAGCGGCTCCTAAATCGGCAGCCATCTGCACAAAATCATGTCCATCTCGATTTCCTTTTAAAGCAAAAAAGAGAGAATTTGGTTTAATTGTTCTTGTATCTATCGAAACAGAAAAAAAAGAAATTGATGCAGCTCCCTTAATCGTTGTTTTCTGACTTAAGTTTTCTGCAAATTCTGAAAGTGTCATTAGTGGTTCTGACATTTTTGTCCTTGTTTTCGAATTATTAGATTTTTTTGGGCTTCTTTTACATCGGAAAAATAATGCCTGATTCCATCAATTTCCTGATATTCCTCGTGACCTTTCCCTGCAATCAGAATAACATCCGATTGATCAGCACAATTAATCACATGAGCAATCGCCTCAGCCCTATTTAAAATTTTTATTGCTTGTGGAGCACCTTCTGCAATTTGATCGAGAATACGTTGAGGATCTTCGGTTCGGGGATTATCACTTGTCAAAACAGCAAGATCAGCTTTTGAAGTAGCTTCTCCCATTAAAACTCTTTTTCCTTGGTCTCGATCTCCTCCAGCTCCCAAGACGATCCAAAGTCGACCGTTCCTTACTTCTGCCAATTCCCGCAATGTATCAATCGCCTTCGCTACAGCATCAGGAGTATGTGCGTAATCCACAATTACTAACGGATCGCCCGAATCACTAACAGATTGCATACGCCCTTTGGGTGGTAAACAGGTCTTTAACAAATCGATTACTTTTTCAAATGCAATATTTAGAGATAACGCAACTCCCGCTACCCCTAAAAGATTTTCAATGTTAAATAAACCATAAAGAGAAGTTTCAACCAAAGAAGATTTACCTTGCCATTCAAGTACAAATTTCATTCCAGTACTAGAAGTTTGAACTTCTCTAGCACAAAGCCAATCGGGATTAATTTGAAGTCGACTGAAAGGAATCACCCGAATCCCCTGCTTTTGAGAGATTGCTTTTATTTCGGCTCCCACCGGATCATCCATGTTAACTACAGCACATTCTAGTCCTGGCCATTTAAAAAGAATTTCTTTAGCTTCTTTATAACGTTCCATTGAACCGTGATAGTCCAAATGATCTCGTGTTAAATTTGTAAAAAGAGCTGTTTTTAAACAGGTTCCAGCCAATCGGCCCTGCTCTAAGCCAATAGAACTAGCTTCTGTTGCAAATGCATGACAATCTCGCAATGCTAAATCAGACAATATTCTCTGAAACGTAACCGCATCTGGAGTTGTTAAGGCCTGGCTCGAAAGAGACTGTCCATTGTATTGACAACCGATTGTACCCACCGTTGCACAAGAGATACCGGAATTGGACAGTATGTGTGTAATCCAATGAGTTGTACTGGTTTTACCATTGGTACCTGTTACAGCAATCCCTATCATTTTCTTAGAAGGATTTGCGTAAAAATTGGATGCGATCGGACCAACCAAATGATTTAGACCAGAAACCTCAAGTAGAGGAACTTCAAATTGTTCTTTAACACCACTTTCGGCAATAACAGCACCAACACCCTTTTCAATTGCCTTTGAAATAAAGTTTCTTCCGTCTGAATGGTAACCAACTACCGCAACAAAAACATCCCCTGGTTCTACTAAGCGACTATCCAAACGAATATTTTTTGCTTGAGGAACAGTCTTTTGTAGCCAAGCTGTAACTTGTTCCAATTTATTCATAATTCCGGCTCTTTCAAGTTAATCCTGTTACACCAACCTCATATAGTCCGTCTCATTTCGTTAATGAGGCTTTTGATTACCAATCAAAGCCTCCTTAGATGAGGGACGATCAGGATTTACTGACAAAACTCTTAAACTGCGTGCAACAACCTCTGAAAATACGGGAGCCACAGCAACGGCACCAAAATGCTTACCTCTTTGAGGTTCATCGATCATGACACCAACTACAAGTCGAGGTTTATGGGCTGGAGCATATCCAACAAAACTCGCAACGTATTTCTTAACGTACTGCCCACCTTCTACTTTATATGATGTTCCGGTTTTCCCCGCTGCGGTATAGCCTTCAACCTGCGCGCGTTTCGCTCCTTTATCCACTACACTTTCGAGCATTTGCTTCATTTGTATAGTCGTCTTTTCGCTATACACACGCTTTGGTTCTACTTCTCCGTTTGATTGGTAAATAGACAGATCCACTAAAGTTCCATCTCGAGCTAACGCTGTATAAGCGCGAACGAGTTGCATTAGAGAAACAGTTACACCGTGACCATACGACATGGTCGCCTGTTCAATTGGTTTCCAGCGGTTAGCGGCTCTCATGCGACCAGAAGCTGCGCCCGGAAATCCCACATCAGGTGCCTTACCAAATCCCAGTGAATTGTAGTACTTCCACATAGTTTGAGGGGTTAGCATGAGAGCAATTTTAGCCGTCCCGATATTACTTGATTCTTGAATAATCTGAGAAACTGTTAATGCTTTACTGTAATGCGAATCTCCGATCGATCTTCTTCCAATCGTCAGCTTTTGACCGATCTGAAACAAAGTAGATGGAGTTACCTTTTTCTCTTCAAGACCAGCTGCTACAGAAAAAGGTTTCATCGTGGAACCAGGTTCATAAGTATCCGTAATTGCTCGATTACGAATCTTAGATCGATCAATTTTAGCTCTGACATTGGGATTAAAGCTAGGATAGTTAGCCAAGGCTAATATTTCGCCTGTCGTTGGATCTGCAACCACAACAGCACCAGCTTTTGCATTCACCTCTTTAATGCGGTGACTTAAGGCTTCGTATGCAATAAATTGAATACGTGAATCAATCGATAGATTGATATCTTCACCATTTTTAGGTTGCTTAATCCATACATCTTCAATGATACGACCCAGACGATCTTTAATAACTCGTCTAGACCCTGTTTCACCCGCTAAAAGTTTTTCTTTAGCAAGTTCAATTCCCTCAACTCCATTGCCATCAATACCCGTTAACCCCGTAATTTGAGATGAAATCTCTCCTTCCGGATATGCCCGTAAATATTCACGAGAAAAATGAATTCCAGATATTTTTAATTTCGCAACATCATCAGCTACATGAACCGGTACTTGACGCTTGATGTACACAAAATTTCTTTTTGAAGAAAATTTTCTCTCTAATTCTTGAGTTGAAATATTTAAAACCTTGGCTAAAGCTCTTGTTTGTTCTTTAGTAGCCTTTACATCCTGCGGGATTGCCCAAACAGCTTTTGCTGGCACACTAACGGCTAATACATAGCCATTTCGATCTAAAATGCGACCTCGCACCGCAGGAACATCGAAAGTACGTTGAAAACGTGTCTCTCCTTGCTTTTGTAAAAACTCTGTTTTAAATCCCAACTGTAAGTAAGCTAAACGTATAAACAGGAAGGCTAAACCTATAGCACCTAATCCCAAAATCCATCCAACCCGTTTAGGCGACAGTGAGCTCAGTAGGCTTTCAATAGTGTCATCTTTCACACTTTCAGCTTCTGCTGGCACTACTATTAAAGCCCATAATTTACGAAGAGGTTTTAGAAAAAGTTCTTTCATTTATCCTTCCCTTTTTCGCTTCCTCTTAAGTTCGGCATTACAACCTTGTCTTTCAAAATAATCGTTTGGTTAGGGTCTACAGGAATCAAGCCATTACGAGTTGCAATACTTTGAATTTTAATCGTTTTTTCCAAATTAGAAATTTCAAGTTTCAACTGACTACGTTCATCCATGAGAGCATGGTGAATTTGTTGTTCTCTTTCAAGTTGGATGAAAAGCCCTCGTGCCTGATGGCGATTCGAAACAACCTTCAGACCACATAAGAAAAGAGAAACTTCTAATATGACAATCAGCACAACCAAGAATCGAAATTCTCTCACTTCGTTTCTCTCCAAGGTTCTGATGTTCTACGTGCAAATCGCATCACTGAACTTCTCGCTCGAGGATTTACATCCTTTTCTTCTTCACTTGGCAATATGCGACTTGGACGTTCAAACAGAGCTTTAGGAAGCTGATCGGGTAACAAAGGCAAACGAGGATCAATATGACGGGCGGGATTGACCATCGAATCAAAAAAACGTTTTACGATACGATCTTCTAAGGAATGGAAACTGATAACCGCAAGGATACCTCCTGGTTTCAGCATGGAACCTGCAACATTAAGTGCTCGCTTCAGTTGACCTAACTCATCGTTAATTGCAATACGAATAGCTTGAAAGGTTCTTGTAGCAGGATGTTGCCCCTGATCTTTACGGTTTCTAGGCACTACGGTTGCCACTAAATTAGCTAAATCTTCTGTTGTTTCTAATTTTGCTTTTTCTCGATATTGAACGATCGTCCGAGCAATTTTTGAGGCAAACTTCTCCTCGCCATATTCCTTAATTACCTTGGCAATTTCCTGCTCCTCAGCCGTCTCTAACCACTGTGAAGCAGTAAGACCACAAGAATTATCCATTCTCATATCTAAGGGGCCATTAAACCGAAAAGAAAACCCTCTCTGAGGATCATCAATCTGAGGACTTGAGATACCAATATCCAAAAAAATACCATCCACTAAACCCTCTGATCTAAGATCCAATTCATTTTTCATCTCTGCAAATGGAGCATGAATAATTGAAAACCTTGGATCTGAAATATTTTTAGCCGATGCAATTGCTTCAGGATCACGATCAAAGGCAATAAGACGACCTTGATTAGATAACTTACTTAAGATGATCCGAGAATGTCCACCCCGCCCGAAAGTACCATCTACATACACGCCATCTGAATTGTGAATCAATACCTCTGGAACTTCTTTATAGAGAACCGGAACGTGGAGTAAAGAAGAAGGCTGAGTTTCTTGCATAATCAAATCATCTATAGATATTTAAAATTTCCAAGAACGGAAATTAATAATTCGAACCAAGGCTCTATTATCTAATACAAATTAGATTCAAGGATATGTGAACAACAAATCCATACGATTTCGTGTCAATTCAGCACCAAATATGAGAAATGCGAAGTTTGCCTATAAGCCGGATTTTGTTAAAAATTTTCATTTTTTGCCGATCATTCATCTAGACCTATAGTCACCTATAGGTTCATGCCATCTACCCGCAACCTCGCCGGACCAGGTCAATAGTTGCCTATTTGATGTTGCTCCATGTAGAGATTGCCCGTTTCACCCGAACTAAATCGGCTCGTCTCTGTTGCTCTAATCCTCACCTTTCGATGGACAGGCGTTACCTGTTACACCGTCCTATGGAGTCCGGACTTTCCTCACGAGGATCACTCCTCCCGCGATCGACCGACAAACTTCGCAACCTCGTACTCTAGTTTTTTTTTAATATTATTTCAAGGGGTATCCGTATTTTATTTTCACTACGCATATAGAAATTATTTTAGAATTCCGATACTTATTTTTGCCCCATTTCTCTTCTGGAGTTAGCGTGAAATTTAGATTTCAGACCATTTTAGCCAGTGCTTTGATTGCATCATCAACAGTTTCTTATGCGTCTAGTTTTTTGGATAATGTAGCTAAGACTTTACCTGCAGGCATTTCGAACCAATCAGATGGATATTTGTCTGCAACATGGGATGGTTTAAAGAAAATTTTCCACGATGGGAGCAATAGTTTAATTGTACCTATGTACACAATCCATCCTGCATGGGATTACCCAAATCGTCGTCAAGAAAACGGATTTACCTGGGGTGGCGGTATTTCTCGTAGTTACCTTGATGATCAAGGAAACCGCCGTTTAGTCTACGCTATGGCTTTTTCCGATTCCCATAATAATTTTGAGCCTTTTGTTGGATATGCATGGCTCGGTCGTTGGAAACTCGGTTCTCTCGGTTCTTTACCTCTTTATGGTGAAGCTGGTTATACACTTGGTGTCACTATGCGAGGTGACTATAGTTGGTTACCAATCCCGGCTCCCTTACCTCTTTTGGGTGTTGGTACTGAAAATACCATGTTCTATGGTACTTATGTTCCTTTCTCTAACATCTTCTTTTTCTTTACCAACATTACAGTTGATGACGCCAAAACTCGCTCATTACCACTTGCATCATCAAGCCCCTTTGCAAATAAAAACGTGATTTATGCTGGAGGAGGTTGGCAAAAGACTGATATGAATGGCACTGATGCCATTACCATTACTTCTGATTCTGCTTATACCCTAGGTTATAGACGTTTTATTAATCGTCATTGGGCTATCGACTTTAACTACACCCGATCTTCTCATGACGTGAAATATCATGATAAGAAATTTGGTAAGTATGACTTAACGGGTTACATCCTAACGGGACAGTATCACTTTGAAGCCTCTGATAATTGGCGCTTATATGCCGGTTTAGGCGGTGGATATTGGCGCCTAAATAACCTTCAAATGGATCCAGGCTGGTCAACTAAGAAAAGTGCAATCAGTTATGTAATCCAAGCGGGTGCAACCTATGCCATCTCAAAGAATTTACAGGTTAGTGGAAACTGGGAAATGAGCTTCCCAAGATTTAGATCACATCATGAAAATTCAAGTTTTTCCATGAGACCATCGCCTTCTACCTTTAAATTAACTTTAGGATGGGCCTTTTAAATAACGTAAGCTTCACTTTATATTGAAGTTTTATGATAGCGTGCTAAACCAGCACGCTTTTTTAATGGAAGTTGAAATGGAACTTAATGAAGAGCTTTTTGATCGAGCCCAGAAATCTATCCCAGGTGGAGTCAATTCCCCTGTTCGCGCTTTTCGTTCCGTAGGAGGCGCACCTCGTTTTATTGATCATGCCCAAGGACCGTATATTTACGACATCACAGGTAAGTGTTACATCGATTACATTGGATCTTGGGGACCTATGATACTTGGTCATAACAACCCAACTGTGATTAAGGCTGTTCACGAAGCAGTAGATAAAGGATTAAGTTTCGGTACTCCCACAAAAGGTGAAATATTGATTGCCGAAGAAATAAAGAAAATTATGCCCTCTATCGAGCAGATTCGCTTTGTTTCTTCTGGTACCGAAGCCGGTATGAGTGCCATCCGATTGGCTAGAGGTTATACCGGTCGCAATAAAATCATTAAATTTGAAGGTTGTTACCACGGTCACAGTGATGCCTTATTAGTTAAGGCGGGCTCCGGCCTTCTAACATTTGGTACTCCTAGTTCCTCAGGTGTCCCAGCCGATACCACAGCCGATACGATCGTACTTGAATACAACAATCCACAGTTGCTTATTGATGTATTTAAGAAGCAAGGTAGCGAAATTGCTTGTGTCATCGTCGAGGCTTTAGCAGGAAACATGAACCTTATTCCTGCTACAACAGAGTTCATGAAGACACTGCGCGAAATTACAAAACAGTACGGTGCACTTTTGATCGTTGACGAAGTCATGACCGGGTTCCGTTGTGCATTACAAGGAGCTCAATCCTTATATGGCGTTACTCCAGACATTACGATGTTCGGTAAAGTGATTGGAGGTGGTATGCCAGTCGCTGCGTTCGGGGGACGAAAAGAAATCATGCAATGCATCGCCCCATTAGGTAGTGTTTATCAAGCCGGCACCTTATCTGGTAACCCTGTTGCCGTTGCTTGTGGTTTAACTACTCTTAAGCTAATTCAAGAGCCTGGATTCTACGAACGTTTAGGAGAAACAAGTAAGCAATTGATTACAGGACTATGCAATGTAGCTAAGGAAGTTGGTGTTGACTTCTCAGCTCAAAGTGTAGGCGGTATGTTTGGTATTTACTTCAGAGATCGATGCCCAACCTCTTTTAAAGAAGTTATGGAATGTGACGCACAACGTTTCACCACTTTCTTCCACAGTATGTTAGAAAATGGTGTATACCTTGCTCCAAGTATTTATGAAGCTGGGTTTGTTTCTATTACACATGATAGTGATGTAATTGAAAAAACAATTGAAGCATCGTACAAAGCTTTTGCTCAAGTTAAATCCATTCATAGCTAGTTTTTACAATGACTACTTGGCTTTTTCGGATCTTTCTCATCCTTATCACCGTTGCCTTCTCTCCTGTGTGGGCCTTCACGTCTTTAGGAGGATTAGATTCCGTTAAAGCCACTTTAATTACAAAAACAGATGGAGCCAAACCTGGATCTACCCTACACGCTGGTGTTCTACTGAAACACCAACCTGGTTGGCATACTTACTGGAAGGCTACTGGAGATACAGGATACCCAACATCGATTCAATGGGTACTTCCTGAGGGATGGACTAGCGGGGAAATTTCATGGCCTACCCCAAAAGTTTTTCGTATTGGTGAATATATTAACTATGGATATGATGGAGAGATTCTTCTACCAGTTCCAATTACTGTACCTGCTGAAGCTAAAGTTGGAAGCACACAGACAATCCAAGCAAAAGTCTCTTGGCTTATGTGTCATACCCAGTGTATCCCTGGATCGGCAACATTAACAGCGGATATCGTTTTAAAAAACGTTCCTCAAAACTCTCATTTTTTTCAAGTTTTTCAAAACACCGAAGCGAGAATTCCAAAAAATATAAACGATGTATCAGGAAAAATCGATAAGACAAAACAGCTGATTGAACTTACTTTTAAATTTAATAATCAAGACCTTAACGATTTTTATGTTTTTGCAGAAGAAAATCAATCTATCAAACTGAGCTCTCCTCAAAAGCTACAAATCCACAATAACAATCAAATCACACTATTTTTACAAAATGATCGTCTTAAGGCCGAAGATTCATTTTCTGGAGTTCTTTCGGCTAAAAAAACAACTTCAAACGATATTTGGTCTCGCACTTTTTCAACGAAATTAGTTCCCGGTAGTATCAGCATCCCCGAAAATAATTTCACGACTAGAAACACTGCATTAAGCCCTCTACTTTTTAGTTTATGCATGGCTTTTGTTGGAGGAATGATTCTCAATTTAATGCCCTGTGTATTCCCTGTTTTATCCCTAAAGATCATGGGATTAATAAACAACAGAAACAACAGCAGAATTTTGTTGCTACACGGAATTGTATATACGCTAGGTGTATTACTAACGATGCTAGTGTTCGCTCTTATTTTAGTTTTTGTAAAAAATACAGGAACTTCTATGGGATGGGGATTCCAACTTCAATCTCCAGAATTCATTGCGCTATTGACTTTCTTATTTATCGCTATTTCTCTTAATTTATTTGGTTTTTATGAATTTACCCTGGGAAGTTCCGTTCAATTTGGTTCTGATAATCTTAATTTAGCTCGACTATCAACTAGCTTTTGTTCCGGCATTTTAACAGTCATCGTTGCCTCTCCTTGTACTGCCCCATTTATGGGAACAGCCTTAGGTTATGCTTTAACGACTTCGAATTTTGAAACCTTTTTAATATTTATTTCATTGGGTTTAGGCATCAGCGCCCCATGGCTTCTTTTGACAACTTTTCCTGTCTTGACGCAATGGCTACCAAAACCCGGTTGCTGGATGGTTACTTTTCGGAAAATTTTAGCAATTCCAATGTTGTTAACCGTTTTCTGGCTTTTATGGATCATTTATAAACAAACAACACCCAATACATTTTTAGGTTATTTAGCTATTTCAGCTCTTTTCGCAATTACGCTTTGGTTCTATGGACTCGTTCAATACGGACGTTCACAGTATCGAAAATCAGCACTGCTTTGTGGACTGATTACCATTTTGAGTTACTCTGTTCTCACTTACTGCAACTACAACAAGAATGCATCATTCTCCCAAGAAGTAAATGCGTCATCTATTGCAAATCAGTGGTCCGTAGAGGCAGTTGATACTTTACTAAGAAAACAACAACCTGTTTTTGTTAATTTCACAGCATCGTGGTGCATTACATGTCAGGTAAATAAAGTTGCTGTACTAGATCGAAAAACCGTTCAAGATGCATTTTCAGAAAAAAACGTTGCTGTTCTTATCGCAGATTGGACTAGTCACAACTCTGAAATATCACTTGCATTAAAAAAATACAACCGAGGCGGGGTCCCTCTCTATCTACTATATGATCCGAACGGAGAGGTCATTGTTTTGCCTGAGTTACTTACCGATACAATAGTGTTAGACGCACTTAATAAACTTTCACCACAAAAATAAACCATCATGGAAAATTTTCTTGTCAATAAAATCAGTACGGATGAAGAATTTTATTTGCTTTTAAGTAAATTTCTCTTGCAAAATGGTTATGAATCTGAAAATAGTCAACGAGGATTAAAGTCTGTCCTGCGAGATTATGAGTATGTATTCAATACGACTGCCCCAGACTGGCTCTCTTTGATTTGGCCATCAACGGCCTTAAGTGTTTTGCAATTAGCAATCGCTACAAAAAAAATGCTTCCCGGTGAAATAAACCTTCCCCAGGAAGCACTTAAAACAACGAACAAAATTAAGAGAAGCGTGCTTCGTTAATTTTGTTTCGGGTGTCTTCTGCTACGGTACGAGCGGCTTCGGCAAACTTAGCGTTATCGCGACTTGCATATAAGATAGCTCGACTCGAATTGATTACCATACCAGTACCATCGGGACGAATTCCAGCCTTCACCGCAGCGTTGATATCGCCACCTTGTGCTCCAATTCCAGGAACCAAGAAGTTCAATTCTGGAACTAAGGCACGGATAGCGGCTAATTCCTTCGGATAAGTCGCTCCAACAACCAATCCTAACTGTCCTGTTGTATTCCATTTAGAAACAAGTTTAGCAACATGTTCGTAGATTAATCGGTCATTTGAAGATAACATCTGAATATCATCCCCACCTGGGTTACTTGTTCTACACAACAAAAAGGCTCCTTTATCTGGGTACTGCAAATAAGGATCTACAGAATCTTTACCCATATAAGGAGATAACGTCACGCAATCTGCATTAAAACGAACAAACGCTTCTTTTGCATAATGCTCTGCCGTACTACCAATATCTCCTCTTTTTGCATCAAGAATGACAGGAATTCCTGGATGGTTTACATGAATCCATTCAATCAATTTCTCTAATTGTCTTTCTGCGCCACAGGAGGCAAAGTATGCAATTTGAGGTTTAAATGCACACACTAAATCAGCTGTGGCATCAACAATTTCACGACAAAAATCATAAATTCCCGTAGAAGAATTTTGAAATACTTCCGGAAATTTAGTTGGATTAGGATCTAAGCCGACGCAAAGCAAAGTATTGTTTGTTTGCCAGCGATTTTGTAGCATCTCATTGAATATCATAAATGTACCGATAGTTAAAAAATTGAACTAATCTGTAATAAGGAGAATTTTACTGTATTGTTAGCGTATGGCCCTTATCATGAGGTTGATCAATTAAATATTTTTGAGGCGAAGACTCTTCGATTTACTATGACACTTTCAAGACGTCAGATTCTCTTGAGTAGCGTTATTTTAACGTCACCTTTGGCTACAGCTACTCAAGCTACCGAAGTATCCACCAGTGCCAAAGGCGAACTTTCTCCAGGAACCAACTTAGAGCAAATTTATAACAACCTATTGAAAAATGGTCATGGTATTCAAAAGAAAAATTTACCAGAAAACCTTCCTATTGTTGTAGTAGTAACCGACACTCAGTGTCCATGGTGTTCTAAGTTTTGGCAAGCGGCGCTTCCTTTAACCGATCGTATCAACTTTATCTACTACCCTGTTGCCGTTCTTAGAGATGACAGCGTATCTCAAGGCGGTGCTGTTCTATCTGCACCCAACCCATGGATGATGATGACCCGCCACGAACGTCACTTCAAAGACGTCGACCATCGAGGTCTCAAAACCGATACGATGATCATTCCACAAAAATTCCGCGATATGGTCTGGACAAACTCTAAGATTTTCCGTCGTGCAGGAGGTATTGTTGTTCCTCTTGGAATCTTTAAAAACGCTAAAGGAGAATATGTACCAATTTTCTCTGGTACAAACACAGACGAAATGGAAAAATTACTTAATCTTTCTAGTAAATAGCCACTTAGAAAATCGCTCTTCGCTCTAGAAGAGCGATTTTTCATATGAAAATCACAAATAAGCCACTTTATGTAACCTTTCTTCTAAAACACTACATAAGACCAAAAGTTAATTGCGATCTAAAGTTGTTCCCCCCGCAACACTTTTCTTCGGTCTCATTTTCCAGAGATAAAAGGCTAAAGGCAAAAGTACAAAACCTGAAAAACCGATAATGACTTTATAAGACCAAAAAACAGCCATGGCTGAACCCATAATTGGTCCCATCACAGAACCAATTTGTTGAGCTAGATATGACAGACCAAAAACTCTACCTTTATCGTTAGCTGTTGTACTGATCGTTAACACAGCATTAATGGCCGGGAAAATACCTGCAAAGGCAATACCGCCGATAAATCTCCAGACAGTAAAGCCTTCAAGGGTATTTGGAATAACCTGAATTAACCCTAAAATACCGGCACCAGAAAGAGCTAAATACAATACAGGGCGATAGCCCCAGTTTTGTCCCAAGATACCCCAAACAGGAGAAGCAATTACTCCAGAAATTCCGCAGACGGAAAATACAATGCCTGAAACCAAAACAATTTGATCCATTGAACCTTGAAGTTCGGCAATGTATTGGGGTAATACGGGTTGAGTTAAAAGAATACTCATTTGGGCAACACCGGCACAGATCAACATTCGTTTTACTGCGGGTATTTTTAACAAAGAAAAATCCCAAATTTTGACCGGCTTCTTTACTGCATCGGCCTTACGTGGTTCCTCTTTAATGTAGAAGAGAATTAAGCAAGTGATAAAGAAGAGAGCTGAACCAGCAATAAAGAAAGTAGAACGCATACCAAACATTTCAGCTAAAAAACCGCCAAAAAGAGGTCCTAAGACACCGCCAGCCGTCATTCCACCTTGCATTACACCCATACAAAAGCCAAGTTTCAGTTTTGGACTCGAGGATGACATGATTGCTAGTAGTGCTGGCCAAAGCCCTGCTGACAGGCCCTGTATAACCCGTACGCCAAAGAGTTCCCAAGGAGTTTGTACTAAACCACCTAAGAAATAAGTAATAGACAGACAGAACCCAGCACGTAATGCCATAAGCTTACGACTTTTCTTATCTGCCAAGGCACCCCATATGGGAGCCATGATGCCACTGATTAGAAATGAAATCGCAAAAATTGCTCCCGACCACAAGTCAACATCCGACAGTTGTACACCCAACTCTTGAATAAGATACATGGGCAAAAACGGAATCAGCATGGTATAGCTCATGGACATGAGCATAGAACACGTCGTCAGAATAGCTAGGGCAATTTTCCAGTTCATATCATTTCCTCTACCCGCCACGTATGTAAGAATACTCCTTATAAACAGCTAAGGGGAGTTTCAGTTAACACTGAAACTCCCCTATTTCAACAAAACAATTTAATGTTTGCTTACATCATGCCAGGCATTCCACCCATTCCGCCCATATCGGGAAGCTGAGGTTTATCTTCAGGAAGATCGGCAATCATGCATTCTGTTGTCAAAATCAAGCTAGAAACAGAAGCTGCGTTCTGCAATGCAGTGCGAGTAACCTTAGTTGGATCCAAAACACCCATTTCAAGCATGTCACCATATTCGCCTGTCTGAGCATTGAAACCATAGTTACCATTACCATTTGCAACACGATCAACGACAACGCTTGGCTCATCACCTGCGTTACGAACGATCTGACGTAATGGTTCTTCCATTGCGCGAAGAACAATCTTAATACCAGCATCCTGTTCGGAATTATCGCCCTTGATGTCCTTAATAGCCTGCTTAGCACGGATCAAAGCAACACCACCACCGGCAACAACACCTTCTTCAACAGCGGCGCGGGTTGCGTGCAATGCATCTTCAACACGTGCCTTCTTTTCCTTCATTTCGACTTCTGTTGCGGCGCCAACCTTAATCAAAGCAACGCCACCAGCCAACTTGGCAACACGTTCCTGGAGTTTTTCACGATCGTAATCGCTGGAAGTTTCTTCCATCTGAGCGCGAATCTGTTTAACACGAGCTTCGATCTGATCTTCTTTACCAGCACCATCGATGATAGTTGTACTTTCTTTGTTGACTTCTACCTTCTTAGCAGAACCGAGTTCAGCCAAAGTAGCCTTTTCAAGAGTTAAGCCAACATCGTTGCTAATGACAGTACCACCAGTCAAGATAGCGATATCTTCAAGCATTGCTTTACGACGATCACCAAAACCTGGAGCCTTAACAGCAACTACCTTCAAAATACCGCGGATGCTATTAACAACAAGCGTTGCCAAAGCTTCACCGTCAACATCTTCAGCGATGATCAATAGTGGCTTACCAGCCTTAGCGACTTGTTCAAGTACTGGCAACAAATCACGAATATTGCTTATTTTCTTTTCAACAAGAAGGATGTATGGATTTTCAAGTAAAGCTACCTGCTTGTCTGGATTGTTAATAAAGTATGGAGAAAGGTATCCACGGTCAAACTGCATACCTTCAACAACTTCTAATTCATTCTGAAGGCTCTTGCCATCTTCAACGGTGATAACGCCTTCTTTACCGACTTTATCCATAGCTTCGGCAATAATGTCACCGATTTCATGGTCAGAGTTTGCAGAAATAGCACCAACCTGAGCGATTTCTTTACTTGTTGTAGTTGGCTTGCTTAACTGGTGAAGCTGTTCGATCGCAGCGGCAACTGCCTTGTCGATACCACGCTTCAAGTCCATTGGACTCATACCAGCGGCGACGTACTTCATACCTTCGTCAACAATAGCCTGAGCAAGAACAGTAGCGGTAGTTGTACCGTCACCTGCGTTATCACTGGTCTTGGAAGCAACTTCCTTGACCATCTGTGCGCCCATATTTTCGAACTTGTCTTTCAGTTCAACTTCTTTAGCAACAGAAACACCGTCCTTAGTGATTGTAGGGCCACCAAAAGAACGTTCTAAAACAACATTGCGGCCTTTTGGACCCAAAGTCACTTTAACAGCATCTGCTAAAACATTGACACCACGAACCATGCGAGTACGAGCATCATTGCCAAATAAAACCTGCTTAGAAGCCATTTCTAACTATCTCCAATATAATTTTTATTTGTTCTGTAGACTTGATTATTCCAAGACACCCATGATGTCTTCTTCTCGCATAACCAAATATTCTTCACCGTCAACCTTAACGTTCTGACCAGAATACTTACCAAAGAGAACCTTATCGCCAACCTTAACATCCATTGGGATAATCTTTCCTGCATCATCACGCTTGCCTGGACCTACAGCAAGAACTTCGCCCTGATCAGGCTTTTCACCAGCGGCGTCAGGAATATAAAGACCAGAAGCTGTACGAGTTTCAGGTGCAACACGCTTGACGATCACACGGTCGTGCAAGGGACGAATTTTCATTGTTAACTCCTCTTTCTACAATTGAGATGGGCTATTAAAACCCGAATGCACTCTATATGAGGATAGTTATAAAAATTTCAACTCCACCAAAAATAAGTATTTACACCTATGTGATGCAATTTTGTACAACATCAAGCAAACATCCATCTCATGTCTTAACGTACATTTAGATAAAATGAATGTGTTCTTTTTATCTCTTATCGGGATAAATCTATGCGTTTACTTTTGTTTGTAGTTTTATACACATTTGCAATTCTCCCGATCGCTTATGCAACACCTAGTTCGGTTTTACCGACCTCAATTCAAAAAGTATTAAAAAAATCTCGGGTTGATACAAATGACTTTTCACTATCGGTAAAACCCCTTAACGGTAAAGGTATAAATCTCAAATTTAATGAACGTATACCTAGAACCCCCGCTTCTGTCGAAAAAGTTATTACATCTGCTCTTGCCCTTGAAATACTCAGTCCAGCAAAAGTATGGACAACAAAATTTGTCACAAAAGAAGCTCCCTTAAACGGCGTATTAGAAAATGATCTTTATCTGGTTGGCCAAGGTGATCCATCTTTAACTATTGAACGATTTTGGTTATTGGTTAACAAACTCAGATCTAGAGGAATTGAGGAGTTAAATGGCAGTCTCGTTCTAGATAGATCCTTATTTAACACGCCTTACCATGATCCTTTCGCCTTTGATGGGAAAGGATATCGCACATATAACTTAGGACCTGATGCCCTCTTACTGAATTACCGTTCTCATACTATTTACTTTGAGCCCAATGAAGAAAAAGGTGTAGCTTATCTTTATGCTGAGCCTCAATTCCAGCATATTGAGATTCCCAAATCCGTACCTCTAGCAAAAGGTCGTTGTCAAAATTGGATTGAGCAATTAGCCCCAGATTATTCGATTTACAACCGCCCCATTTTTCGAGGAACTTATCCAAATCAGTGCGGGAAAAAATATTTTATTTACACCGCATTTAACCCTAATGACTATATAGGAAATATATTCCGTTCTTTATGGGAGCAATCCGGTGGTAAGTGGAACGGAACTATCAAGGAAGGAGTGACTCCACAAGAAGTAGAAACTCTAGCTTTTCATGATTCCATACCATTATCTCAACTGCTATACGGCATGAATAAGTACAGCAACAATCTAATTGCTAGAAACGTATTTTTGACCCTTGGAATTGATGAAAATAATCCGATAGGAACTCTTGAATTAAGCAGAAAAAAAGTTTCAGAATGGAGACAAAAATTAGCGATTCCCACAAAGGAACTGTACGTTGATAACGGTTCAGGATTATCTAGAGACTCTAAACTTTCTACTCGCGCTACTGTACGTATTCTCGAAGAAATGTGGCACTCGCCTTACGTAGCAGAATATATTTCTTCACTGCCGATTTCCGGCATTGATGGAACTATGAAAAAAAGAAAAGTTGCAACGGGCTATGCACATATCAAGACGGGCTACATTGAAAATGTTCGTTCCATAGCAGGTTACATTAAGGGAGCAAGTGGGCGATATTACGCAGTATCGGCCATCATCAATTCCGCATATGCAATTGACTCTATGCCCGTTATGGACGCAGTAATCACCTGGATTTATAAACATGGCTAGACTCCTAATCGATATAAATCATTACTTAATGCCATGTCAAAAGAAACTCGGACGGTTGTTAGTGAAATACTAAGTACGGTTTTATCGATTAGTTCCTTTGCCAAACTAGTTACTCAATTTATAAGTACTCGTTTGCACATTGTCTCACAAGAACTGAAAACGATACCGATTTGTATGGCCTCACTAATCGGTTACACCGTGTCGTTGTGCCTTTTTGCTACTTTAAGCACAATTTTTATCTCCCTTATTTTTCTAGTTATATTCTGGGATAGTTATCGCATATTAACGATAGTTGCGATTGAGTTTTTTTACTTAGTTATTACAGGCTGGTTGTTAAGAAAAGTCCGAGTTATCTCTTTAAAGATAACGTGCTCAGTGGATTTAATGCGTCAAACCATAGAAAACGATATCAGTAAATTAATCGGTTCTGATGGAAATTCAACGAATATAAACGATAAAAATAAACCCGTTTAGTACTCTTCTAATACCAAACGGGATTCTTTTTTAATTAGGGGCGTCTGATAACTCTTTATCTGGCAAACATTGAGCAACGACTCGGTCTAAACGTCGACCATCCATTTTTTTTACTTCAAACCGCCAATTCTCCCATTCAACTCGATCGCCTTCTTTGGGGATTCTTTCCAACATATACATGATCATCCCCCCAACGGTGGTATATCGTTCATCCTGCTCATCTGGACACTCATCGATATCCAAAATATCTTTCATTTCCGGTATCGGCAATAATCCATCGAATTCGTACGCTCCATTTTTTAGTTTCACAACGAGAGCATCGGCTGGGGTATCAGGTTTAAATTCT
>CAZBHT010000010.1:0-20532 GCA_964491655.1 uncultured Burkholderiaceae bacterium
AAAACTTAATAATGGACGAACAATCGAAATCGATCCGGTCTGTCGCATCGGTGGCTTTCAAATTAAGCCTTCGACCCCTGCCCCTCGAATCCATTGAATCATAAAAGTTTCGAGCTGATCATCTTGATGATGTGCAGTCACAATCGCTTGACATCCTGCGCGTCGCGCTGAATCTTCGAGAGCTCGATAGCGAGCTTTGCGGGCGGCGGCCTCGACACCGTCACCGCTCTTATTCACAACTACTTTACGAAGTACAAAATCAACTTTGAGCTTTTGAGCTACTTTTTGACAATGTTCTGCCCACGCATTCGCATTTGCAGACAAATTGTGGTGAACATGAATCGCAGTGATACGGCCTAAGAGAGGGCACTTCAATTTTGCTAAAGCACTCAATAGCACCGTTGAGTCACAACCTCCAGAAAAGGCAACCGCTAAATTGACGGACTGCCCCTCTGCGGCAAACTTTAGCTCTTTGTGACGAACAAGCCCCTCAAGCATCTCAACAAGAGAGGCATCGATTTTCTGTTTAAAAGTCAAACGACGATGTTCTCGACCTTTAATTTTCAACCGCAAAGACTCCATAGTTCATAAGTTTTTCATAACGTCGAGCTAAAAGCTCTTCAACAGATAAACGTTTCAAGGCTCTTAACGAATCGGTAAGGGCACGCTTTAAGGAGGTGGCAGCGGCGAGTGGATCGCGATGTGCACCGCCTAAAGGTTCTTCTACAATCTTATCAACTAAACCTAATTCTTTAAGGCGAGGAGCAGATAAACCGAGGGCGGTCGCTGCGTCGCTGGCCTTTTCCGCACTCTTCCACAAAATAGACGCACAACCTTCTGGCGAAATAACAGAATAAGTTGAATTTTGCATCATGAGTAATTCATCACAAACAGCAATCGCCAAAGCACCACCGGAGCCACCTTCACCAATAATGGTTGCAATGACCGGTACCTTCAATTGACTCATTTCGTAAAGATTGTGACCAATCGCCTCAGACTGACCTCGCTCTTCCGCACCAATACCAGGATAAGCACCAGGGGTATCAACAAAAGTCATAATTGGAAGACCAAATTTTTCGGCTAGTTTCATCAAACGCAATGCTTTACGGTAGCCTTCTGGACGACTCATACCGAAATTTCGAAGTGTTCTTTCCTTAGTATCTCGACCTTTTTGATGCCCAATCACCATAACGGATTCACCATTAAAGCGAGCTAAACCACCAACGATGGAAGCATCATCGGCAAAAGCACGATCACCGTGAAGTTCATGAAAATCAGAAAAGGTGGCCTGGATATAATCCAACGTATACGGACGTTGTGGATGGCGAGCGACTAAAGAGGTTTGCCATGGAGAAAGTTTTCCATAAAGATCTTTTAAGAGTTTTTCACGTTTTTGTTCCAACCCTTCGATCTCTTTCTTGATATCGACCTTTTCGTCTCCACTTTGTAAATCGATCAAACCTTGGATTTTTTCGTCCAGAGCTGCAACAGGCTTTTCAAAATCTAAATAATTAATTTTTGCCATAGTCAATATCTTCTTATTTCAGTAAGTAACCATATTTGCTTCAAAACTCTGCCACAAGTACCACGTGGCAACCGTCCTCCATGGATTCCAACCTGTTGTGATTTGGTCTAATATTCTGCGTTTTTCAGAAATTTCCATTACATCAAATAGTTCGGAATCTAAATATTCGTTCACAATTGCTTTAACGAGCCTTGTGTCTGAAAGAGGTAATACATTGGGACGTTGTAGGACAAATATTAAAAACATTTGTGCCATCCATTCATCCACCCCTTTTATAGACATCAGGCGTTTCACAATCTCTTGATCGTCCAACCTCTCATACTCAACCATTTGTTGCTCTTGTTCAATAAAAAAGCGACAAACGTCCAACACACAGTCAATCTTTCGTTCAGACAAACCGACAGATCTCAATGTCCTTCGATGCTTTCGTGATACAAGCAACGGGGTCATTTCAGGACAAGCCTTAACAAACCTATCCCATACCTTATCAGCTGTCTTTAAGGATATTTGTTGTTCGACAATGAATCGAACCAACATCCTAAAAGGTTCATAACCACCTCTTAAAGCACGTCCTTTAAATCTTTCAATCAAACGCGCCATTACAGGATCGGATTCACTTAGCGCCATACAGGCTTTACGCCAGTATGGCGGTTCCATTATTGTAGAAGGAAATCCTATCCCCTGCGCCATGTTGTAATTCCACCTGGAGCGTCTTCTAGAACAATCCCCTTTTCTTTCAAGGTTGCTCTGATGGCATCAGCCTCCTTAAAATTCTTGGCTTTTTTAGCCTCTTTTCGCTTCTGAATCTGCTCTTCGACCCAGGTTGAATCGATATCTTCAACAGCACCTTTAACGAATGAAGTGGGATCCAAACGCAAGAAGCCTAAAATATTTCCAAGTTTTAATAATTGACGCGCTAAAACCGGTGATTTCGAGGCGTTAATGGCTCCTGCAAGTTCAAAAAGAACACTAACGGCAAGGGCTGTATTGAAATCATCATCCATCGCTTCTTTAAAGCGACGAGCATAGTCTTCATTCCAATCGAGTTCACCTTGATCCGCTGGAACATCACGAAGTGCAGTATATAAACGAACCAATCCTTGATGGGCGTCCTCAACTAGGCCTGATGAAAAATCAATTGGGCTTCTATAAGAGGACTTCAACAAGAAGAATCTCAGTGTTTCAGCACCATTCTTGTCTCCGTATTCTCGATTGGTCTGTTCAAGAGCATCACGAATTGTCCAGAAGTTCTTTAAGGACTTACTCATTTTTTCGCCATTGACTCTCAATGGACCTGAATGCATCCAAACATTAACGAAGCGTTTTCCGCTTGCAGCCTCGCTTTGAGCAATTTCATTTTCATGGTGCGGGAACTTCAAATCCGGACCACCAGCGTGAATATCTAAAGTATCACCTAAAAGCGAATTACTCATTGCCGAACATTCAATATGCCAGCCTGGGCGTCCCATACCCCATTTACTGTGCCACTGAGGTTCACCCGGTTTTGCCTTTTTCCATAAAACAAAATCTAATGGATCGCGCTTAGCTGTATCTAATTCAACTCGCTCTCCAGCACGAAGGTCATCAATCTTTTTGCCGGATAACGCACCATAGGGTTCAAACTTACGGACAGAAAAATCAACATCCCCTTCCTTATCTTGATAGGCATAGCCTTTTTCTTCAAGTTTTTCAATTAAAGAAAGCATTTGTGGGATATAGGCCGTAGCTCGAGGTTCAACCGTCGGAGCCAAACAGTTTAGATTTTTCAAATCCTCCTGCATACGTAACGTAAATTCTTCGGCTAATTCGCTAGGAAGAATTCCTTTTTCTGCAGATCGTCGAATAATCTTGTCATCTACATCTGTCACATTACGAACAAAACGAACTTCGTAACCACTCGCTTCCAACCAGCGTCTCACAATATCGAAAGCGATAAAAGTTCTTCCATGGCCTATATGGCAGTCATCATAAACCGTTACGCCACAAACATACATATTAACTTTTCCAGGTTGAATCGACTGGAACAACTCCGATTTGCGCGTAAGCGTGTTATAAATTTTCAGTGCCATCATTTTCCTTTCTATTGTTTGATCTTGGCATGTTCATTATTTGAACTGTAATTGGAAATTATACCTTTGCAATACCATTTCTCTTTTCTTAATTTTCGCGATTTTTCTTATACCTTTTTCATGTGTTTACAGAATTGCTTCCGATTGATTAGGCCTATTTAATGGATATTGCTACAATAATCTTCATTATCCTTATGTCGTTACGAGGAAGTTTGATGTTCTGTCTTCGTTTGATTTCTGTAGCATTGGTCGCTTTGTTGTCAACTACGAGTGTTCATGCTCAATCAGAAGGTTCTTTTTTTGATGAAAATGAACCCCAGGTCTATCGCCCTGTAAAGAAAATTACCGACTTATCCAATCAGGGTCAAAAAAAACAAGCTTTAGCCCTAGCCGAGTCTGAACTGAAGAAAAATGAAAAAAATGTTCAAATCCGTTTCTTGCGAGGGGTTCTATTAAACGATTTGAACCGTAAAGATGAAGCTCGAAGTGTTTTTGAACAAATGATTCGAGACTATCCAGAAATAGCAGAACCGTACAATAACTTAGCCGTTATGTACGCATCAGAAGGTAACATTGGACGGGCAAAAGAACTGTTGGAGCGAGCGGTTTCGAACAACAGCAAGTCCTTTGTAACCTTCTCTAATTTAGGTGACATTTATCTGGCTCAAGCGCGAGACGCTTATCGACAAGCACTACGTATTGCTCCAGGAAATAAAAGAATGCAAAAACGCCTCGACGAGGTTGAATTACTCCTCAAGTAACGCCATATTTTTATCAATTACTTAATTTTTATCTTTACGAGACATACATGACCAAGACTCAGTTCACAGTAGCTTTAGGCCTTATGGTTGCCTCTGCTTTTGCCTGGGCTTCTCCTGTGGCCACGATTAATACCTCAGAAGGAAAGATCGTCGTTGAACTTAATAAAGAGAAAGCTCCTAAAACCGTCGCTAATTTTATCTCGTACGCTGAATCTGGTTTTTATAACAAAACAATTTTCCATCGAGTTATTCCAAATTTTATGATTCAAGGCGGTGGTTTTACCCCTAAAATGGATCAGAAAAAAACTAAGGCACCGATTCCCATCGAATCCAAAAATGGCTTAGGAAATTATGTAGGAACTATTGCAATGGCTCGAACAAGCGATCCAAATTCAGCCACGAGTCAGTTTTTTATTAATCTGAAAGATAATGATTTTTTAAATCAATCTAGAGCTCAAGATGGTTATGGCTATACAGTTTTTGGTAAAGTCATCCGCGGTATGGATGTTGTACGAAAAATTGGACGTGCACCGACAACCACACGAGGTTTTTATGACGATGTACCAGTTCGTCCAATCGTCATTGAGTCTGTAACCATTACTAAATAATCATCAATAAAAAAGGAATTTAAATGATACGTTTAACAACCAATTACGGTGAAATTGACCTTGAACTTGATTACGAAAAGGCTCCTATTACAGCAAAAAACTTTGAACAATATGTTCTAGATGGTCACTATGACGGTCTGCTGTTTCACCGCGTTATCCCAGGCTTTATGATTCAAGGTGGTGGTTATACATCGGGACTTAAAGAGCGTGATACTCGTGCTCCGATCAAAAATGAAGCCTCTAATGGTTTATTAAACGAAAAATATACGATCGCTATGGCTCGTACCAATGCTCCACATTCTGCAACAAGCCAGTTCTTCATCAATGTGGCTAATAATGCATTCCTTAATTTCCGTAGCGAAACACCTCAAGGTTGGGGTTATGCCGTTTTCGGTAAAGTAGTTAAGGGACAAGAAGTAGTCGATAAAATCGCCTCTGTTCGTACTGGTTCCTATGGGTTCCATCAGGACGTCCCAGTCGAAGAGGTCACTATTGTTAAAGCGGAAGTTATTTAAGCTATGTCTACAGGAATCGTCCCCGTTAATGCTTGTTGCAAGCAAATTCCACCACTGAAAAATCCGGTTTTTATCTCCGATTTACACCTATCTCAAGATAAACCTCGGACCATGGCGGTGTTTATGCACTTCATGGAGAGTATTGCTCCCCGATTTAACGAGTTACTGATCTTAGGGGATCTTTTTGAGTTTTGGGCAGGGGACGATCATGCTGAAAGCTATCACAGTGTTTTATTAGCACTGCGAGAATTTAGCGACTCCGGCCGTCCGCTTTACATCATGCACGGCAACCGAGACTTTCTTCTCGGTAAAGACTTCTCACGGCTGACCGGTGCGGTTCTGATTCAGGATCCAATTCGAGTTCGTAATGGTATTGAAAACATTTTATTAGCTCATGGTGATGAATGGTGTACAGCCGATCCCGAATATCAAGAATTCCGCGCCACTCTCAGAAATCCAGATGTTCAACGCTCCATACTGAGTGAAAAATTAGAACATCGTATTGACCTAGCTAATAGTCTACGAACTCAAAGTCGTCAAGATAATAGCCAAAAATCCACTGAAAAAATGGATGTAGTCATCTCTGATGTAACTAGAGCTTCTCATCGAGCTGACAGTCACATTCTGATTCATGGACATACTCATAAACCGGGTCATATGACTCATTTTATCGACGACTTCAGGCTCGACCGTTGGGTACTTCCAGATTGGGATTTTGATTGCGATACGCCACGAGGTGGTTATCTCAGTTTCGAAAATGAATATCTTCATTTTGGTCACTTGGTTTAAATCATGTTCATTGATTCCCATTGCCACATTGATACGACTCCCTTTACGGGCGATATCGGTGCCGTTTTAGACCGAATGAAACAAGCACAGGTATCCGGTGCACTACTAGCTTGTTGTTCATTAAATGAATTTCCAAACACCCTTGATTTTGCAGAAAAGCATCCGGGGGTTTGGGCTAGTTTTGGAGTTCATCCCAGCACAGAAGATGATCCAAGGGAAGTCACTTTAGAAGACTTTACCAGCCAAACAAAGTCTTCTAAAGTCATTGCAATCGGCGAATGTGGTCTGGACTATTACTACAATGAAGAACCTCTTGATTGGCAACGGAACCGTTTTGCAATACATATAGAAGGAGCGCGATCTGCCAATCTTCCTCTCATTGTGCACTCCCGTGATGCCAAAGAAGATACCATTGCCTTGTTGAAAGAAGGAAAGGCCGATGAATGTGGCTTTGTTTTACATTGCTTTACAGGAGATGAAAACATGGCCCGACAAGCACTAGATTTAGGAGGTTATCTTTCTTTTTCAGGAATTCTGACTTTTAAAAATGCTACAGAAATCCAAAAAGTGGCTTCTTGGGCTCCCTTAGATCGATTACTCATAGAAACAGACTGTCCCTATCTAGCTCCAATACCTTATCGAGGTAAGCGAAATGAGCCCTCGTATGTTCCCTTCGTTGCCAGTAAACTAGCGAATTTACGGCAAGTGTCTGTAGAAGAGATTGCTTCGGCGACCGTCGATAATTTTTTCCAGCTATTCCGTAAGGCGGATCGGTCTCAGCTTATCACTGATTTTCGAATTTAAAGGTTCTTACTCATGATACGTAGTCTTTTAGCATCATTGTTTTTATTGTGCGTAACAACGGTCTCGGCAGGTACATACGAAGAGGCGA
This sequence comes from uncultured Burkholderiaceae bacterium, assembly GCA_964491655.1. Lineage (GTDB taxonomy): Bacteria > Pseudomonadota > Gammaproteobacteria > Burkholderiales > Burkholderiaceae_F > JAFTYR01. The sequence goes on from CAZBHT010000010.1 coordinate 7,160, forward strand.
TCTCCGCGGCGATTGATAACAAACCAGAAGTAATGACTACAGCACTTAAACAAGGATTAGACCCAAATTCAGTCACTCCTTCAGGAATGGGCGATCCTCTTTTGATGTTGGCGATTCGTCACAACTCAGACAAAATTGTTGATCTTCTGTTATCTCATAAGAATCTTAAAATTGACACTCCAAATCAAATTCATGAAACACCACTCATGATTGCGATTTATTTGAAAAAGAACACAATTGCAAACAAACTTTTGTTAAAGGGAGCAAATCCCAATAATCCAGGATACTGGTCACCACTGCACTACGCGGCTTCGGTTGGAAATTTGGAAATGATCAAAAAATTATTAGCCAAAGGTGCTGAGGTGAATGCGAGAACGCTCCGTGGGATTACTCCACTGTACATGGCGGCTCGGGATGCGGATATCGAAACCGTTAAACTACTTTTATCCGCAGGGGCTCGAAAAGACTTTTGCACAAATGAAGCTTTAGCACCAGCTGATATCGCAAAGCAACGTAGAAATACACAAGAAGTCATTCAAGCTTTAGCTTACGATCATTGCCGTTAAAATAGCGAGTATTCGTTCTCACTTTTGACATCCGATCTCATGAGTCAAAAAACTCAGTATTTAAACGAACTGGAGTTATTAGCTCCGGCTAAGACCGTAGACATTGGTATAGAAGCCATTAATCATGGAGCCGACGCGGTCTATATCGGCGGACCGATTTTTTCTGCTCGAGTCAATGCTTCTAACACACTAGAAGATATTGAACGACTTTGTAACCATGCACATCGATTTCGCTCTCGTGTTTATCTTGCGCTGAATACGATTTTCACTGACGAAGAACTCTTTATTGCACACAAATTAGCACATCAAGCATGGAATATTGGAGTCGATGCTTTGATCGTACAAGACATGGGATTATTGCAATGCGATTTACCTCCCATTCAATTACACGCATCCACTCAGTGCGATATTCGTACCCCTCAAAAAGCAAAATTTTTAGAAGCGGTTGGTTTTTCACAGATTGTGCCAGCTCGAGAACTTTCCTTAGAGCAAATTCAAGCAATTTCTAATGAGTTAACGACAGCTCGTATCGAATTTTTTATTCATGGTGCATTATGTGTCAGCTACAGCGGACAGTGTTACGCAAGTCAAGCGATTAAAGGACGAAGTGCTAACAGAGGAAATTGTGCCCAGTTGTGTCGTCTGCCCTACGATCTTTTCGATGAAAACGGATTACAGTTAAAGAAAAATTGTCATGCCCTTTCATTAAAAGATAATAATCAGAGTGCTAATTTAGAATCTTTAATTAGATCGGGAGTTCGAAGTTTTAAAATCGAGGGGCGATACAAAGATATTTCTTATGTAAAAAATACTACCGCTTTTTATCGTCAACGACTCGATGAGTATCTCACTCAGCATCCTGATTTTCACTCATCAAGCGTTGGATATACCGAAATAACCTTTAAACCCGATCCAAATCGCACCTTTAATCGAGGAATTACGGACTACTTTGTTCATGGACGAGGTCACTCAGATATCACCTCCTTTGATACCCCTAAAAACGCAGGAATTCCCGCCGGAAAGGTTATCAAAGTTCAAGATCAAAGCTTTTTATTGCAAAGCAATCTAGAGCTTCACAATGGAGATGGACTCGCCTTTTACCAAGATAACGGCGTTTTAAATGGTCTTCTAATCAATCGAGCTGAAAATCAAGGGAAAGGAATTTGGTCTATTTTTCTTCGAGAACCGACTAAAAACATCCCTCAATTGCGTCCTGGTTTAAAACTAATGCGCAATCGAGATAATACTTGGATGCGTTTAATGGAGAAGGATACTGCCTTACGCTTTGTTCCTATTGAGATCAAAGTTCAAATGAATGCTGATGGTATTACTCTTAAGGCTTCAGATGAACAGGGAAATGTTGCTCAAATAGAAAAATCACTTTCTTTACAAGAAGCTCAAAACGCAGATAAAGCGATCACTAGCATACAAAACTCTTTAAAAAAATTAGGTGGAACAATCTACAGAGCAAACAAAGTTGAACTTGAATATGATTCCGTTCGATTTATTCCTATTTCTGAAATCAATGAATTACGTCGTCTCTTAGTAAAAGAACTCGATGAAGTTCGTAAAGCCTCTTATCGACCGCCACAAGCATCTTCGATTAATGCAACAATTGCGTATCCACAAACTGAAGTCGATTATCACGGTAATGTTCTAAACGCAAAAGCGAAAGACTTTTATCTAAAGCATCACTGCGTTGTCACCGAACCGGCCATTGAAGGTAAACCCGTTTCTCGTGAAATAGAGTTGATGCGTTGTAAACACTGTATTCGCTTCTCTTTAGGTCTATGTCCAAAGGAAGGCGCCAAACAAGGAAAGAAAATTAAACCTACTCCAATAAAACTAATTAGTAACAACATCGAATTAGAGGCTCGTTTTCACTGCAAATCTTGTGAAATGTCGATCGTTGGAAAAATCATAAAAAAATAAAAAATTACCCTTTTTTTCTTACCAAAAGGCTCCATTCAGTATGATCTGTCTACTCAATGGAGCCTATTCTTTTTCAAATAAGTGATTTACCTTATTTTTTTAGAAGGTTTTCCGTCACCTTTGCAACCGCATTTAATAACGCTTCGTTAGGAATATCTTGGATAAAGATCCTTCGAATTGCAACGCCAAAGAACAAGGACACTGCTAATTCTTGAGCAATCTTTTCTTCCATATTTTCAGGATTGATCTGACGATATTTTGCATGTAAATCTTGGATCAATTTATCGCTACTGACAAACTGATCTCGAACCGATTGAGTTCTTAGGCCTTCTGTCATAAAGCTTAATACCCAAGACCAACGTTTACTATCAAACAGACAATCGTATCCCTGATTTTCGAATGACTCTCCTTCTTTTCCTGCAGAAGCATATTTCTGAAACATCTCAGTAATTTCAGTATTTAATTGCTTTTCTACAGCAAGAGCAATGGAAGCCTTATTGTCAAAAAAATTGTATAAATGACTCGTACTAACATTGGCCATTTTTGCAATTTCTGCCATTGAAGTAGCCTGTAAGCCCTTTTGAATAAATAGCTCAAAAGCGGCGTTCAGAATATCCTTCTTTCTCATTTCAGAGATACATACCCGTTTATGAGGAGGCATGACGATCCTCCTTTAAGTTTGCTTTTGTATCTTCCGCCGACAATGCGCCCCCACCAAGAACCTTGTACAGCAAAATAATGCTTGTAATTCGAGATTGTTCGCTAGCAATAAAGTTCGTCTGAGCTTGTACCATTTGCCTTTGGCTTTCTAAAACAGTTAGGAAACCATCGAGACCATTGCGATATCGGTCTTGAGAAAGGCTATAAGCGCGTTCTGTTGCCTGCATTAAATCTCGAAGAGCGTCCGTTTGACGTTTCACCGTCCCTTCGGTTGCTAATGCATTGGATACTTCTGTAAAAGCGTTTTGAATCGCTTTTTCATATTGAGCAACAGCAATTTTTTGCTCAACATTAGCTTGTTCCAAACGAGCAATGTTTGCTCCACCGGTAAAGATAGGAAGCGAAACGGTTGGAACAAAACTCCACAGCCCTGAACCACCATCAAACAAATCGCTCAATTCCGTAGAACCGGTACCAATACCAGCAGTCAGCGAAATTCTTGGGAAAAAGTTAGCACGAGCGGCACCGATATTAGCGTTAGCAGCCTTCAGGAGATTTTCAGCTTGTCGAATATCTGGACGATTCAATAAAACTGTACTAGAAAGACTTGCTGGAGCAATAGCGGTGATTGAGGTCGCGGCTTCGATTTCATTCGGTTCTAGCGACTCTGGAATTGCAACTCCAACAAGAAGCGCTAAAGCATTACGAGCTTGAGCTAAACCTCTTTGGTAAGAAACCAAAGAAGCACGAGCACTTGCTACCGTTGTCTTAGCCTGTTCAAGCTCTAAAAGGGAACTGGCACCTAGGTTATAGCTCTGTTCCATCAAACGATAACTTTCTTCTTGGCTCTGGAGTGTTACTTCAGCTAACTTTAAAAAATCCTTTTGTGCGCCAACATTAACCCAAGCGCTTGCTACTTCAGCAATAAGACTATTTTGAGTAGCATAACTGCCCTCTTCTGTCGCTAAATAGGATTGAAGTGCCGACTCAGTAAGACTACGTACTCGACCGAAGAGATCAAGTTCCCAGGCGGTCGTAGCTAAATTGGCCTGGTACGTATGGTTCACACTAGAGCGCCCCGTTGCAGATAAGGTACTTGGTGTCTTAGAGGCTTGTTCCGTAAAACCACCTGCAATGGTTGGCAGTAATTCTGAGCGCTGAATACCATAAACCGCACGGGCTTTTTCAACATTTAAAAGAGCAACGCGCATGTCACGGTTATTTTCCAATGCCAGCTCGACTACTTTACGAACCTTGTCGTTAGTAAAGAACTCTTTCCAATTAGGTAAATTGGCTTCAGTGGTTTGTACATCCGTATAAGCGGGGCCGGTAGGAAACTCAGTGGCTACAGGAGCAACTGGTCTTTCATACTTCGGAGCCAAAGTACAACCTGAAACAACCAAAAGTAAGGAGGCAATTGTCGTTAATTTAAAAATTTTATTCATGAGCTACCTCCTGGGAAAGAGATTCCGATTTTTGTGTCTTTTTTCGTTTACCATCAAAGACCTTCAAAATCAACACATAAAACATAGGAACGAAAACAATACAAAGGAATGTACCAGTCAGCATACCACCAAGCACACCAATACCAATTGCATTTTGAGCGCCAGAACCCGCTCCAGTAGCCGTAGCAAGCGGTAGAACCCCTAAACCAAAGGCCAAAGAGGTCATAATAATGGGGCGAATTCTCAAACGAACTGCCTGCATAGCCGCAGAGACTGCCGACATACCTTTTTCATGAAGTTCCTTAGCAAACTCCACAATAAGAATGGCATTCTTACTGACGAGACCGATGGTCGTTAACAAACCTACTTGGAAATAAATATCGTTATTCATTCCAAAGGTACCGGTTAGTCCAATAGCACCGACGACACCAAGTGGAACCACCATAATGACAGCAACCGGAATCGACCAGCTTTCGTAGAGAGCGGCAAGGCACAGGAACACAATCAACACCGATAGCGAATAGAGTGCCGTTGTTTGAGAGCCCGCTTGTCTTTCTTGGAAAGAAATACCGTTCCAAGCAATCGCAAATCCTGGAGGCAGAGTTTCAGCAATTTTTTCAATTTCTTCCATAGCCTGACCCGTGGTCAAGCCTCTTGCAGGAGAACCTTGAATATTGACAGCACTTAAACCATTGAAACGTTCCAATCGAGGTGAACCATAAGACCATCTTGTTGAAGTAAAGGCTGAAAATGGCACCATTTCACCCTGGTTGTTTCTCACGTACCAGCGATTGATATCCTCGGGATCCTTTCTGAAGGGGGCATCCGCTTGGACATAAACTTTCTTGATTCGACCACGGTCATAGAAGTCATTGACATACGTACTACCCCAAGCAACAGAAAGGGTATTGTTGATGTCTGCAACGGATACACCGAGGGATGCAGCTTTGGCAAAGTCAATCTTCACGTTGAACTGTGGACTATCTTCTTTACCATTTGGACGAACGTTATAGAGTTTCGGATTAGCACGGGCGGCGGCTAAGAGCTGATTACGAGCTTCCATCAACTTGTCGTGACCGGCACCTGATAGATCCTGTAAGTAAAAATCAAAACCATCAGCCATACCTAATTCAGGAACTGGCGGAATCGCAAAGCTAAATGAGAGAGAATCTTTCCAGCTCAGTAAAGTGCGGTTAGCACGCATTGCAATACCTTGAGCGGTGTTTTCTTTCCCTTTTCGTTCACTCCAATCTTTCAAAGATACAAAGGCCATGGCTGAGTTTTGACCTTGACCCGAGAAACTAAAGCCAACAACCGTCATAATACCGTTGACATTAGCCTGTTCATTTTTCAGGAAGTAATCTTTAACTCGATCCACTACAGGAGCCAATTGTTCACGAGTAGAACCCGCAGGAAGTTCAACCTGAACTAATAAAGAACCCTGGTCTTCATCTGGCATGAAAGAAGATGGTACACGAATGAAGCCATAAACCATTAAACCGATAATCAGACCATAGACTACAATGTAGCGTTTCCAACGAGGAACCATGTGGCCAACAGCATTGGTAGATTTTTCAGCACCAATGTTAAAGACTCGGTTAAACCAACCAAAGAAGCCCTTTTCCTTTCTATCGTGCTTAATCGGACGCAAAATCGTAGCGCACAAGGCTGGTGTTAAGGTTAAAGCCACTAGAACGGAAAGCGCCATAGCGGCAACGATCGTTATCGAGAACTGACGATAAATCACACCAGTAGAGCCACCGAAGAAAGCCATCGGAATAAATACGGCAGACAAAACCATAGCGATACCAATAAGGGCGCCCGTAATCTGTCCCATGGATTTTTCTGTTGCATCATGAGGTGATAATTTTTCCTCATGCATAATTCGTTCTACGTTTTCTACCACCACAATGGCATCGTCCACCAATAGACCAATCGCAAGAACCATAGCGAACATGGTCAACATGTTGATGGAGTATCCCATCGCGGCAAGCACACCGAACGTACCCAAAACCACCACTGGAACGGCGATCGTTGGGATTAAGGTCGCTCTCATGTTCTGTAAGAATAAATACATCACACAGACTACGAGAATCACAGCTTCAAACAGAGTTTGAACCACACCCTTAATAGAAACACGAACGAATGGTGTCGTATCGTACGGAATCACATACTCATAACCTTCTGGGAAGTACGCAGAAAGTTCTTCCATTTTCTGATTGACTAAATCAGACGTTTCAAGAGCATTGGCCCCAGCGGCTAAGCGAATCGCGATACCTGCGGCGGGCTTCCCGTTGTAGTAACCAGCGGCTTCGTAGGATTCTTCACCCTTCTCAATGCGAGAAACATCCTTCAAGTAAACCTGAGAACCATTGGGCATGGTTTTTAAGAAGATGTTTTCGAATTCTTCAACGGTCTGTAGTAAGGAACTTGAAGAAATCGTTGCATTTAATTGAGTTCCCTGAACCGCAGGCATACCACCGATTTGACCCGATGAAACCTGAACGTTCTGAGTACTAATAGCCGTTGTAACATCCGTTGGAACTAAACCGTACTTATATAACTTTTCTGGATCCAACCAGATTCGCATAGAAAAGTTGGAACCATAAACGTCAACTTGACCAACCCCTTTGACTCGGCTTAGAGGCTCTTCCACATTAGACTTCAAATAATCGCCTAATTCCGCATTGGTGATACTTCCGTCCTTTGAAGTTAAGGCAACAACCTTTAAAAAACTTGCGGTTGTTTTAATAACCGTAATACCCAAGCGTTGCACAATTTCTGGTAATGAAGATTCAGCCTGAGATAAGCGGTTTTGTACTTGAACTTGAGCCATATCCGGATTTGTTCCGGCAATAAAAGTCAAGGTAATTTGAATTCGGCCTGCAGAATCACTGCTAGAGTTCATGTACAAATAACCATCGAGACCCGTCATTTTCTGTTCAATAATCTGAACGACGGTATCTTCAATGGTCTTAGCCGAAGCTCCTGGATAACTAGCCGTAATACTAACCTGAGGTGGCGCGATCTGAGGATACTGAGAAATCGGTAAATTCAGAATCGAAAGCATACCCGCAAGCATGATTACAATCGCAATCACCCATGCAAAAATCGGACGATTAATAAAAAACTTTGCCATTGTTCCTACCTCATGAAAAATTACTTCTTAGCAGGAGCCTTTTGCTCAGATTGCAGAGGTACAACATTCACAGGAACACCAGGACGAACTCGCTGGAAACCTTCAATCACAATTCTTTCGCCAGGATTCAAACCTTCGTCCAAAATCCACTGACCATTAAGAGTTCGATTGGTCTTAACAATACGTTGTTCTAGTTTATTTTCCTTATTAACCACTAAAACATAAGGGGTACCGTTTGTAAGTCTTAAAAGAGCCTTCTGAGGAATCAAAATCGCATTTTCTCGAACCCCTTCAGGTAACTTAGCACGAACATACATACCCGGTAATAAATCTTGTTGTGGATTCGGGAATTCCGCACGTAAAGTAATCGTACCAGTTCCTTCATCGACACTGACCTCAGAAAGACGTAAAACCCCCTTGTGAGCGTAAATAGAACCATCTTCCATAATCAGTTCGACTGGAATTTCACCGTTTTCTGCTTTAAGTCGACCACTAGCAACTTCTTTACGTAGACGTAATAAATCCGTACTAGCTTGGTTTACGTCAACATAAATCGGATTTAATGTCTGAACTACAGCCATGTAATTAGCTTGATTAGCCGTTAACAGAGCACCTGGAGTGACCAAAGAGCGACCAATGATGCCACTGATTGGAGACTTGATAGCGGTGTAACCTAAGTTAATTTGTGCGGTTTGTAGAGCGGCCTTGGCGGCATTGACCTGAGCTAAGGCTTGGATACGAGCGGCTTGGGCATCGTCATTTTGTTGTTGACTAATGGCATTGCTTTTTACAAGCTTGGCATAACGCTTAGCGGTACGGTTAGCCTGAGCATAAACCGACTCTGCATTGGCTAAAGAAGCTTTGGCACTATCAACCGTAGCACGATAAGTCGCTGGATCAATCTGATACAGCTGTTGTCCTTCTTTTACTTCAGCCCCTTCTGTAAATAATCGTTTTTGCAAAATACCCGTTACCTGAGGACGGACTTCGGCAACAAGGTACGGACTTGTTCTTCCTTGAAGAACGGAAATCATCGTAGTCGTACTTGGGGTGACTTCATAGACAGAAACTTGCGGAAGAGCTGCCGCTCCTGTCGGGCCTACCTGCTGAGCACTTTCCTTACCACAGCCGGAAAGAAGAGTTGCCACGGCAACGCAAACACCTAAAACCTTAAAACCTTTTTTATGCATTTTTTCCTCAAACATAAACCTTGACCGTTTCTGTCTTTTACTCAGAAACAAAAAACGACAAAATTTTAATTTATGAATGAACGTTCAGTCAATTTACCGATTCATAAATTTTTAGCCTAAAAACAGCCTTGAACTGTTTCATTAAGACACTTTATTTAGGCTTCATTTTCTTTAGGAGATACGGGCTCGCCTAGTGTGTAGAAGTGTCCTCCAGCAGAGTAATGGAGTAAGCGTAAAGAATCATTTTCTTGATTAAAAGACCAGTGACCGTTCTGACAGACTCGACGATCCGACCAGGCACCGACACATTGACCAATGAAAAGATCGTACGTTTTTTCATTGTGCTCTTCGGGAATGACTTTAAAGATGGCGTAGGCAGCGCAACCACGAACCATAGGAATGTCAAAATCAGGGAAATAAAAGAATTCACTTCCACTTTTTTCTAATTTGTTTGCCTCATCATTTTTCGATGTGGTTCCAAGATACATCACCTGATCAATGATTCCTTTTCCTGGAAGCATCAATGCAAAATAACCACTTTTTTCAATAAGACCTCGTGTGTAGTGAGTACGATCAATAACCGCCGTTACTTTTGAAGGCTTTAAATCGAGTGGACACACCCAAGTAGCAGGCATCACATCCGCATCGGCCTGATACGATGCAGACACCAAGGAAGTCGCTCCTAAATTAAATAGCAAATAAGCGTGATCTAAAGAAACGGGCTGTAGATAATTTGTCATCATTAAAACCATCTAAAAATTTAAATTTATCGTAGTTAAAGCTTTTGTATTTACTTGGTTTGATATTCCTGTATCGCTTTTTGAAACACTTTTAGGGAAAAAACAACCCCAAGTAACAAAATAATCAAACCAACCAATAAAGTCCAAGAGGGATATTCTTTACGATATATCAGGGTATAAATTACTGAGAAAATTGTTTCAAAAACAATCATTTGACCGGATAAGGCTACTGGCAATCGAGCACTCATAAAGTTCCATAAAGCCATACCTCCCCAGCCACAAATGATGCCAGCAAGAAGCATCAAAATAATAAAAGTTAAAGGTGTTTCGCCTAAGAAAGGAGTTCCATCAATAATCGAATCTACATTTACAAAGCAATAAACAACCACAGTAGCCGGAAAAATAGCAAATCCTTGAGCGGTCGTCCAAGCAAAAGGGCTAATCGTTGGATGTCGAATCAACCATTGAGAATTACGAATAGGGAACCAGGTCCATAAAAGCATTGCAATCGTAGAACAACTCGCACCAATCCAGAAATCACGAGGAGACGTACTTTCGGTTGCGAGTTCAAATTCCGTCACATTGGCCGTCACAAGACCCACTAAAATCATTCCAAGTGGAATTATTAATTTTTTCCAAGGGACAACAATCGGATTTTCTACGGTTTTTCGATTTGTGATGATGGCAACTAAAACCGGAATCAAAGCCATTAACATCCCTGCGAGTGGAGCACCAGATAACTTAATTCCTTGACTTAAGAAAACAAAATAAACCGCATTACCAACAAAGGCTAAACTAAAAGCATCAAACCAATCGCGTCGAGTCAGTCGCTTTAATTGCTCCTGATATCGATACAACAAAAAAATACTACCAACTCCAAAGCAAGCAAATCGAGCCATTGCTATGCTGATTGGATCATATCCAGGTAAAAGAAGCGGTACTAAATAGATAAAGCCCCATAAGGCACAACCCATCACACCACTAAAAAAACCGATTAGCATGAATCTATCAACAAAATAATTTCCTTATAAAATCATAATATGAAATAAATCGCTTCTTTTTAATATGAAATGATTTTTATTTTGTTGACATATTCCATAAAGACATTATTGTTCTATAAATACCATCAATCTGGTATTAGAAACGATCATTAGTACGCTAAACTTAGCGTTCATTTTTAATTCAATCTCGGTGGGAAATTCCCGAGACTTATACATTACGGAGATTGCCGATGTTTAAACGAACCCTGCTGGCTTTACCAGTTGTTGCTTTATTAAGTTCAGCCCTTTTAACCGGCTGTGACGATTCAAAAAAAACAGCTACAAAAACAGTAGAACAACCTACTCAAAAAGTTCTCAGAATTGGAACGAATCCAACGTTTGCTCCTTTCGAATTTCAAGGCACCAATCATGAACTGGTTGGTTTCGATATGGATTTAATCCATGCCCTTGGAAAGCAGATGGGGTACAAAATCGAAGTTTCTAATCTTGGATTTGATGCTTTGATCCCTGCGATTTCTTCGGGAAATATCGATGCGGCGATCTCCGGTATGTCCATCACAGAGGCCAGAAAAAAAGCCATTAATTTCTCTGCCCCCTACTACACTTCTGGTCTTTCTATCCTCGTTCATCCAGACAACAACGATATCAAATCACTCAAAGATCTAGAGGGTAAAAAGGTTGCAGTACAAATTGGTACTACAGGCGCACAAAAAGCATCTACCATCAAAGACGCAACGGTTGTCTCCTTTAACAACTCCAATGAACCGTTCATGGAGTTGAATAATAAGGGAGTGGACGCGGCGATCAGTGACCATCCTGTCATTGCCTACTATTTAGTACAAGGTGGCAAGGGCAAGATCGTTGGCGAACGTATGAATGCAGAAGATTACGGTATCGCTATGAAAAAAGGAAACGATAAGCTGACCAAAGAGTTTAATGACGCACTTAACGCCCTGAAACAAAACGGCGAGTACGACAAAATCTATAAAAAATGGTTTGGTTCTTAATTCTTAATTAATTCAAGAATGCATAAAACAGTCTTGTTTTATGCATTCGTTTATAACATATGACATTAAATACAGAACTTATTTCTGAAAGTTTACCCCTTTTGTTAAAGGGTGCGGCGATTACGGTGGAAATCACGGCGCTTTCTGTGGGCCTTGGCCTGCTGATCGGTATGATTTTCGGCATTGCTCGTCTTTCATCAAATCGCTTTTTTAGATCGTTAGCGATTATCTATATCGATTTCATCCGTGGAACTCCACTTCTAGTTCAAATATTTTTAGTATATTTTGCGTTCCCGCCTATTTTGGGAGTTCGAATTGATCCGTTCGTAGCAGCGGTGGCAGCATGCTCAATCAATAGCGGTGCCTATATTGCGGAAATTATTCGCGGTGGCATTCAAAGTATTGATGCGGGACAAACGGAAGCGGCTCGGGCACTGGGATTAAGTTGGTTCAAAACCATGCGTTTTGTTATCCTCCCACAGGCTTTTAAGCGCATTCTTCCTCCTTTAGGAAACGAATTTATTACGATGCTTAAGGACTCCTCTCTCGTCTCTGTAATCGGATTTGGAGAGTTGACCCGTACCGGACAATTGATTATTTCGAGAACGTACGCAGCGTTTGAAATCTGGATTGCCGTTGCAGTGATCTATTTAGTGATGACTTTAGCAATTTCTCGCTTGGTCGCATACGCAGAAAAACGCTTTAACCGTGGTCGAAAAGTTCGAACCATTTAGTAAAAAGGTTAACAATGACAGATCGCAAAGTAATGATTGAGGTTAAACACCTCACCAAAAGCTTCGGAGATACCGTTGTTTTAAAAGACATTAATTTTGAAATTAAAGAAAAAGAAGTTGTTGTTATCATCGGACCCTCCGGTAGCGGTAAAAGTACCGTTCTGCGTTGTCTCAACTACTTAGAGACTCCAAGTAGTGGCGAAATTATCATTGATGGTATTCCGCTTAAAGAAGGTACAAACTTAAATACCATTCGTCGGGAAGTTGGAATGGTTTTCCAACGTTTTAACCTATTCCCGAATATGAGTGTTTTAGAAAATGTAATGCTAGCCCCGGTTCAAGTACGAGGTAAAAATCCCGAAGAAGCCAAAAGAGAAGCACTACAATTATTAAAACGTGTCGGACTTGATCACAAGGCATCTGCAATGCCTGACGAATTGTCCGGTGGACAACAGCAACGCGTCGCTATTGCTCGCTCTTTAGCTATGAATCCTCAGATTCTGCTTTTCGATGAACCAACTAGTGCTCTTGACCCAGAAATGGTTAAAGAGGTACTAGATGTTATGAAGTCTCTTGCTCGTGAAGGGATGACCATGGTCGTGGTTACCCACGAAATGGGATTTGCTAAGGAAGTGGGTGACCGAGTTCTGTTCGTCGACGGTGGTCTTATCGTTGAAGAAAATGATCCCGAAAGCTTCTTCTCCTCTCCGAAACACAAAAGAACCCAAGATTTCTTGGCGAAAGTACTTTAATCTTTTAATGGAAGGAAATTTTTCCTTCCATTATGTCCCTTTTCCACCCTAATTCATGAAGTCAAACATCCTTCTAAAACTTCATGAATACACTAAAAACCAATCATTTCAGCGTAAAAATAAAATTCATTATATAAAACACATAGTTATTTAACCCAGATATTCCATTAGACATTAAAGCTGTAAATTTAGTATGATCTTTCTAAT